>JBNLBY010000072.1:0-12311 GCA_050303535.1 Sideroxydans sp. | reverse complement strand
GTAACCCCAGCACGACAGCCAGCACACAGGCGGCTAGCAAGCCATCCAGCAACGCCTTACGCATAATGTCGAGATAAGCCTTGTCCTGCACACTCAGTTGCGGCGGTCCGACCGGAACAGCCAGCACCTCGACCTTGCCATTCACACTGATCGGGCGCGCATCATGAAGAATGGCTTTGCTTACCGGGTTGCCTCCTGAACGTCTCTCACCAAGCAGCACGCGGCCTTGTGGATCAATCAACATGAAACGGAAAGGCGGGTTGCGATCTGGAATAACGCCGGGTGGTGTGCCTGGACGCGGCCCCATGGCTGTGCCTGATCCTTCCTGCAGTGGAGGGGGAGGCATGCGCCGCTCGGCAGAATTGCGGTGCCGCACCATATATTCGCCAAAGTGCTCATTGCGGCTCGCGTTTTCCCAGGAACCATATTCGCTGATGTAGGCCTGTACGTCCTTCTGGAAATTCGCAAAAGCGATTTCGCGCACGGTTGAGTTGAAATCCTGCATCAACATCCAGTAGGCTGTTCCGCCTACGGCCAATGCCGTCAACAAACTGACAAGCAACAACGCCACCGTCAGCTTGCCGCGCAGGCTATTCAATGGATTGATTCGAAAAATGTCAGATTCCATATTGATGATCAAATATTCCGGGAAGAAGGAGATTCAAGGCCAGCATCGAATAATATTTGCAAGGCAGGTTGGCTGGAATGAAAACGATCCCGGTGCTATTGGGAATAGTTGGACAATTTTAACGTTTTCCAAAATCGTCTGCTTTACGAAACAACCATGATTTAATATATGAAATACCCACCCGAAAGAGACCGGTATGCTTTTCACCCGACAACAGGCACAGGTTTTTTACGACCGCTTCGGCAGCAAGCAGGATGCGCAGGCATTCTATGAAGATGCGGCGCTCGACAATCTCGTTGCGCATGCCGCATTCGAGCAGGCCGCCAGCGTTTTCGAGCTCGCCAGCGGCACCGGTCGTTTTGCGCTGCGCCTGTTGAGCAAACACCTGCCTGCAACGTCTACCTACCTGGGCATCGACCTCAGCACCACCATGATCGACCTTGCCACGCAGCGCATCGCACCTTACGCCGACCGCGCGAAAGTCATACAGTCGGATGGCGCCATGCAGTTTCCGTTGCCAGACCACTCCGTCGACCGCGTCGTCTGCGTCTATCTCTTCGACATCCTGCCCGAAGACGACATCCGCCAGGCCATTGCCGAGGCGCACCGGGTGCTACAGCCTGGCGGCCAGCTTTGCCTGGCAAGCCTGACAGAAGGCGTAACAGTGGCTTCGCGCATCGTCAGCGGACTGTGGTCGCTGGTCTTTCGCCTGCATTCCTCGCTGGTGGGCGGTTGCCGTCCGATCCGGCTCGGCCAGTACTTTGATTTCGCAAACTGGTCGCTGGATCACGATAACGTGATCGTCAAATTCGGCGTGCCCACCGAAGTGATTGTTGCAACGCCGAAGTGAATATCAAGGGAAAACAGATTGAGTTGATCAGCATGGAAAGGAATGAAAGAATCCGGTTCCGCTGCTTCAAGTTGACTTGCCTTTAATTAACGAATGGAAAACATTATGGGATTCACCATCACACTTCAGCCGGGCAACCACACCTTCACCGCCGAAGAAGGTGAAACCATACTCGAAGCCGCGCGCCGCAACGGCCACGACCTGCCTTTCGGCTGCAACGATGGCGCATGCAGTATGTGCAAGGGCAATCTGCTGTATGGCAAAGTGGACCACGGCAAATCCACCGAGATCGCACTGCCTCCAGAAGACAGAGAAGCGGGCATGGTCCTGTTCTGCTGTGCCAGACCCCTCAGCGATCTTGTCGTCGAACGCCGCGAAACCAGCGCCGACTGGGACATGCTGGATATGGATTCGCCGTTGTTCTGAAAGTTTTGAACAGGCGGTTTGGAAGCTGCACCTCGGTTTCCTGTCGCCAATATTGACATTACCTGACCAACTCCCTACAGTTCGTCACGCTTGCAAATCCGCCACACGCATATCGCACCGCAAGTACGTTGCGAAGCACAAAGCGGGATCCCCCGGAACAGGAGGTCTGGCGCAAGACACGATTCCCGTACACCGGGATCAATGCCAGTACAACTTGTTCGACAAAGGGGATCTTCATATGAGCGTTGCACTTGTTTCTGTTCCCGGGTATGGGCATAGCCTGCTTCCCGGCGCACTTCCCACCCTCTCGGCGGCTCTTGCAAAACACCAGGTCCGCTCCACCTGCTATTTTTTCTGCGCCGAGTTCAGCGACCTGCTCATGCGCCGGCATCAAAAACTCATCGATATCGACCGCGACATTGCGCAATGGTCGTTCACCTATCACGAAGTTTTTTTTCATGACCAGATAAAGAAAAGCGCCGCAGGAAAAACGCTCTTTCCGCTGCCGGATGGCTTCGAGCCCAGCGGTGATGCCCGCAAACAACTATCCCGCAGCCCGAAAATCAAGACGTATTGCGCTGCCATGCTGAGACATCTGCGGAAACGTGCCAGGGAAATCGCCCAGGCCGGACATCGCGTCATCGGATTTTCGTGTTCGCAAAACAGCCAGTTCTATACCGCGCTGTATGTCGCGCTGGAAATTCGGCGCCACGCTGCAACACCACCGGCCATTGTCTTCGGCGGTGGCCTTTTCGACGCGGGAAATGTTGCACGCTTTGCCTCTGCCTTTCCCATGATCGACAGCTTTATCGCACGGGATGGTGTTGATGCCCTGTTGAACGCAGTACGCAGCCGTACCGATGGTGACCATTTGCCGCGCAACATCATTGGTCCGCCACCTCGCACCTCGATGGGCTGGTCGTCTGTCATGCGCCGTGCCCCCAATCTGCCCAAGCTCCTGCTGCGGCATCGCGGCTATTTCCAGCTGGTCGTATCCGCATCCCGAGGGTGCAGCTGGGCGAAATGCAAATTCTGCTGTCACGCAGTACGCGAGCGGCATAGTTACCTCGACCCGGTCGAACTGGCCACAGAATTGAAATGGCTGAACAGGCGGTATGGCATAACCGGGATAATCTTCGGCGACCTGGAAATGAATCCTTCGCTGGAACGGGTGCGCGAACTGGCCGACGCCCTGAGCACGTTGCCAAAATCGATGAGTCTGTGGGGATTGATCAACAGCCGCTGGATCGGCGCGGAAGTATTTCGCCAATTCCGCGAAGCGCGGTTCCTGAATCTCCAGTGCGGAATTGAAGCGCTCAATCAGCCCATACTGGACCGCATGCGCAAAGGCACAACCGTGCTTAACAATGTCATGGTCATGCGCCTGGCGCATGAAATCGATCTGGAATGGCTCTTTGCTCCGCTGCTTGAAGGCTTCAGCGGTGAAACGCCGGAAGATGTGAAAGATACGTTGAGTGTGATACGCACCATACCGCATCTGCTGCGCGCGCCTGTCGATGCCGAAGTCGTGGGTTGCTTTCGCCACCGTGGGGCATGGCTTGGCAGCAAGCTGACTGCAGACGAACCGGAGCTTGGCAGCTCGCGCTGGTTCGATCCCGACGAGATTGCCATAGAAAGCCCCAACGCAAAACTCTGGTCCACAGTCCGCAAGGAACTGGAAAACGCCTGCCGTGGAAAAGCCTTTCTTAAAGCCAAGTCCTATCCTGGCCTGACCCGCATCGTCGACGGCCGAAATGCCAAAGTGCGCGTGTATGATTTCAGCGGTATGACAAAACACGTCCTGGATGCCATCCTCGAAGGCCCGCAAACGAAAGAAAAAATTGAAAAGATCGCTGGTGCCGAATATGCAGACATCATTGCGGAACTGGAATGGAAAAAACTCATCCTGTCATGCGCTGATGCCCATCTTTGTGTTGCGGTGCGCACCGAAGACCTTGAAAATCATGAATACAGCGCGCCGGCCCAGAGCATGCGCCGCCCAAAATGCAGTTCGTCACGGCGCAACGCAGATATGACATTGAGACTATAGGGATACTCCATGCTTCCCGCTCCTTTTGCACTCGAACGGTATTTTGCGGCGCATGAATTCAGTGCGCGCCGCCTGCTTTCCTGTTCAGATTGCGAACCGCTTTCAATGGCGGAACTGCTGGCCGAGGCCGACGAAGAGATACTCGCACTCTGGAACAGCCTGCGTCTCGGATACACCGAGAGCCGCGGGTTGCCCCTGTTGCGCCGGGAGATTGCAGCACTCTATCCGGGTCTGAATGCGGAACAGATCATCGAAGTCGTCCCGGAAGAAGGCATCCTCCTTGCGATACAGGCGCTGGTTCAGCGCGGCGACCCAGTTGTCGTCACCATGCCCTCCTATCAATCACTTCACGAGATCGCTCGTGCTGCGGGTGGAGAGATCAGGGAATGGTGGCCTGAAGAAAACCAGGGATGGCGTTTCGAACCGGCCGGCCTCGAAAAGATTGCCAACGGCGCAAAGCTGATCGTGATCAACTTCCCGCACAATCCGACAGGCTGGCTTCCCAGTGCAAAAGAATTCAGACAAATCATCTCAATTGCCGAATCGACAGGGGCATGGGTGCTCTCCGACGAAATGTACCGCATGCTCGAACACGACCCGAAGGCAACGCTGCCCTCGGCCGCTGCACTTTACCCACGAGCAATCGCGCTTGGCGGACTGTCCAAGGCATTCGGCTTGCCGGGCCTGCGGGTGGGATGGCTGGCTGCGCAGGACGCTTCTGTGCTTGAACGTGTGATAGAAGCAAAAGACTACACAACAATCTGCGGAAGTGCACCGAGCGAAATCCTCGCACTGATCGCGCTTCGTGCACGTGAAAAAATCCTGGTGCGCAATCGCACCATCGTCAATCGTAACCTGGATATTTTTGACGTCTGGCTCAAGGCAAATCCGTCGCTCTTCAACTGGATGCGGCCACGCGCCAGTTCAGTCGGGCTCGCCAGACTTATTGCTTCAGACTCCGCCGCCAGCTTCTGCGAAAGGCTGGTACAACAAGCAGGGATCGCAATGGTGCCATCTGGCCTGTTCGGCGGAGATGACCGGCACGTCCGTATCGGTTTCGGCCGTGCAGACTTCCAGGCCGGGCTTGAAGAACTGGGTACATGGGCGAAACAGAATATTTCAGGAGCCTGATCCAGTAACTCCGCTTGTTCTATTTCGGATCAGGCAATGGATGCCGCAGCGTCACCGGGGAATGCTTCGGAAACAAATTCGACGCGGCGCGGAACAGCATTGTGGTCGAGCAGTCCTTCGATGTGGAAGAACAACTCCTCACGCGAAAAAGGCTTTTTCATGAAGGAATCGGCGCCGATTCGCGAACCGTAAAACTGCTCCATTGCCTGCTCGTTTCCGCTCATCATGATCACCGGAATGTCGCGGCTCAGCGGATTGCGCCGGATGGTGCGGAGTGCAGCGAAGCCGTTCATGCCGGGCAGCATGATGTCAAGAAAGATCAGTTCCGGTGGATGTTGCTCGATGATACTCAGGCCGGTTTCGGCATCGAATGCTTCAAAGATTTCAAAGCCGACGGAGCGCAGGTATATCTTGATTGCCGTGACGACAGTTTTCGAATCGTCAATGATGAGCACCCGCGTTCCCTCACGTGCATTGACGCGCGGCTTGAGGCGGCGGTCATGCGCCATTGATCGAAGTTGGTCAGAAAGCGGCTCCGGCTCACTCCTGAACAGTGCGCCAAGTTGATCGAGAATCCCCACGATTTCTCCTTAATGTATGTCTGGTTTCGCCTGAACCAGGTATATGCGTCCGCCTCAATCATTCAGTGATGCGTTTCGCATTTAATCGAAGTGTTTCGACATGACCATAATAATAGCGTGGGAACCGTGGTCTGTCTCCGATTGTTGCAGGATTGTTGCAAAATAAGTGTAGCGCGTTGTATCGACTATATAAAAGTCACATTTAGCGCAATGCCCGCTGATTATTTCGCCCAACGTGGGTTGCCCCGATTATTCTATTCAAGAGCGAATCAATGGAGGCTGACCCCCATCGATTGCTATTGATTATTGCAGGCGTTCCCCTTGCGCGCTATTTCTTTGACTTAGGTGCCGGAGGACCTGCGTACGAGTACTTTTCCACTGGTGAACCCTTGCAAAGCAAGACCAGATCCTGGGCAATCACGGGCAGCAGGTTGTTGAGACCGTAGTTAAGCGTCGTTACGTACTCCGAGCTGGCGCCCCACATATTGGTCTTGTCTCCATGAGCACGGTAGTACTTCTCCTGTATAACACCGTTGCTGTTTACGAACTGTGTCTTCAGCGCCACCATGCTGAATATCTTCAGTCCAACCTGCCACGTATAGGCGCGGGTTAGCGTAGTCTTGATCAACACCCCTTTATGCGGCCGATCTTCGCCGGTGCCGACCTCGACTTCGGCGCCGTAGTTCTTCAGATCGGCCAACCCGTCTGTGATCCACTTGCTCATATCGCCGCTTAACAGCGCACCTTTTATCGATTGCCCGATCGTTTCCTTGTTCTGCCGGTCGTCGACAGTAGCGGCCACTCGGATCGGGCAGAGATCGCTGTATTGCGTCGCCGGTGCCTCGCGGGCAGTGCGATCGTAGTTTATTTCAAGCGGCACATCGGCCACGGGCGCTGCAAAAGCCGTTATCGACAGCGCGCCAAGCAGCGCAATGCAAATTGTGTGGAGATTGACTCGTTTCATTGCCGGATCCTCTTAACGTTGCGCCACTGCGGCGGGCTGCGCCTTGGGCAGGGAATAGATCTTGCCATCGTCGCCAAGCATTACGGTGCGGCTGGCGGTTTCCTGAAGCTGGCGCCCCTTGATCTCAACCTGTTGTGCCCCGGTGTTGAAGGCGAAAGGCTTTGATTCGCCAGCCTTTGCTGGCTTTGCGCTTACATCGACATCCATGAGGATGAGCTTCGTTATCTCTACGATGGAATCGTGCAAGGTCGTGCGGAACAGTTCAGCGTTCCTGGCAGCCCACAGGTCTATCGATGTTTTGCCGCCTGCACCCACCGGCCGCGATTGGTAATACAGCACGCCGCGGTGGACAGGAGCAGCAGTTTTACCTTTGACCCACATCGTCACCCAGGTTTCGGAATCTAGATTGCGGAAATCCATGGTCAGGAAATAGCGTGGCACTATCATGAGCAACGCTTGGCCCGGTTGAAGCTCTTTCGTCATTCGCACGAGTTCGGCGTTGTTGAACATGCGCGGCGTAGATACGATTTCGCCCGTCTTGATAGGGTACTTCGCCAGTTCTTGCCGGATGACGCCATCGAATTCCTTGCGGTAATCGACATTTTCAATGGCGGCGTAAAAGGGCCCCATGATCTTCTGAGATTCCTGGACGCGTTTATTTGTAATTGCGCCGTCAATCATGGCGGCTATAAGGCCTCCGCCCATCGCCTTGCTGACTTGTGACGGCGTTACGGCGGCGATCACTTCATCCTGGATCACGATTACGCGTGGTTTCAGTTCGCCGATCTTGGCGCGCTGTTCGGCGGTTAGGTCCACGCGCAATGGAGTCGCACATGCCCCGACCAGCAATGTAATAAGCAACAATCCGATATTTCGCTTCAACATCGATTCCCCCCCTTATCAATTATTGATTGACGGAGCAACAAGACCGCTTACCCCGCTTGCATAACGCGCCGAAGTCCTGTCGGCGCGAAGCGCGCAATCTAGCAGCAAAGGCACAACTAGACCATATGCCAAAAGGTATAGACCATCGTGTAGGATGGAGTCGTGTTGTTATGGTCAGGCAACAGGCAAATGCCCTGCAAGTCAGTAAAGGCGGGCATCTTCAGGCTATGCTGTTTGCAAATTGAATTCAGACAACAACTATATTTTAGCTAAACGATTCACTCAGGTACCGTTGGTTTCGCAACTCGTAAAGGTTGAGTGATTTGGTTGTTGTACGGATGTGGCAAAAAGTGCAACGTGACCTACTTCGACCCTGGCCATTCCCTGATTGCCTTGACCTCTTCAGGCGACAGGCATAGCGATTCCAGGAATTTCCTGTGAGCATCGGGTGCGCTGGCTTCGAATGCCGCATGCCAGCGCGCCATGTCGTCATTTGAAAATCCCGCTGCCCGCATCAGTGCCACCCACGTCTCTTTGCTTTTCACCTTGCCCGGCATGCCCAATGTCGCCTGTGCCAGCAGCCGGGCCAGCAGGATCTGCTGCTCCTTCAGATTGCGCATCTCATTACTGAGGTCGAACAGACGTTGCTCCAGCAACCGGACCGAAACACTGGACTGGTTCTTCAAAATATCCTTGATCATCCGGACAGGAACGCCTGCATCGCGGAACGCGCGGATGGTTTGCACCAACTGCACCTCCTTCTGCCCATACAAACGATACCCGCTCGCATTGCGACGCGCGGGCACCAGCAGGCCTTCCGTCTCGTAATACAGAAGACCTGCACGGGAAACACCCGCAAGTGCGGCGAGCTGCCTGATCGTCAATAAGTTCATGGCAAAGGCGAAATGTCCGGCGCAACAAAAGTCTTGCGCGCGGCCGGCGAATTAAGAAGGTCGTCAGTATAGTACCGGCCAAGCAAACCCAGCGCATCACCCACCAGTACCGGATTCTCTGCCAGGAAAACGTCAAACGGTTTGGTCCGATCTGTGCCGCCGCCATACGCCATGATCAGCATCAGCGCTTCGGACAGCGTGCGGTTATATTTTCCCGGCACGCCAAGATGACTGGCGAAACGGTCGATGCCGTCGCAAGTCAGGTCAATCGCTTGCCGTAGCGGATAACGCTGCAAATGAATCCAGCCGATACGCAGGTGACCCAGGTGATTGAACGCAGAGGGCGGAGCAGAACAGTCGTTGAAAGCAGAAAGGAAACCATCATCAGTCGAAAGATCGCGCGTTGTCATAATCACTCCTCGTTGAAAAACACGAGCGTAAAGGTGACAGTAGCAGACAGGTCAACAGGTTTGGGAAAGGCGGAATAAGGGAGCTATGGGTGTCGGAGAAACCGTGGTCTGTCCCCGATTATTCTCCCAGGCCGGTATCGACAAGAATCAAATTGTTCCTGGTCTCGATCAATAGACAATGGCAGACCATTAGCGCTGGCGAAAATAGACCCCCCGCGCCATTGACAAGTTTAGCGCTCACCGGACAGAGCGTCGCGCAATTCAAATGATGGATTCGCAAGCGCTTTCCCCATGGTTGTTAAACAGCTAATGCAATACCACAGAATTTTGTGGGAAAGCAGTTAAGGTCGTATCCATGCCTGTGAAGACGGATCACGGATGGAAATATTGTGGGTGGCACCTTTAGCTGACATTTGGCGCAAAGCCCGTTGATTATTACGCCTTGCGTGGGCTGCCCTCGTTTATTATTTGCCGACGAGGGGCTTGAGCTAACATCGCAAACATCATGGTTTATGAAGCTATGGAAGTCCGTTAAACTGCGGCCAACTGAAAGGCGGGAAATGACAATTTACACAATCGGCTATGAGGGTATTGATATTGAACAGTTTTTCACGCTGCTCAAGGCGCACGGTATTGAGACCGTAGTTGATGTTCGCGAGCTGCCTCTGTCGCGCAAACCCGGTTTCTCAAAAAAGTCGCTGGCGGATGCCCTCAACTTGAGTGGTTTGGAATACACACATCTAGCTGATCTAGGCTGTCCGAAACCGATTCGTGACCGTTACAGAAATGATGCAAACTGGAAGCGCTATAAAGAGGGATTCTTGAGACATCTCAAAAATCAAGATGAAGCAATTGATGAACTGACGTTGCTGGCAGCTTCATCAAATTGTGCGCTACTTTGTTTTGAAGCCGATTTTAACTATTGCCATCGTTCGATAGTGGCTGATGCTGTCAGGCAACGATGTGGAGCTAAGGTTTCTCACATTCGAGCTGATGAGGTTAGAACAAAGATATCTGCGGATTCGGGATTGGCCTTTGCATAGGCGGGTAGATCAAACTGACGATTAACCATTGATCCTGAAAGCGGTGCTGGTTTCCCATCAGAAACATCAGATCCTTGCCGGTCAAATTTCCCTCCAACTTGGCGCGAAACGGGACTTCCCAATCTTTGCCATGGCTGCGTCTGCAGTTCCAGTAAAGCTGACCTGCCTCCCAGTCCACAATTTTGTGCCTTTCTTCGATTTCGCCTTCTGGCGTATCGCAAACATAGCGATAATAAAAATCAAACGGGATTTTCTTTAATTCGCGAACCTGGCGTTTAGCCTCCGTCTCGTCAAACAAATTACCTTGAACCTGTTCTTGCATCAGTTTTGCCAGTTCATCTTCTGTCCAGTCCGAATTGCGAGCCGGTTTTATATCCAAACTGATGACTCGCTTAGGGTGGAGTAGTGCGAGGCTGACGTCCGTTTTTTCTCTACCGCCATTTATGTCTTTGAAATTGGTGAATGCCGGCAAACGATCAATCCATACCCATCGTTCTTCCCAATTGTTTTTTGTGGAGAGCGGTTCTGCATCGCATTCGATAGTGTCCACATAAATGCGATGACTTTCCAGACGATTGTCATTGTTCGATTTCTTTACACGCGCCGTGATCCATTGCCACTTCTTGAATTGTTGACCATCTTCGATAAGTCGGAATGGTACAGGGTACAAACGACGCAATTGCCCATGCTCGTTAATTCCTGCAACACAGGATGTTTCAACATATCTTGTGCTGGGTGACGGGTAGGTCTTGGCGAGTATCAAGATACGTTCGATAAAATCAGCCATGAATTTCTCCTGATGGGTCAGCGATTGATGCTAGCGAAGTTCTTTCCGGTATATAGTGGACTTCTGAATTCGTTCGCTTCGAGCCATTTGCGATAGCCATCCAGGACTCTGCCGCCGAGATTGATCACAAACTCTACACCGAACAACGATAGAACACTGTAATACTCTGAGCTATCAGTGACCAGAATGTCAAATTCGTGCAGGATCTCATAGCGCTCGCTACTATCTTGGAAAAGTGCATTTGCCGGATGTAACGTACGAACCGTAAATGGCCAGTCCGGCCCTTGGTTGAACCTGACATATTGACGCAGTTCGTCAAGTTTCAGCGAGTGAACGATCTCGTTGTTCCACTCGGTGACCGTCTGAGTCTTGAATGCTAATATTTCTAAACCGACCTTGCCAAGAAAGCGGCTCATTTGACGATAGTCCGGTCTAGTAAAACCATCATCAGGTTTCCAACCAGGAAGCCGCCCCCTCTTGTTTGGGATATTCATACCAGCACGCAAACGACGAAACATTGGCGTTTCAAGCAAAGGGCGCTCAATCTTATGGGAAAAATATTGATTACATTTGCCGCACACTGTTCCTAGTGGCAATACATGTTCAATATTTCCCATTGATTCCGGGATTATGTGTTCCTCAGAAGGCTCTTGGGTCGAGTCAGTCTTACAGAAGATGCAGAACATATACCGCAAGCTCCGAATTGGATGTGGCCGACATTGTAAGGACTTACGGAGCAGTATCCGAAATGATTGTCGAATACGAGGGGCGGGGGCTTTAATGCATAGGGACGGAGCCCCATTTCATTCAAAATAAATTGGGCTCCGTCCCCATGTTGTTCGCGAGCGAAGGAATGGTGTCGCTTGATTAAAATGTCCGAAAGGGCCGGGTCAATTCATGCTGACCCCTTTGATTGCGCTGATTGTTTACGATTATTAAAGAAAGCAAACTATTGCTTTGATTTCTTTTTTCTATTTTTCAGCTTTTTTATTTCGATTTTTGCAAGCTCAATAAATAACTCATGTGCTGCATCTGCAATGTCTTTTTTTGGGTTTTGGGCGCAGTATCTATCTACCCAGAGATAGGCTGTCTTAGCATCAATCGCAGCAAGAACATCAATTTCAGAAGTCAATGTTCCATTCAACGCAGATAGATACCCTAGAAACCATGACGTATCGCCAAAAGTGGAAAATTGACCAATTGAACTTCCAGCCAAAGACTCTTGTCGATGCTGCGTCCACTCTTTGCAATCACGCTGCCCAAACGTTGTATAAGTCTTAAGGTTGGTCGCGTACGTGGAAACGGAAATTGATGACATTACTGTAACCAAAAAGGCCGCGCAGTGTAATCTTGCCTTCCTGGAAGGCACCCATTGAAATGTGCTCATCGTTTCAACCTTCTTTCATCGCTTCTGCTATACACTATTCGTAGAAGTATTTGCCTTTCAAAATGACCCATTCCTGAAGAATTAAATTCATTACTTGAATGAACATAACTGCCGCCATAATGACGCCTGCGTAAAACAAATATGTAACTTCATTTGCAGTAACTGGCCATAGTTGCGTAAGCGAATATATGTAGCCCAACAACATGGGCAGCGCGACTACCAAAATTACAAATGACCTAAAACTTGAGAGAACGATTCGATGAAAACTCATTATCT
>JBNLBY010000071.1:0-12376 GCA_050303535.1 Sideroxydans sp. | reverse complement strand
CCCTGCAAGGGGGAGGGAATAAATTGTTCAGAGTCCTTTGGCATGACCGGGGACTAACATCACTTAAATCAATTGCATTGTTTCGTGACTTTCGTATTTTTCGTGGACAAAAAGTTTTCAAAATGAACAATCCCTTTAACCTGAACGACGAAGAAAGCTACCGCCGCTGGCGCGAGCAGAAGCTGGCCAACGCACCAAAATCAACTGAAGAACTGATCGTTGAAGTGTGCGACCCGCGCGCCCTGACACCCGGCGAGCACAGCGCACTGACGGAGCGTATCGACCGTTGCAACATGGCGATCTATGCAAGCCCTGTACATGAAGCCGACACAGACATCCCGCGTCTGTTCGGTGCACAGTTCGGACTCGAACGTCTCGATGCCAACTGGCTGGCTGGCGAGGACGGTGTCTCGGAAATTCGCGTGTTCGATAACGGTACGCGTCAGCACTACATCCCCTATACCAACCACCGGATCAAATGGCATACAGACGGCTACTACAATCCTCCGGAACGTGAAATTCGCGCCATGGTGCTGCATTGCGTGCACAAAGCCAGCGAAGGCGGAAATAATCAGTTAATGGATCACGAGATGGCGTATCTGTTGCTACGCGATGAAAATCCGCAACACATCCAGGCGCTGATGCAACCCGATGCGATGACCATCCCGGAACGTGTAGATGAAACCGACGGCGTGCGTCCGGCGCAGAGCGGCCCGGTGTTTTCTCTGGATAGCCGGGGCAACCTGCACATGCGCTATACCGCCCGCACCCGCAGCATCGCCTGGAAACAGGATGCCGCAACGCAGGCAGCCGTATCCGCTTTGGAACGATTGCTGGCATCTGCCTCACCCCATATCTTCAAGGCTCAACTTGAACCCGGCATGGGTTTGCTGTGCAACAACGTACTGCATGACCGGACTGCCTTTTCCGACGACCCCCTCCATCCACCGCGCCTGTTGTATCGAGCGCGCTATCTGGACCGGATCAATACATAGCGACATACCTTCCAGCCGTGTCCTGGATTAATGAAGGCAAACATGCCGGATAAATTTTCACTTCCGGCATGTTTTTGTCTAAAAAGTTGTTTAAAGTCGTGGTAGTAAGCGTCATTTTGCTTTATGCTTTCTACCTGTGTTTATTCAGCAGTGCCAATCATAATTATCAGTGGCAGATAAAAAGAATAATTCAGCACGAAAATGGGAGCGTATGTTTGACTCAATTTACTCTTCAGCGTATTCCAAAAAATACATACGGTGCCGCGATAAAATGAAAGCGTTGGATAATTTGTTACCGTAGTTCTGGAAATCTGTACAAACGATGAAATTGCCCCTGCTGGATGAAGATTTGATTCTGGACTGGAAACGCCGACTCGTATTCGGCATCGGGGCGCTGAGTGTCGGTCTCGCCGCGATCTTGTTTGCGGTTATTTGCGAATGGGCAAACGGCATGTTTCACAAGATGCTGGCCATCTCGCCCATTCTGCCACTTGTGCTCACGCCGCTCGGATTTGCACTGATCGTTTACCTGACACGAAAATATTTTCCCGGATCGCAAGGCAGCGGCATTCCCCAGGCGATCGCCACGCTGGATCCCAATGAAAGTGATGAAATCCGCAAACAAGTATTGTCCGTACGCGTAACGCTCGGCAAGATCGGGCTCGCAGTCATGGGTTTCTTCTTTGGCGCATCCGTCGGACGCGAAGGCCCTACCGTCCAGATCGGCGCATCTATCATGCATAACATTGGCAAGCTGGCTCGCTTTCCGCAGCACGATGTGGAAAAAGGCCTGATCCTGGCCGGCTCCGCCGCCGGCGTTGCTGCTGCATTCAATACACCGCTGGCCGGAATCGTGTTCGCCATTGAAGAAATGAGTCGCTCGTTTGAAGAACACAACAGCACGACCATACTGATGACCGTGCTTATTGCCGGTATCACCTCGCTCGCCCTGCTCGGAAATTATTCCTACTTTGGCCACACCTCGCAAACATTGTCATTCGGCAGAGAGTGGAATGTCGTCATCGTCTGCGGTATTGCCGGTGGTCTGTTGGGAGGTTTTTTCAGCCGGGCACTGATCGAAGTCAACAAGGGACTGGTAGGAGAACTTGGAGAATGGATGCGGGCCAAACCTGTGGCTTTTGCAGCAGCTTGCGGCCTGGTGGTCGTGCTGATTGGTCTGCTCTCGGGCAGCACCACATACGGCAGCGGATACAACGAAGCCAAATCGCTACTGGACGGCCACGATACCTTACCGGAAGGCTACGGGCTGCTGAAGATGATGACGACCATCGTTTCCTATGTCAGCGGCATACCCGGCGGCATCATGGCGCCTACCCTTTCTGCAGGTGCAGGATTCGGTGCCAACGTTGCACATTTCTTCACTTCCGCCCCATTTAGTGCCACCGTCATTCTCGGCATGGTCGCCTACTTTTCCGGTGTCACCCAGGCACCCATCACCGCATTCGTGATCGTGATGGAAATGAGGGACAACCACGAAATGATATTGCCGCTGATGGCAGCTGCGTTCATTGCAAAAGTCTGCTCACGCCTGGTCTGCCCTACTCCGCTCTTCCTTACGCTGTCGAAAAACTTCATCAGCAAACCGGCAACACCCAAAAAAGACCTGGACAATACGGGTGGCTACCCGTACTGGTAGCCAGCCATATTGTTCCTGAACTGGTTCATGTAATTCGAAACTGAATAGCCAGAAAGCAAACGGAAACAATCTGCAAGGTAGTCCCTTCTTATCTGTCTTAACCTGACTATAAAAAAATGGCTGATGAACATTGCGTTCATCAGCCACTGGGACGATCAACTATTCGGCAATCAGATTGCCGCTTTGTCGATCATTCATCGGGAAACTTAGAATTTATAACGCAAGGAAACCTCGTAAGACTGTTGTGAGTGCGTCGTCGTATTGGTTCCGCCAAAGCTGGCAACATCCACGGTTTTTTCGACTTTGGGGGTTATCACTGCTGCGCCTTCAACAGCTAACGTACTGGAAATATCGTAGCCCCCGCCTAAGGTATATGAGTTCGTTACGATGGCGGGAAAGAACATGTTGTTGAAGAAGTTGACTGCTGCATTTTTATACGCGACTGAACCTGGCGCACCTGCAGTAGACGCAGGAAGTGTCCCAATCGGGTCGTTTGCATGGTTGTAGCCCACGCCCACCCAGTAGCCACTGGCGGCATATTTGGCTCCGATGGCAATGACTGTCTGGTCTTTCCAGGCAAAATCCTTATAACCTGCTGCACTTCCCCATTGGATCAGTTTGTAATCGGCTGTCAGTATCATGCTTGCCAACGCGTAGGCAACGCCCAGCTTGAATTCCGCCGGCTGGTCCAGGTCGTCCCCAAAATTATCCGTCGTCAGGCCAAAACCAGCGCCCGCCCCCGAAATTTGGGTACCGTATTTAGCTGAGATTTTTGACTGGTATGCAGCGGCCACGGTCACCCCGGGGGCCGCATTGAAATATCCACCCAGAGAAAAACCGATGCCTGAGCTTGAATCCTTTTTCTCGGATGCGTTGTACGCAACTCCGTTGTTATAGGTCAGCATCAATGAGCCTTGCTGGAATATGGGAGAGAAACCGACGCCGAAGTCATTCGTGTTATAGGCAACGGTCGGAACCACACGCAGAATGCTTAATTGGGATTTCGCCTTGATATGCGTTGCAGCGTTGGCATTTTTGTAGTCAACGCCCATACCGGCAATACCGGCAATCGCGATACCATATGTCAAGTTACTGTTGATCCTGCTGGAATACGACACATCCGGTATATAGCTCGTGGATGCCTGGCTGGTTGCAGCAGCGCCTCCTGGCATGCCGGTGTTGGTTACATCGGGCGAAAAAAGCACAATCCCACCTGTGACCTCATTGCCCGTGGATTTGCCCAGCATCGCTGGATTCGCCCATGTGCTTTCTGCACCCATAAAATGGGCTACACCGGTACCCCCCAGCGCCGTGCTTTGTGAGCCAACGGCCATCATTTCATCGCCATTGGTTGCATTTGCCAAGGGCGATACCACCATGCCCACTGAAAACAATGAAATTGCTATTCGATTAATTCTCATGTTTTTCTCCCCGAAAATTTGAGTCACCACAGTGACGACTCCTGTTGTAATGACCGCTGTCTTATACGAACAGGCAAATGTCGGTATCCCCGGCAAAGCCCATGAATGTTGCTGCACCGCCGTATTCGCATTGCTCGATGAATTCGCTCTTGTCGAACTCGAACAAGTCGACTGTCATCTGACATGCGACAAATTTCACATCCGCTTCCAGGCACAGGTCGCGCAATTCGGTCAGCGATGCGACACCGTGCTTCTTGAGCTTTTGTTTCATCATCATGGTTGCCATGGATTCCATACCGGGCAGCATCTGCACCATCACCGGCATCGGCACCGGCATCGGCATGGCCGGGTTGGCCAGCGGGCTGATCATCACGTTGGACAAATCCTTGCGCAGTAATTGCAGGCCATAGAAGGTGAAAAATACTTGTACATCGTAGCCCAGAGCCGCAGCGGTCGACGCCAGAATGAACGGCGGATACGCCATATCCAGCGTGCCTTTGGTGGCGATGATCGCCATTTTCTTGGTAGCCATACTTGTCCCCCGATTATGTGAATAAAGAAAAACGGATTATTTTTTCTTCATGTAAAAAATGAATTCGCCATTCTCTTCAACCGTAGACAACAGCTCATTTCCGGTCTGCTCGGCGAAAGCAGCCATATCCTTCACGGAACCGGAATCGGTCGAAATGACCTTAAGTACTTGACCGGAAGCCATGTCAACCAGTGCCTTTTTTGTTTTTACGATAGGCAAAGGACAGGACAAGCCACGTGCGTTCAGCTCTTTATCGAAGTTCATTGTTTTATCTCCCGCTCGTTATTAAAAAATGCGTCACCGCACAGAACTTGAACTGCATTATAGGAATATTCGTGCTATTGGCGTCCATAGCCACTAAGGGGGGAAGCTGTAACCCATTGGTGTTATGAATGCCGCACAAAATCCGGATAGCTTCAGAAAATCAGGTACATCATGGGCATGAGCACTGCGATGAACAGGATGGTCATGACCCCGCCAGCGCGCATGTAATCGGCCACGCGGTAACCGCCCGGCCCCATCAACAGCGCGTTGACCTGGTGGGTCGGCAGAAAGAAAGCGTTCGAAGTTGCTAGCGCCACCGTGAGCGCGAATAGCGAAGGGTCGGCACCTGCTCCGATGGCGATGTTCACTGCCAGCGGGACCAACAACACGGTCGCCCCGACATTGGACATCACCAGCGTAAAGAATGAGGCAAGAATTACAATCGCCAAATGGATGATCCAGACCGGCGTATCCCCCAGAACAGACAGCGTCTGTTCCGCGATCCATTTTGCCGTGCCACTGGTCTCGACGGCAAGACCGAGCGGGATCAGACTTGCCAACAGGAACACGGTTTTCCAGCTCACGGCACGATAAGCCTCATCGATACTGAGTACGCGCAGCAGGATCATGCCGAGCGCACCGCTCATCAGTGCAACCGAAAGTGTGATGTTGCTGAACAGGATCAGCGAAAGCGCAAGCGCGAAACTGACAAGTGCAGCCTTTACCTTATGTGGCCGTAATTCTTCACGCGGAAAGTCGGTCGTAATGACGACAAAATTCTTGTCCTTTTGCAAATGCGCCAGGGTTTCCCAACTGGTGTGAACCACTAGTGCATCGCCGGACTGAAATGGAAGATCGCGTACTCCCTCACCTTCACGCATGGTTTTGCCGCCGCGATTCAGTGCCATCAGCGAGAGGCCATATTTCTTGCGCATCCAGATATCACGCGCACTCTTGCCGAGAAGATCGGAGCGAAGCGGAATGACGATTTCGGCGATACCGGATTTTGCTGCCGATAACTGTTCGGCGAATGTTTCGAGTTCTTCGCGTAACTGCAAATCGTTGGCGACAGCGAACTCGCGCAGACGCTCCGGGGCGCCAAGTATTCCCATCACGCTGCCGGGAACAATCTCAATGTCACGAGCCGGACCGATACGCAGATCGTCGCTGCCGCGCATGATGGAAACAACACGCAGCCGATTCGGCTGTTCGATGTCGTTGATCACATGACCGACTATCGGACTGCCCTCCGGGACGACAACTTCAAAGACCGCATAGTCAAGCCCGTAAAGCTTGCGAAAATAATCCATTACGTCGGTACTGTCGGGGGCTTCCTTCACCGTGCTGCTCGGCAACACAAAGCGGCCGGCAAGAATAAAGTAGACGATACCGGCAGCCAGCAGCACAAGGCCGACCGGAGTCACCGCAAACAGCGACCAGGTATGCATCTGTTGATCGGGCAGCAACCCCTTGTTCGATGCCAAAATCAGGTCGTTCAACAGGATCAGCGGGCTGGAACCCACCATTGTGATGGTGCCGCCAAGAATCGCACAGAAGCCCATCGGCATCAGCAGACGCGACATGGGCAGGCCGGTACGCGCTGAGATACGGGCAACCACGGGAAGGAACAGGGCTGCAGCGCCAACATTCTGCATAAAGCTCGAAATAACACCGACCGTGCTGGAAATTGCCGGGATGATGCGGGCTTCGGAACGACCCGCCACCTTGATGATAAAGCTCGCGACTTTGCTCATCAGTCCGGTCTTGTCGAGTCCCGCGCCGACGATCATCACGGCGATGATCGATATCACGGCATTGCCGGAAAAGCCCCTGAAGAGTTCGCGTCCCTCGATCAACGGCTTGGGCAGGCCGACCCAATCGCTGAAATGACTGAGCAGCCCCAATAACACCATGATGCTGATTGCGGCAACATCGACCCCGACCACCTCGAAAGCAAACAGGAATATGGTCAGTAGTAACAGATTGAGGACAATGGCTATCTCCCGGTTCGGCCCAAAGATAAAGGCAGACATACCGATCAGGATGAAAATAAAAGCGGCCACAACGGTTTTTATCTGAATGGCATTTGCGTTCATTGCAGTGTTCCCTTTAATCGACTCAAATATTCAATCTCACGGCATCCAGATTCGTTGTATGTCTTATGCAGTCCGGGCTTCACCGTCGGGTAATTTGTCATGACACTCGGAGAAGATGCGTGCCTTGCAATTCCTGCATATCCCCGAATCCAGCGTGGAATAAACAGGTTTGATCCAGTTCGACATGGTCGGAAAAAAACTGGCCGCACCGATATCATTCAATTTGTCGGATTTGCGCAGAAAGTCGTAGATATCGTCTTTGCAGCGGTAAAAATATAATCCGCCACCCATTTTGCGCCGCCGTCGTGCTTCCTGCGCCAGCATTTCGGCCCCGGCTACATCGACAAAACTGACTCCGCGGGCGACGAGCAATGCGGTTTTCTGTTTCGGATTGATTTCATCGATCTTCATCAGGCTACTCTGCACATGATCCACGGCACCGAAGAAAATCGATCCATTGACGCGCACCATGGCCAACTGCGGACATTGCGGATGACCCTCGGCTTCCACGAAGTGATAGGCCCCTTCTTCTTTCGCCGGTACAACAGGAACCAAATTGGGACGCGACACACGGTAAAGATAGATGGCAAGCGAGAGCAGGATGCCGAAGAAGATGCCCTTCTCCAGATCAATGAGCGTGCCTATCAATGTGACGAACAATGTGACAGTCTCGGAACGGCTGGTACGTACGATGGAAAAGATGTGGTGAAAATCGATCAGTCCCCAGGCAACGAGAAACAGAATCCCCGCCATGGCAGCCGTCGGCAGGAAGGAAGCCAGTGGCGCCACCAGCAACAGGATGAACAACAGGAAGATCGAGGCATAAACGGAGGCAAGCGGCGTGCGCGCACCGGCTGCATAGTTCACACCGCTACGATTGAATGATCCGCAGGAGGCATAACTGGAAAAGAAACAGCCGATCACGTTCGAGATACCTTGTCCGATGAATTCCTGGTTGCCATCGATACGCTGTTCGGATTTCACAGCGATGGCACGCGAAATGGACACCGCTTCGGTCAATGCCAGCATGGTGACCACCAGCGCAGGAAATATCACTTTTTCGATGGTTCCGTAGGAAAAATCGGGAACGACAAAAGGCGGAAGGTGTGCAGGTAAAGCACCGACTGTCTTGATCATCGTGGTTTCCACACCGAATTCCAGATTGACCAGCCAGGCGACCACGCTGCCCAGCACCATGGCCACGATCATGTACGGCATTTTTGAAATATACCGTTTGGAAATAATGCCGACCGCAAGCGTGGCCACGCCGACAAAAGTGACATAGGGATTGATGTCACCAGCCTGCGCAATTGCCTGCTGGATCACAATATGAACCGGGGAACCACGCGGAATATCAAGACCCAGGAAATTCTTCACCTGGCTGACCGCGATGAGCACTGCAGCTCCCGCGGTAAAACCGATCACCACCGTGTGTGAAATAAAGTTGACCAGTACGCCCATGCGCGCCAGCCCCAGGATCAGCTGGAACAAACCGGTCATGAAGGTGAGTGTGAGCACCATGCTGATAAATTCCGGCGAACCGGGCTCGGCAAACGGGCTGATGGCGGCAAATACCGCGATCGAAATGGCGGTCGTCGGCCCGGAAACCAGATGCCAGCTCGAACCGAACAATGCGGCGATGATTGCAGGCAGCATGGCGGCATACAGGCCGTACTCGGGCGGCATGCCGGCGATGGTGGCAAAAGCCACGCCCTGCGGCAAAACGATCAGGGCGCCGGTGATCCCCGCGATCAGGTCGGCACGCGTGGAACTGCGATCCACCATGTGCCACCACTGTGTAAATGGAAGCAGACGATGCAGCCAGTATTTGTACGCGTGCTGGTTATTCAAAATATTCCGTTCAACCTATGGTCTGGTAATAAAAATTCTGCGGATGGTTGGCTTGCGCAAAAAAGAACCAGCGCTCCTGCATCAACCCGATGTATTGAAGTATGAATGCTACTCCAAGCAACGCGGGAGTAAACATGCCAAATGCCAGCATGCATAACGGAATCACAAAAGCCAGCAGCAGAAAAACCGGCCGGATCATGCGCAATACCATTGCGCTTTTGCCATGGAAATACTCGCGTGTATTGAATGAGCCACCCATGGAGCCCATCGAACGTTGCACAATATGCGGGTGTTTTACACCAATGGCGGTCTGCATGGTGGATTTCGGTTTAAGGCGGGCGTTACGCACGAGCGAAGCGCCGCGCCCGATGAATGCCAGCAACGTGATGATGATCGCCCACCCGGCAAAGAAATCCGTCTCTGTCGGCGCAACGGATGACGCATAAAATGCAGCCAGTATGAAACCGGACGAACCGCCCATCAGGATGTAATTGATGACCGTCAGCGGCGAACTCCACTCACGCAGGAAACGGATGCAGGCGTAGATCATGCCGGTGCAGACGAACAGCGCGAATGCCAGCAGCGTGCCAATCACGCCGATCACGATGGAAAGATCGATAAGCAGACCACTGGGTAATGTCACCACTTCAGGTCTGAACCCGGCCAGATGAAATACTCCAAACAGGAACACTACGCCCATGAACGCAGGCAGCACGATAACCTCACGCGACAGCCATGATGTGCGCCATTGTGTTGCCGAGCGCCAGGCACGCTCAGGTCTGCCCAGATGGAAAAAGGATGCGATCAGGCCACCACCGAGAAAGAGCAACGCCAACGCACTGCCGTAGCCGTAAAAAGCGTCGGATTGCATCGGCAACAGGCCGAACAGCGCATAGGATTGATGCGTAAACAGCGCGAGGAACAGTCCCTGTCCGGCACCGAGTAAAGTAGTAAAAAAGATCACGGAAAAAGCAGGTTTCATCGTTCGTTTTACCAGGCAGATACATCTTCCATGGACGGGGCACCTTTGCCCGGCTTGGGCAGTTGTCCGTCCACCTTGAGCGGATTGTCCGCGCGTTCCAGTTCGTCCGCATGAATCTTGAGCTTGGTCTTGCGCCGCGGCAGATAATGGTTGGCGGGATGCGTTCCCCACTCCGGCATCAGCGCATAACCGCCGTCCTCACGAATCGCCTGCGACACGGCCGATTCCGGATCATGAATGTCGCCGAACATGCGCGCGCTGGTCGGACAGGCCTTCACGCAGGAAGGCTTGCGATCCGCTTCCGGCATCGATTGGTCGTAAATGCGATCCACGCACAGGGTGCACTTTTTCATCACCTTCTGCTTCTCATCGAATTCACGCGCACCATACGGGCAGGCCCAGGTGCAGTACTTGCAGCCTATGCACTTGTCGTAATCGACCAGCACGATGCCGTCTTCCTTGCGCTTGTACGATGCGCCCGTCGGACACACCGGCACGCAGGGCGGATCTTCGCAATGCAGGCAGGATTTGGGGAAATGCAGCGTTTCGCTGTTCGGGAATTTGCCGATCTCGAAAGTCTGCACACGATTGAAGAAGGTGCCGGTCGGGTTCAGGCCGTAGGGATTTTCGTCGCACAGCGGGCCAGCCGAGCCGGAAGTGTTCCATTCCTTGCAACTGGTCACGCAGGCATGGCAACCAACACAAACGTTGAGGTCGATGACCAGGGCGAGTTGCGTCATAGCGCCCCCCCCTTCTTTTTGCCGCCGCCAAAGTAAGCCTGCCAGCGCGGATGCTGTTTCATGCCGGGATATTTTTTCATGGTGTCGAATTGCGGCAAGGTCTGTGCGGACTCGTCTTCACCTGCCTTGTAGATGCGCACGCGCACGTCGTACCAGGCGGCCTGCCCGGTGATGGGGTCGGAATTGGAGAAACGCTTGCCGTCTGCCTGTGGCGGCAGTTCTTCCGAGATTACATGATTCAACAGGAAACCCAGTTGCGATTCGTTGGCATCGGGCGACAGGTTCCACGCACCGGCCGCCTTGCCGATGGCGTTCCAGGTCCATACCGTGCCGGGCTCCACCGACTCGCTGTAACGCGCCATGCAGCGTACTTTGCCCCATTGCGATTCGACCCATATCCAGTCGCCATCTGCAACGCCGGATTCTTTCGCGGTACGCGAATTAATATGAAGATAGTTGTGCGCGTGGATCTGGCGCAGCCAGGCATTCTGCGAATCCCACGAGTGATACATCGCCATCGGGCGCTGGGTCAGCGCGGTCAGCGGATATTTGAGCTTGTCCGTGGTCTGTGTTTCCAGCGGCTCGTAATAGAACGGCAGCGGATCGAAGAATGTCTCTATGCGCTTGGCCAGATGTGCGGGCGGCTGGCGCGTGATGCTCTTGCCCTGCGCGGCGAGGCGGAATTTCTGCAGCACCTCAGAATAAAGATGAATCAGGATGGGTTCGGAGTAGCGTGTGATGCCGCTACGCTGTGACCATTCGAGATAACCCTTGTTCCAGTTGCGCATGTACTGGTAGGAACGCGGCAATACATGATGATGCACGCAATCGTTCTGGGCATACATTTCCCACTGGTTCGGATTCGGTTCGCCTTTGATGGATTTCTCACCGCCCTTGCCGCGCCAGCCGGTCAGGAAACCGATGCCGGAACCCGGCGCTGTCTCCCAGTTGACGATGAAGTCGGGATAGTCGCGGAACTTGCGTTCACCGGAAGGTGTGACGAACGCGGGTAATTTCAGGCGCGTACCGAGTTCGATGAGCACTTCCTGGAATGGTTTACTTTCTCCCGTGGGCGGCAGTACCGGAATGCGCACCGAATCCACGGGGCCGTCAAATTCCGAGATCGGCCGGTCCAGCATGGACATCACGTCGTGGCGCTCGAGATAGGTCGTGTCGGGCAGGATCAAATCTGCGAACGCGGTCGTTTCCGAGTGGAATGCATCGCACACCACGATGAACGGAATCTTGTATTCACCGTTCTCTTCCTTGTCGACCAGCATCTTGCGCACTTCGCTGGTGTTCATCGTGGAATTCCACGCCATGTTGGCCATGAATAGCAGCAGCGTGTCGATCTTGTAGGGATCGCCGCGCCAGGCGTTGGTGATGGCGTTATGCATCATGCCATGCACCGACAGCGGATATTCCCAGGAGAACGCTTTGTCTATGCGCACCGGGCTGCCATCTTCGTTCACGAACAAGTCGTCCGGATCGGAGGGCCAGCCCAGTGCCATGCCGTCGAGCGGCTGGTTGGGCTGTATTGCCTTGGGATGATTCGGCGTGCGCGCACAGGGCGGAATCGGCCGCGGGAATGGCGGTTTATGCCGGAAGCCGCCCGGCCGGTCGATGGTACCGAGAATGGTCATCAGGATCGACAGCGCGCGTATGGTCTGGAAGCCGTTGGAGTGCGCGGCCAGTCCGCGCATGGCGTGGAACGCAACCGGGTTGCCGGTGACTGTGTCATGTTCCTTGCCCCAGCTATCGGTCCAGGCGATCGGCAATTCGATCTTCTGGTCGCGCGCGGTGATGCCCATTTCATGCGCGAGGCGCTTGATGGTGTC
>JBNLBY010000070.1:0-12465 GCA_050303535.1 Sideroxydans sp. | reverse complement strand
ATGTATAAATGTCAATTCGAATCGTCAATCTGAAGTTTCATTGATTATCAAAATGAAAAAGCCCCGGAATCCGGGGCTTTTTGCTTGCAGGCGGACAAAACCTTATTTTAATTTTTCAATGCCCAGCATCTTGAGAATGCTACCCTCGTAGAATGGCTCGGAGGTGCCTTTCTTCATCTTGCGGATGAAGTACTTTTCGAACGCGACCTTGGCAAGGTGAACCCATTTCCCTTCCGAGAACCAGTTCACGTTGCGTGGCGGGATTTGCGGGATGGCCACGAAAGCAACACCGCTCTCACCGAAGTCGGCCAGGCATACCGCGTTCCAGGTTGCTTCGATGTCTGCTGGTGTTCCTTCCAGATCAGCATGGATGTTCTCCACCGTGGCAGTCACCATTGATTCGATCATGTAGCCGGTCTTGGGCGTACCACATGGAATCGGGGTTGCTTCAACCGGCGGAATGGCAACACACACACCGATAGCAAAGATGTTTTTGTATTTCGGATTGCGCTGGTGCTTGTCCACGATGATGAAGCCACGCGCCTGAACCAGTCCATCAATACCGAACACGGCATCGACGCCCTTGAAAGCGGGCAGCATCATGCTGTAGTTGAACGGCAGTTCGTGTTTTTTCTTTTCCTGGCCCATGTCGTCATGCTCTGTGACATACATTTTGCCGGCCTCGACCTTGGTGACCTTTGCATTGCAGATCCACTTGATATGCTTGTCGCGCATGGCCGACTCGAGGATACCGTTGGAGTCGCCTACGCCGCCAAGTCCGAGGTGACCGATGTAGGGTTCGGAAGTAACGAATGTCATGGGCACTTTGTCGCGGATTTTGCGTTTGCGCAGGTCGGTTTCCATGATGAAGGCATATTCATATGCGGGGCCGAAACAGGATGCACCCTGTACCGCTCCTACGACGATAGGGCCGGGTTTCTTGCAGAAATCCTCCCATACTTCATTTGACTTCATTGCGTGATCCACATGGCAAATGGAATGGCTATGGCCGCCGTGTGGACCAAGGCCTTCGACTTCTTCAAAGGCCAGTTTGGGGCCAGTGGAAATGACAAGATAGTCGTAATCGACGGTATTGCCATCATTCAGTTCGAGCTGGTTCTGGTCAGGGTGGACACGTTTTACACCCGTGGAGATAAATTCGATGCCTTTGCGTTCCAGATAACTACGAATCGGGAATTCAATCTGTTTACGTTCGCGCCATTTCACGCCCACCCATGGGTTTGACGGAACAAAATGAAAGTTCTCGCTATTTGAGATAACCGTAACTTTGTGCTTCTTTTTGTCCAGTTTCTCGCGCATTTCATATGCTGCGGGCATTCCTCCAAGACCTGCTCCCATAATGACGATATGTGCCATATTTTCCTCTCTGCTGTTGATTAGTGGTTATAAATTATTACAACTGCTCTCTATAAGATATAGATTTACTTACTGCCTTGCTGCTTGGATTCTGATCTGTTGTTCGATAAAGATTCAAAGTCATCCTGTATGCCCTGTTCCTTGGCGAACAGAACGGCCGCCTTGACCCGGGAAGACAGATTGAGTTTATTCAGGATGTGTCGCACATGCTGTTTCACTGTGTCATAACTGATTGACAGGGTCAGCGCGATTGCCTTGTTGCTTTCGCCGCGCGAGAGCAATTGCAGGATTTCTCGTTCACGCTCGGTCAGCAGTTTGAGCGAACTCTTTGGTTCCTCGGGCTGGTCACCGCGCAGCATGTCGATCATTTTTACGGTCATGGTGGGGGCGACGACCAGTTCACCGGCCGCGACGCGACGGATGGCATCCACTACTTCTTCCGGTGCCATATCCTTGAGCAGGTAGCCGCGCACGCCGGCGCGTATCGCATTCGCCAGGTCCACTTCAGAATCACTCATGGTCAGCAATACAGCCGGGATGGTGCAGCCTTCCTTGCGGATCAGCTCAAGCATGGCCAGTCCGTCCAGCGGTTTCATGCGCAGGTCAATGACCAGTATGTCGGGTTCTTCCTTTATCAGCAGGCGCAATTCATCAATGGTGCCAACCGCGCCGAGCACATTGAATCCGTAATCGCGTGAAAGCAGTTCGCTCAGTCCGCGACGACACAGGCTTTGATCATCCACCATTGCGATCTTCAGTTCTTCAGCCATGCGATGTTCTCCAATTCATTCCCGGTTCGGGAAAAAACAATTGTACGCATGTACCGAGCCCTTTGGTGCTTTCTACCTTGACTTCGCCGCCGATGCGTTGCGCGCGTTCGCGCATGATGATGATTCCGTAATGTCCTTCCACGGGTGAAAAAGTACCGTTGCCGTTGTCCTCAACCGTGAAAACGTAGTAACCACACAAGTGATCGACGATCAATCTTGCATGGCTTGCCTTGGAGTGTTTGACAATGTTGGAAAGCGCTTCACGCACGATGTGATAAGTCTGTATTTCATATTCCAGCGGCAGATCAAGGTCGGCGATCCGTATGGAACGATCAATGACGATGTTGTGCTGTCGGCTGAATTTATCCACCAGGGTCTGCAACGCCTGTAACAGGCCAGCAGGGTCTATCTCGCTGCGGAATTCGGTGATCAGCGTACGCACGGATTTTTGACCAATTTCCAGCGCCTCGTCGATGTCGCGAACATATTTTGTCGCCATGACCTCGTTATTGTTACGCACAGCGCTGCTCAGCAGCGTGGTACTCATGCGTGCATAGTTCAATGTCTGTGCCAGCGAATCATGGATATCGTTGGCAATGGATTGACGTTCTCTCAGTAGTTCTTCCCGTCTTATTTCACGGGTTGTCTTGATGTGTTCGATCAGGGCGCCAATGAGTTCGGCAAAATTGACCGCTACGCCGGATTCACCCGTGGAGGTGGATTGCGGTGTATCAAAGAAAAGCGTGAAAACGCCCAGAAGTGTCTCGGGAGCGCTGTGGCTTTCCAGTGGGATGGAGATGACCGAGCGGAACTGCCGGTGCGTTACGTCGCCGTGTCTTGTTACGCAAGTATCGATATCCGTGGAGCAGAGACCATGTATAAATGCGTCCTTACCGCAGTCTTCGCATGCCAATTCGACGATGCGCTCGGCTTCCAGTTCTTCACCCGTCAATCCGTACGCGCTGATGACCTGCATGGTCTGTTCGTCGGGCAACAGTACGCGTATCACGCCGGCTCTGGCCTTGATAATGCCAATTGCCGTTTCCAGAAATGTGTTCAACAAGGTTCTGAGGTCGGTGCTGCGGGACTCGGCGAATTCCTGTTCAACGCAGGTATCCAGCCCGCCATTTTTGCCAGGAAGCTCGAACTCCGGATCGCGCGTCCAATAGAACTCTGCGTTAACCGGCGCGTTCACTGTCTTCAGTTTTTTCGCCATAGATTCTGCAAGAATGCCTGGGAGGTTCCCAACAGGTGCTCCGACCAGGTCGAAGCACACGACAATACCGAATTTATTCGTTAGGTTATGCTGCTTTTCCCGAAATATCAACAAAACACAGGCTGTTTTTCCCCGCCTACCCCATCAGGGCTATAGGGTCCCCCACCCGATATGGTTATAGACATCAAGTGTGTGAATTCTGCTTAATGTACCGCAGTTTCCGCGATACAAAAATGAATGAAGATTTGCATTGTTTCAGACAGTCATGACCGCTCAGCCCCTCTGGTAGAGGCGATAGTGGAGGCCAAAGCTTCCGGGGCTCAAGCCGTAATACACTGCGGAGACCTGATAGGAGTGAACACACTGCGTGCATCCTTCCAGTTTGGTATTCCTATTCATGCCGTACATGGCAACAACATCGGCGACGTGGCAGCGCTGTACCGTGCAATGGCGAATTCAGACGGGCTTTTCACCTATTACGGTCACGAGGCTGTCCTGGAACTTGGTGGATGCAGGATATATGTCACCCATATGCCCCGCCATGCTCAGGCCCATGCCTGTACAGGCGATTACGATCTGGTCTGCCACGGCCATAGCCACACTGCTCATATTGGTATGCAGGATGATGTCAAAGGCGGAAAATGCTGGCTGGTTAACCCTGGTTCAGTCGCGGGTATAGACGCCCCCGGTGTGAATGCGACGCCGACCTGGATACTGGGCGACCTTGAGGAAATGAGTTTTGAGATACGCACCTTGCAGTAACCATGCAATTGAATCTGACCGAAGGGGTTACCCCTTCTCCAAATCCCTTCCCGCACATGAGGAAAGGACAAACGACTCGCAGCGCGAGTATTTAGATAGACCGGAGGCTTGAGTGAGTCCATCCATTGCAACGAATCAAACCATCCTCGTCGTAGGCGGCGGCATCAGTGGCATGACGGCGGCGCTGGAGGCGGCCGAATGTGGCAAACAGGTGATCCTGGCCGAGCGCAATACCAGCCTGGGCGGACGTACCGCATTGCTGTACCGCTATTTTCCCAAGATGTGCCATCCCACCTGCGGACTTGAAATCAACCTGCGCCGCCTCAAGGCGAACCGTAACCTGCGCGTCATGACACAGGCCGAAGTGCTTTCGGTCAGCGGACAGCGCGGCGATTACACCGTCAAACTCAATATCTCCCCGCGCTACGTCAACCAGAACTGCACGGCTTGCGGCGAATGCGCAAAAGTGGTGGAGACGGAAATTTCCAACCCTTACGAATATGGCCTGGCCAAAACACGTGCTGCGTATCTGCCGCATGCGATGGCCTATCCCCAGCGTTATGTGCTGGATGTGTCCATTGTCGGCACACCGGAAGGTGAAAAGGCGAAAGCAGCCTGCAAGTACAACGCCATCGATCTCAATATGCAGGTGGAAACGGTTGAATTGAAAGTCGGCGCGGTGGTGTGGGCGACCGGCTGGAAACCGTATGATGCGGCGAAGATACAGCCCTATGGCTATGATCGTTTCGACAACGTCATTACCAGCCTCGAGTTCGAGCGCCTGGCCGATCCACAAGGCCCAACGGGGGGCAAGCTGCTGCGCCCGTCGGACGGCAAGGAAGCCAAGAATATCGCCTTCATCCAGTGCGCCGGATCGCGCGACGAAAACCATCTGCGCCATTGCTCGCGCATCTGCTGCATGGCGACATTGAAACAGACCCAATACGTACGTGAAGCATACGGCATGGAAGGCAAATCTACCGTCTACTATATCGACATTCGTGCCATCGACCGCCTGGAAGATTTCAACCAGAGTGTGCAGCAGGACTCGACAGTGAAATTCGTCAAGTCCAAGGTCGCCAACATCAAGCTGCACGAGGCGACGGGCGATCTCATCCTGCATGGTGTGGACACAGAAGGCTATCACCGCTATGCCGAACAGCACGACCTCGTGGTGCTGGCGGTGGGCATGGAGCCGGAAAGCAACGGCATCGAACTGCCGGCTGATCTTATCACCGACTCTTCCGGTTTCATCGAAGGCGCAACCAGCGGCGGCCAGTTCTCCGCCGGGGCGGCAAGCAGCCCGCTTGATGTGAACCGTTCTGCGCAAAGCGCTACCGCAGCGGCACTGCGCGCGATACAGGTCGTCCACAAGACCGCTGCAAGTGAAGGAGCAAGATAATGGCCGAGATGAAGACTGCCGCTTATATTTGCAGCGGCTGCGGATTGGGTGACAAGCTCGATGTGGGGCAACTGAGCAAGATCGCACAGAAAGAAGGCAAGATGGCGCTGGTGCGCGAGCACGCATTCCTGTGCAACGAAGAAGGCGTGCAGATGATACGCGATGACATCGAGAAGGAAGCTGTCACCCATGTCTGCATCGCGGCGTGTTCACGCCGAGCCAAGACCGAAGCGTTCAATTTTTCCGACGTCGCCATGTCGCGTGCCAACCTGCGCGAAGGCGTGATCTGGGTCGTTGCCGAAGGCGAGCAGCACGATGAAGTACGCCAGGAGATGGCGGACGACTACGTGCGCATGGCTTGCGCCGAAGTAAAGAAAATGAAACTGCCGGAAGGCAATCCCAACAAGGCGAGCAACAAGCGCCTGCTGGTGGTCGGCGGCGGCATGTCCGGCCTGACCTCGGCACTGGAAGCAGCCGAAGCGGGTTACGACGTCGTCATCGTCGAAAAGGAAGAAAATCTGGGTGGCTGGGCCGCCAGACTCTGGAAGCGTGTACCGTTCAAACAGCCCTATGCAGAACCGCAGGATACTGGCGTTACCGACCTGGTAAGCAAGGTCAGCGCGCATCCGCACATTTCCGTTTACCTGCGTTCCACTGTCGCCGAGACCTCCGGTGCGCCGGGACGTTTCAGTGTGCAAATCTCCGGCACGGACGGCATGACCACGGAAGAGGTGGGTGGCATCGTGCAAGCCACCGGTTTCAATACATACGATATTGCCAAATTGCCTGAACTTGGCGGCGGCAAGCCCAATGTCATTGATCAGGCCGGACTGGAAGCGTTGGCAAAACAGGCCAACGGCAGCGCGATCAAACGTGCCGACGGCAAGGAAGTGAAGTCCGTAGTGTTCCTGCAATGCGCCGGACAACGTGACGAAAGCGGCACACACCTGAGCTACTGTTCCGGCCACTGCTGTGCCACCAGCGTCAAGCAGGCCATGTATTTCAAGGATGCCAACCCGCAAGTGGACACGGTGGTGATGTACACCGACCTGCGCATGCCGGGCATGGGCGAAGATTTCTACCGCAGTGCACAGGACAAGGGTGTGATTTTCACCAAGGGCAAAGCATCATCCGTGGAAACTGCAGGGGATGGCTGCGAAGTGAAATTCCGCGACCTGATCCTCGATGAGGACACTGCATTGAATGCGGACCTCGTGGTGCTTGCCACCGGGCAGGTGCCGGTTTCGGGTGTCAATCTCGAGGCATGGGATCCCATCGTGACTGCTGCGGAAGGCGGTTCGGAAGAGGCCAAGCAGCAGAAAGTGGAGATGCAGAAAAGCTCCGTGCTCAACCTGACTTATCGCCAGGGGCCCGATATGCCGCAACTGAAACAGGGCTTTGCCGATTCGCACTTTATCTGCTTCCCGTATGAAACGCGCCGTACCGGCATTTATGCCGCAGGGCCGGTGCGCCGTCCCATGGACATGCTGCAGGCGACGGAAGATGCGACGGGTGCCGCGCTCAAGGCCATTCAGGCCGTGGAAAATGCCAGTGTCGGCCGGGCCGCCCATCCGCGTTCGGGTGATCTATCCTTCCCGACTGCGCGTCTGGAAGGTTGCACACAGTGCAAGCGCTGCACGGTGGAATGTCCGTTCGGCGCCATCGACGAAGACGAGAAGCGTTTCCCGGTGTTCAACGAGAGTCGTTGCCGCCGTTGCGGCACCTGCATGGGTGCCTGTCCGGTGCGCGTGATCTCATTCGAGAACTATTCGGTGGATACCGTCGGCAACCAGATCAAGGCAGTAGACATGCCGGACGAGTTTTCCGAAAGGCCGCGCATTCTGCTATTGGCCTGCGAAAACGACGCCTATCCGGCGCTGGACATGGCGGGCCTGCAACATCACCTGTATTCCGCATTTGTGCGTGCGATTCCGGTGCGTTGCCTGGGTTCGGTGAACGCCATCTGGATTACCGACGCACTCAATTCCGGTTATGACGGTGTGATGCTGATGGGCTGCAAGCACGGCGACAATTATCAGTGCCATTTCGTCAAGGGATCGGAACTGGCCAACTACCGCATGAGCAAGATAGATGACACGCTCAAGCAGCTAGGGCTGGAGAAAGAACGCGTGGCGACCTACGAAGTGGCGATTACCGATAACGCCCGCGTCGCCGCATTGATCAACGAATATGTCGAGAAGATCAACGAAATCGGCATGTCGCCTATGAAGGGCTTCGCATAATGAATAATCGTGCGAAGTACATCGTTCGCTCCCTCGCCCGCTTGCGGGAGAGGGTTGGGGAGAGGGCACGATTTGCCCTGCCCGTATCCATTCTGTAGGAGCAAAGTATGAGCGATCATAACCAACAAGCCATGGCGCTGTACCGAAACAACTTCCTGCGCGAAGTGATGGAGCGGGTAGAGGACGGCGACTGGGTCAGGATGTGCATGCAGTGCGGCGTCTGCGCCGGTTCCTGCCCGCTGGGCAACGCCTGGCAACACACACCTCAGAAAATATTCATGATGATCCGAGCCGGCAAGCGCGAAGAGGTATTGACCTCGGATTCCATGTGGATGTGTACCTCCTGTTACAACTGCATCGTGCGCTGTCCGCGCAAGTTGCCCATCACGCACATCATGCACGGTCTGGCCAACTACGCGCATCGTCTGAATCTGGCACCGAAGAAACAACCGACACGCCAAGTGGCGAAACTGTTCTGGGACAATCTTGCCAAGACAGGCCGTGTCAACGAACTGAAGTTCTCGCTGGCGATGTATTTCAAGGACGGCATCGTACAGGGCATCAAGAATGCGCTGTCCATGCAAGGTATCGGCCTCGCACTGGTCAAGGCCAAGCGCCTCAACCCGATGGAACTGTTCGGCGGACACAAATGCGAAGATTCCGGCAGCCTGCAAAAGATGATCAATAAGGCGCGCGAGATCGAAGATCGCAAGAAGGGATTTACTTCCTGAATTAAGTCCCCTCCCCCTTGAGGGGGAGGGCTAGGGAGAGGGTGGTAACTTTGAGCACCCCCTCTCCGCAACCCTCTCCCCGCTGGGGAGAGGGAGTGTGAGGCGCAAGTTGCCTCGTGCATGGAGAAATGTAATGGCTAAAAAACAATACGCGTTCTACCCCGGTTGCTCTTCGCAGAAGGGTGCATCCGCTTCCAACTTCGCTACCTCGCTCGACGTGGTGTGCGACAAGCTCGACATTCAGCTCAACGAGATACCGGACTGGAATTGTTGCGGCGCTTCCATCGGCTATGCCGAAGGCGGCGAACTGCCGCGCCTGGCTATCGGCGCACGCACGCTGGCGCTTTCCGAACAGCATCTGCCTGGCCAGGACATGGTATCCGGTTGTCCCGCCTGCTGGCTTGCTTCGCGCGAGACGGCAGATCGGCTCAATGCGCACAGCGACCTTATGGCCGAGACCAACGAGGCACTCCGGGAAGCCGGGCTCACATTCAAGGGCGAAGTCAAGCCGCGCCATATGGTCGAGGTGCTGGTAGAAGATATCGGCTTCGACACGATGAAACAGGCGGTGGTCAAGCCGCTGCAGGGCATGAAGATCGCGGGCTATGTCGGCTGCCAGACCAACCGGCCGTTCGGCATCGCGGGCGAGTCGTTCGAAAACCCGCAATATCTCGACAAGATGATCGAAACGGTGGGGGCGGAACCAGTGTCCACGTTCGACCAGAAGGTCACCTGTTGCGGCGGCGCACTCGCTTTTTCCGAACCGGACAAATCGCAGAAACAGATACGCAGCATCGTCGAGTCCGCACTCGATCACGGTGCCGACATGATCGTCACACCCTGTCAGTTGTGCCAGGCTAATGTTGAAATCTACCAGTCACAGATCAACAAGAAGCAGGGCACCAAATTTGCCATTCCCGTGGTGTACTACTCCGAACTGATGAGCGTGGCTTACGGTAGCAACGTCAAACAAGCCGGTCTGGATGGTCATGTCATTCAGCCGAAAAAACTGCAGGACATCGCAGGGAAGTAGTTTTTCACCTTTTCCTTTTCCGGATAGTCTGGAAACGGGAAGGGGATTTGTACATCATTCCGGACTGGGCGTTATAATTCGGCTGTAAAAAACAGATCAGACAGGAACCGTACATGGAACAACTAGAACCCAAAGCAGCCTACGAATTCATGCAAGCCAATCCGGAAGTGGTATTTATTGATGTGCGCAGCGAAATGGAACATATGTTCGTTGGCCATCCGCGCGGTTCCATACTCATCCCCTGGGTGGACGGACCGGATTGGGAAATCGACCCGCATTTTGTCTCGCATGTGCGCAAGGCTGCCAGCGTCAATCGTCCCATCGTACTCATCTGCCGTTCCGGGCGCCGTTCTGCCGATGCCGGTATGGCACTCGAAAACGCCGGCTTGAAGGATATATACAACGTTGCCCATGGTTTCGAAGGCGACCTGGACGACAACCATCACCGCAATTCGCACAACGGCTGGCGTTTCGATGGCCTGCCGTGGGCTCAGACCTGATTGAACGTAGTTTAACCTGCTGCGTGTCTGAATTGCTGCGTTGCACCAAAGGTACGCAATCCGCTATCCGACAAGTCGGATGCGGATTTGTCAGCCCGGTGCTCGCTTCCTCGCCTACCAGCGAGGTATGTCTCGTCGCTCCGCGCCGTGCGCCTTGCACTTCAGGCACTCGCTACGGTTCTCCGACGTTCAATGAAAGATAGAAATGAATATTCCTGACTTCACCGACTCCGAACAGAAGCGTGTCGCCGTCATCTTGCTGGAACGCTACAGTAAGGTTGTCCCCATGCAGCTTGCCGATAGCGATTTGCAACTCGGTGGCGATCCGGCGCAGCTCACTACTTGTCCTACCATTTACTGGAACGAACTCGGTGCGCACTTTGTTGTGTTTAAGGTAGCGCCTGGCCGCTACCGTTGCCAGTTCTTCTATTCAGATGCCGAGCAGTTCGGTACTGGCCAGGAAGAATACGATAATCTCGATATTTGCGTTCTCACGCTGCTACAAGTCCAGCAAGACCATGAACGCCAGCTTTCCAGGATTTCTTCCGGCGCCAGCGCAGCCAACCTCGACGACGAATATCACGGTCCGCTGATGATATAGGGTCGACTGGCGATATGGTCATCCCGCACATCTATCGGCTGGCAGCCTACCTGACGATTCTTTCCACATTTTTACCATTGCCGTCACTTGCTGCATCGTTGAGCGATGTCGATGCGGTTCCACATCTGGATAAAGCGGGGCAAGAAGGCTATCGGGATTTCATCGCCTTCGATAAACACCGGGCCTTTGCCATTGCACCCGGCGGTGCATGGTCCTGGAATGGCGGCGAATCTTCGGTTGAAACGGCAAAGCGGAAAGCCTTGTATGCCTGCCGGGAGCAAACCGGGCAAGCATGTGTTCTGTATGCGGTGGATGACGATGTGGTGTTCGACCGTCAGGCATGGCCCCGTCTGTGGGGACCGTACCTGAATCGTGCAGAGGCAGCCAAGTCGCGTATTGGTCAACAACGCGGAGATCGATTTTATGATCTGGCTTTCAGGAACAGGGCAGGGAAGCGTATCACGCTGGGTGATTTGAAAGGCAAGGTAATACTGCTGCATTTCTGGGGATCATGGTGTTCACCCTGTCGCAGCGAGATGCCGGAATTGCAGAAGCTGTATAAGGCGCTGGGCAAATCATCGGATATCCGGATGGTATTGCTGCAGGTACGGGAAAATGCCGACCTGTCCCGTCAATGGATGCGGCAACAGCATCTGAGATTGCCGTTCTACGACTCGGGCGTGAAGGACAAAGCCATGGATAGTCTGACGCTGGCGGACGGCAAAAAAATCCGTGATCGCGATATTGCCGTTGTTTTCCCCACCACTTACGTTCTGGATAAACATGGTATTGTAGAGTTTTCCCATATCGGCCCTGTGGCGCACTGGTCTCAATATCTGCCATTTTTGCGCGATGTAGCGGCGCGTTCCGGAAAGTAAGCATAAAAAAGCCGCTGTCTCCAGCGGCTTTTTTATGTCTCAAACTATTCTATTCGATTTCTTCTCACCCGGTGATCACGGGTTTGAAGCGCTGATAGAATACTCGGTATGGATCGATGTTTGAAAGCGAATTGAAGATCAGAGAGGTTATGATTTTTGGGCGGGAAAACTGAAATGCGGAAACTTAATGTGGGGCTGGTCCATTTTGCTGTGGAAAGGCGGGTGGCGTAATGGGCTTCGTCATCCTGATGGTGATGGGCGCGTACCTGCTGATATCGATTGCCGTGGTGGCTTGGGTAGTTACCTACGCGCAGAAGCATAACAGGCGCGGATGGCTGTGGGGTTTGATGGCGGCATTCGTGATGTACAACCTGGTGTTCTGGGACTGGATACCGACCGTTGTTGTGCACAAGTACTACTGCAAGAAAGAAGCAGGATTCTGGGTTTATAAAACGTTGGAGCAGTGGAAGAAAGAAAATCCGGGGGTGATGGAGGGGTTGGTTACACAAAAGATTCCCCCTCATGAATTTAGTGGTCATACCAATGATCTCATCAGCACAACATTCTGGAATTCTCGTATTAAGTCTGTTCACCAATTTAGCGGGCCAAAATTTATACACGTATGGCGTCGTGAAGATGCTCTCATAGATATAAAAACCGGTGAAACATTGGCCCTTTATGTGGACTATTCAACATCGCAGGAACGACGGCAGGCAGGTTGGTCAGGTTGGAAATTTTGGTTAGCAAATGACCATTGCTATGGTGGAAGGAATAAAGCAATTAGTTTTGTTGAACTGGTAAATCAATTTAAGGGAGCGGAAAAATGAGCACAATCCAAAATCTATTTGAACAAGCGCAATTGGCCGAAGCTGCATATGCCGACTTTTCAAACTTGGGTGGTGTTGAAAAAGCAAAATGGGGACGGAGCCCAATTGAAATTATGAAAAGATCC
>JBNLBY010000069.1:0-12768 GCA_050303535.1 Sideroxydans sp. | reverse complement strand
TGGCCACCACGATCGGCACTTCCGCCGCCTTGGCGTGATGGATGGCTTCTTTCGTTTGCGGCTTCACACCGTCATCGGCCGCGACCACCAGAATTACGATGTCGGTCGCTTTCGCGCCGCGAGCGCGCATCGCCGTAAATGCTTCGTGACCCGGGGTATCGAGGAAAGTGATCATGCCGCGCGGCGTATCCACATGATACGCGCCGATATGCTGCGTGATCCCGCCCGCTTCGCCTGAAGCCACGCGGGTACGCCGGATGTAGTCGAGCAAGGAAGTCTTGCCGTGGTCAACGTGACCCATCACGGTCACCACCGGCGCGCGCGGTTCCATTACCACATCGGCATGATCGACCGCTTCTGTCAGGAAGGCATCGGGATCGTCCGGTTTGGCCTGCAACGCCTTATGCCCCATCTCTTCGACCACGATCATCGCGGTCTCCTGATCCAGCACCTGGTTGATGGTGACCATGGAACCCATTTTCATCAGCGTCTTGATGATCTCGGCCGCTTTGATCGACATCTTCTGCGCCAGATCGGCCACGGAAATGGTTTCCGGAACAATCACATCGAGCACGATGGGCTCGGTCGGCAGCGAAAATGCATGCGCTGCCTCCTGTTTGGTGTGTTTCTCATGACGTGGCGTACGGATCCCGCTGCCACCAGACCGGCCGCCCAGCCCGCCTCGGGTATCCATACTGCGTGAAGGGGGACGCTTCTTGTGCCCGGCATCGTCCCATGGACTGTCTTTGCCACCGGATTTATCCCCCTTTTTGCTTCGCGGCGGCTTATCCCCCGGCTTCAACGCCGGTTTGTGCAAAGTTCCTTCCGGCGCAGCCGGCTTTTTCTCTTCAACCACGGGTGCTGGCTCAGGTGCGGCAGTCTTGCGTTTGCTGCGCTCCTGTTTGGCTTGCACATCGGCCGCCTGGCGTGCCGCCAATTCGGCTGCCAGACGCGCTTCTTCCTCGCGCGCCTTCAATTCCTGCTCATCCAGTACTTTCTTGGATGTCCTCTTTCGCTTGGTCGTTTCCGCTGGTGCGGCAGCAGGCGCTTCCGCGGCCGGTGCGGGGGGGGGCGCAACGGTACGCTTTTTGCGCACTTCAACCTGGATGGTGCGTGATTTGCCGGTGCTATCCGACTTCCTGATCGCCGTCGTCTCGCGGCGCGTCAGCGTAATCTTGCTTTTGCCGGCGCCATGCGCTCCACGCAGATGCTCCAGCAGTTGCGACTTATCCTGCTCCGATATGCTGTCGGTCTCTTTCTTCTTGGATACGCCAGCCGCTTTCAACTGCTCCAGCAGCAGATCCACCGACAATCCCAGTTCACCTGCAAATTGCGCGACATTCATTTTTCCCATTGCAACCCCTTAACCTATAGCAAGACTTCGGAAAACCGATACTACTGCGCTTCCAGTTCAAACGAACCAGGGCGCACGCGCTGTCATAATCAACTGATTGGCACGTTCGGCATCCATCCCGGTCATTTCCACCAGTTCCTCGCCGTCCAGATCGGCCAACTGCTCCTGCGTGCCGATGCCCTTGCCCGCCAGGGTACGTGCCGTTTCTTCATCCATGCCTTCGATCTTCAGCAAATCTTCGATATTGTGCTCCACCTGCTCTTCGTTTGCGATAGCCGCAGTCAATAACACATTGCGCGCACGGCTGCGCAACTCGTTCACGGTCGCTTCATCAAAAGCTTCGATCGCCAGCATTTCATCCAGATCGACATATGCCACTTCTTCCAGCGTATTAAAGCCCTCCTGCACCAGGATGTCGGCGACTTCCTCGTCCACATCCAGTTTCTCCACGAACAGGTCGCGTATCACCGAGAACTCCTGCTCATTCTTCTCGGCGGATTGTTCCACCGTCATCAGGTTGATCTCCCAGCCGGTCATTTCACTGGCCAGGCGCACATTCTGACCGCCGCGGCCGATGGCCTGCGCCAAGTTTTCTTCCTCGACGACCACATCCATGCTGCGTTTGTCTTCGTCCACCACAATACTGGTCACTTCGGCCGGTGCCAGGGCATTGATCACGTAAGTGGCCGGCTCCTCCGACCACAGGATAATATCCACACGCTCACCTGCCAGTTCGTTGGTCACCGCCTGCACGCGCGAACCGCGCATACCGACGCAGGTACCGATCGGATCAAGACGCTGGTCATGGCTGCGCACCGCGATCTTGGCGCGCGAACCGGGATCGCGTGCGGCGCTGACGATCTCCAGCAATCCTTCTTCGATCTCGGGCACTTCCAGTTCGAACAGCTTGGTCAGAAACTCCGATGTAATGCGCGACAAAACGATCTGCGGACCACGCACCGTACGATCTACACGCAACAGATAGGCACGGATACGGTCACCCACCCGCAGGTTTTCTTTCGGGATCATCTGGTCGCGCGGCAGCAAGGCTTCGATCTTGCCGAATTCGACAATGCCATTACCGCGCTCGATACGTTTGATCGTACCGGATACCAAGTGCTCGTTGCGCTCCATGAAATCTGCCAGGATTTGTTCGCGTTCCGCATCACGGATCTTCTGGAAAATGACCTGCTTCGCTGCCTGCGCCCCGATACGGCCGAAGTCGATGTTCTCCAGTGGCTCCTCGATGAATTCCTCCATCTGGATATCCGGATTGCGCTTCTGCGCTTCTTCCAGCTTGATGTGCAAATCCGGCGTCTCGAACGTCTCGTCATCCATCACCTGCCAACGGCGAAACGATTCGTACTCGCCGCTCTGGCGGTCGATGCTCACACGCACATCTGCTTCTTCATTCGTAAAACGCTTCTTGGTGGCAGAGGCCAGAGCCGACTCCAGCGCACCAAACACGATATCCTTGTCAACGTTCTTCTCACGCGCCAGGGCATCTACCAGCAACAGAACTTCACGACTCATCATTTTCTCCAGCAACTTTAAAATGTTGGCACCAGACGTGCCTTATCCATATTCGACAACTCGATATCAACCGGGCTGCCATCCACATCCAATTGCACCACGCCATCCTTCACTTCGCCGAGAATGCCGATAAAGTTTTTGCGGCCCTCCATCGGCACGCGCACCTTGATCTGCGCCTTCTGTCCGGCGAAACGTACAAAATCGGCTTCCTTCTTCAAAACCCTGTCCAGACCCGGCGAAGACACCTCGAGGCGTTCGTAAGCCACCCCCTCCACCGTAAACAGGCGCACCAACTGGTTGCTCACACGTTCGCAATCCGCCAGCGTGATGCCCTCAGACTTGTCCATGAATACGCGCATCAGCCCGCGGACAGACAACTCCAGATCGACCAGTTCATAACCCATCCCGGCCAGCGTCGTCTCGACCAGCTTCGCCACATCCATATTCGTACCTACAAATAAAAAACGGGCTCGAAGCCCATCTGAAAACGGCGCGGATTATAGCAAAGAGGGGCTTTAATGGAAACAGATATATGGTAAACACCCCCCCATCAGCGGGGGAGCAGGATTATTAAAACGTTCAGCCTGCCATCAACTTGCGGATGCCTTGCACATCCGGCTGCAACACCACGCCCTTTTCCGTGATCAGCCCCGTCACCAGTTCTGACGGCGTCATGTCAAAGGCAGGATTGCGAATTTTCACCCCCTCTGCCGCCCACTGTGTCTCGCGGAAGCCTTTCACCTCGTCCTCGGAACGCTCCTCAATGGGGATGTCCGCACCCGATGCAATGTTCATGTCGATGGTGGAAAGCGGACACGCCACATAGAACGGGATGTTGTGCCGCTTTGCCAGCACCGCCACCATATAGGTGCCGATCTTGTTCGCCACGTCGCCGTTGGCCGCCACGCGATCCGTCCCCACCACCACCGCGTCGATCTCGCCATGCGCCATCAGGTGCCCGGCCATATTGTCAGTGATCAGCGTCACCGGGATATTCTCCTGCACCATCTCCCATGCCGTCAGCCGCGCGCCTTGCAGAAATGGCCGCGTCTCGTCTGCAATCACTGAAATCTTCTTGCCCGCCTCGAAGGCAGAACGGAACACCCCCAGCGCTGTGCCCCAGCCCGCCGTCGCCAGCGCTCCGGCGTTGCAATGCGTCAGCACCCGCGCGCCATCCTTTAGCAGGGCTGCGCCGTTCGCGCCCATCGCCTTGTTGATGCGGATATCCTCCGCCAGCACCTCGTGCGCCTCGGCCAGCAGACGCTGTGCGATCTCTTGTGGCGTCTGGTCGGCTTCGCTCTCCCAAACCTTGCGCATGCGCTGCAAGGCCCAGAACAGGTTCACCGCCGTCGGGCGGCTGGCGGCCAGCACTTTAAACCCTTCTTCCATGCCCGCCTTAAACTCGTCCGCAGATTTCTCCTGCAGACGCAACGCCTCCAGCGCCACGCCATAAGCTGCCGCCACACCAATGGCCGGTGCGCCGCGCACCACCATGCTGCGTATGCCCTCGGCTACCGAAGCAGCCGTGTAATAACTCAGGTATTCAAAGGCAGCGGGCAGGATACGCTGGTCTATCATCTCCAGCCGGTTATTGAACCAGCGCAGGGTTTCAATTTTCATCAATCCCCCTCGAATTCGCACAACGCAAACACCTTGTGCCCGCGCTTCTCCAGCCGCGCGCGACCACCAATATCCGGCAGGTCGATCATGAAGCTGCATTCGATGATATGTCCGCCCATCTTCTCAATGAGGATACAGGCGGCTTCCGCCGTGCCGCCGGTAGCGATAAGATCATCCACCAGCAGCACCTTCTCATCTTTCGAGATCGCATCGGTGTGTATCTCGATGCGGTCGGTGCCGTATTCGAGTTCGTAGTCGTGGCCGATGACTTCGGCGGGCAATTTTCCTTTTTTGCGAATGGGCACAAAGCCGATGCCGAGCGCATAGGCCAGCGGCGCGCCGAGGATGAAGCCACGCGATTCGATGCCGGCGATCTTGTCTATCTTCTCATCCTTGTAGCGGCGCACCAGTTCGTCGATGGTGGCGCGCAGGCCGATGGGGTCTTTGAGCACCGTGGTGATGTCGCGGAACATGATGCCCTGTTTGGGATAGTGCGGAACTGTCCGGACTCGTGATTTGATTGGCATTGATTCTTTCCCTCGTACGAATTTAAAAAATCATATTGTCCACGAAAGACACGAAAGACACGAAAACACACGAAAAAAACCATAAAAAATATTATTCAGTTTTATACCTATTAAGGCTTCTGAAGTTTTCGTGCTTTTAGTGTTTTTCGTGGACTGATGTTTCTTATTTTTTCAGCACCCGCCCGGCGACTGCTTCCAGTTTTTCCACCATCGCTGAATCGCGCGCTTCAGGTGCAGTAATAATGGCGTATTCAAGCGCAGTGCGGCATGAACAGGTGTTGCCCTGCGCACCGCCTGCCACTTTCGGCGCGACCTGCTTCACCAGCGCGCGCGCCTTGTCGGCATTTTCCAGCAGCACCTTGACGATCTGCTCGACTGTCACGTCATCGTGATCCGGATGCCAGCAATCGTAGTCGGTCACCATTGCCACAGTGGCGTAGCACAGCTCAGCCTCGCGGGCGAGCTTGGCTTCGGGCATGTTGGTCATGCCGATCACGTCGCAACCCCAGGAACGGTAAAGCTCGGATTCCGCCAGGCTGGAGAATTGCGGCCCTTCCATCACCAGGTAGGTGCCGCCGCGCAACGCGGCGATGCCCGCCTCTTTCGCCGCAGCTTCGATGTGGTCACCCAGGCGCGAGCACACCGGGTGCGCCATGGAGACATGCGCCACGAGGCCGCTGCCGAAAAAGGATTTGTTGCGGGCGAAGGTACGATCGATGAACTGGTCCACGATCACGAACATGCCGGGCTTCAAGTGTTCGCGCAGCGAACCGACCGCGCTCACCGAGATCACCTCGGTCACACCTGCGCGTTTCAATGCATCGATATTGGCGCGGAAGTTGATCTCGGAGGGCGGTATTTTGTGCCCGCGCCCGTGGCGCGGCAGGAACACCAGTTGTTGTCCGTTAAGTTCGCCGAACAGCATTTCGTCTGAAGGCTCGCCGAACGGCGAAGCAACCTTCTCCCAGCGTTTGTTGACGAGGCCGTCGATGTCGTACACGCCACTGCCGCCGATGATGCCCAGTATTGAATTACTCATTTTTTTCTCTCCGATACCTCAATTGTCATAATACATGGGGGCAGAAATCGTAGCGAGCGAGCCAGCACTGGGGACGCCCGGAGCACAGGCACCGGAGTGTACTCAAAGTACATGAGGATGCCGAGCACCGCGCAACCCCAGTGGAGGTTCGCGCAGTAGATTTATGCTGCCATGTATCAAATTACCCTGTCGTTGCCGCCGTCTACCGGAACCTGCGCCCCGGTGGTTTTGGCGAACAATGGCCCGCACATTTCCGCGGTCAGTTCCGCCACGTCCTTGCTGGTCACTTCGGTCTTGAGCACGTTGTTGGTTTTGTATTCTTCCACCGTCAGGCCGTAATGCTTCGCGCGTGCAGCCAGCACTTCTTCGGTCCACAGACCGGTATCGAACACGGCATTCGGGTGCAGCGAATTGATACGGATGTTGTCGGCACCCCACTCCAGCGCGGCGACGCGCGCCAGTTGGTTGAGCGCGGCCTTGGATGCCGAGTAGGCAGCTGCGCCGGGGCCGGGTGCGGGAACGTTTTTGGAACCGATCACAACTACGCGGCCGCCGCGCGGCGCGAGCTTGAGGAATGGATGACATTCGCGCATGAGCATCAGGTTGGCATCGAGGTTGATGCGCATCACTTTTTGCCATTCTTGAGTCTTAAGCGCATCGATGCGGCAGCCGCCGGGGAAGATGCCTGCATTCAGTACCAGCATATCCAGCCCGCCGAATGTTTCGACGGCCTGTACCAGTGCCTGCCGGAATTGGTCTTCCTGCGTAAGATCGCATTGCAGGCCAAGATAATTTGTGCCGCTCTTGAGTGTAACGACCCTGGCGTCCAGATCGAGCGCGACTACAGCAGCACCGCGCGCCAGCAACGAATCGACGCAGGCCTTGCCGATACCGGATGCCGCACCCGTGACCAGCGCCACTTCGCCGCCGAATGGCAACGGCTTGCCGCCCTTGTGCAGTTTAGCCTGCTCCAGGTCCCAGTATTCGACGTCGAAAATGTCCCTGGCCGGAAGCGCGCGGTAGCCACCGAGCGCCGTTGCCCTCAGGATAATGTCCATTGTGTGATCGTAGATGTCGGCGACGATGCCCGCGTCCTGCGCACGCTTGCCCACCGTACATAATCCCAGCTCCGCATCCAGTACTACGCGCGGCGCAGCATCCAGCATGCGCTTGCGTTCCTTCGCCTGCGGTTCGAGGCTGTCGAAATATTTTTTGTAGTCCGCTACATATGCAGCTACGTCACGTCCCAGCATGGGCAGGCGCTTGGTACGGATGACATGATCCGGTGTGGCCGGGCCCTGCTGCGCAATGGTGGCAATATCTGCGCGGCGCGCAAAGGACAAATTTCTGGAATCTGCATGACGCGCGAAAATAACCGGGAAGCCTGCCGCTGCGGAAATATCGGCCCGCAGTGTCGCCTGTTCGCGGGCAAGTTCCATTCCGTGCTGCGCTTGCGCGTCGGGCAGTGCGATTTCCCAAGCTTTGTTTCGCTTGAGATAGTCCTCGGCCCGCCCCACCAAATCGATCATGCGTTCGTAGGATTCTTTCGCGCTCTGCCCGAATGAAAAGATGCCGTGATTCAGCAGCACCATGCCGATGGTGTTGGCTCCCGCCTCGGCGGCAAAACGTTCGGCACACAATTTTGCAAGGTCGAAACCCGGCATGACATAGGGAATGACGACCACCGTGTCTCCATAGATTTCGCGTATCCGCGCTTCACTATCCGCCGTGTTGGTGATGGAAACGATGGCATCGGCATGGGTGTGGTCCACATAGGGGTACGGCAGTATGGCATGCAGGATGGCTTCCACCGAAGGCACTGGCGCTGTTGCGCGCGTCTGGTGGGTGACCAGTTGATTGACCATTTCCGGATCAGACAGCGCGGGCAGTTTTGCCAGTTTTTTCAGATATTCGAGATGTACCGGTGCAAAACCCGCCGCCTCGATCGTCTCCAGGTCCCAGCCGCTGCCTTTGACGTAGAGTATCTGTTCTTCTTCTCCAAACAGGTTACGTTCGGTGATTTTCACCGAGGTGTTGCCGCCTCCATGCAATACCAGCGATTTGTCGCTTCCAAGCAGGCGCGAGGTATATACCCGCAAATCGATCTCATTCTTGCAGTTTGCTGCTTCGGCTTCTTTCCAGTTACTTTGCATCGATTTCCATCCCGAAATTATTTACTTGATTCGTTCCAGCAACACGCATCCGCATTTCTTGTTATAGCAGTTATTCGCGCAGCGTGCACTTCACGCTTGAAATGAACGGATGCGGATTGAAACAGGAAACCATGATTTGCTCAAGGTCATGATGGACAGGAAACCTGCCCGGGCGTATCTTTTGGGCTATTCATTCCTCCAGATAATATTCCATGGCTCAAGTTGAAAACCACGCCGACCTGCAGATCGTAGGCATGCGCTGCGCATCCTGTTCCGGTCGCCTGGAAAAAGCATTAAATCAATTACCTGAAGTCACTGCGGTGGTAAACCTGGCCACCGAAAAAGCCAGCGTAACTTTCGATCCTGCTGTCACCAATGTGGATGCGCTCATCCAGACAGTGCGCGACACCGGTTTCGATGCGCATGTAGCACGCGATTTTGCTGCCGAAAAAGCGGACCGGCTCAAGATATACCGTAATGAACAAATCCGTTTTTTCATCTCGCTGGCACTCATCACCCCCATGGTGCTGGAGATGCTGCTTATGCTGTTCGATGTGCGTCTGGACATTCCTGACTGGGTAAAATGGTCGCTGGCAACGCCTGTGCAGTTCTGGATAGGCGCACGCTTTTACCGCGGCGCCTGGACCAGCGTCAGGCACGGCAGCGGCAACATGGATTTGCTGGTGGCACTGGGCACCAGCGCCGCTTATTTCCTGAGCGTGGCCATTGTCGTACTCGACATCCATCAACCGGTATATTTCGAGTCCAGCGCAGTGCTCATCACGCTGGTGCTGATGGGTAAACTGCTGGAGATGGGCGCCAAAGCCAAGGCGTCGAGCGCCATCGAAAAGCTGATCCAGTTGCAACCGAAGATTGCACATGCGGTACGTGATGGTCAGGTGGTGGATGTCCCGGCAGGTTCGCTACGCCCGGACGACATTTTCATTGTACGGCCCGGCGAGCATGTGCCGGTGGACGGTGTGGTATTGAGTGGCACCTCAACGCTGGACGAGAGCATGCTCACCGGCGAAAGCATGCCGCAAGTCAAGCAGGCGGACGACAAGGTCTACACGGCCACACTCAACCATCAGGGCATGATCAAATGCCGCGCAACGGCTGTCGGCAGCCATACGCAATTGGCGGCCGTCGTACACATGGTGGAACAGGCGCAAGGTTCCAAGGCGCCCATTCAACGCCTGGCCGACAAGATCTCCGGCATTTTCGTACCCATCGTACTCGTGATTGCCGTCATCGTATTTCTCGTCTGGTTCATGGTGGAAGGCAATTTCGCCTACGCCATCATCACCGCTGTATCGGTGCTAGTGATTGCCTGTCCATGCGCTTTGGGTCTGGCGACTCCGATCACTGTTGTCGTGGCCAGCGGTCTCGCCGCGCGCGAAGGCATCCTGGTCAAGGATGCGGCAGCGCTGGAACGCGCACATAACCTTGCCGTGCTGGTGCTGGACAAGACTGGTACATTGACCGAAGGCAAACCCACCGTCACCGACATGCGACCGAGTGCGGCCAGCGACGACAGCGGACTGTTGCGCATCGCAAGCAGCTTGGCGCAGCACTCCACCCACCCGCTCTCGGTTGCCCTCGTGGAATACGCGCAGACACAGGATGCGACGCCACTGCCAATCAGCGATTTCGATGAAACACCGGGCAGCGGTTTGCGTGCGAATCTAGATGGAGTCACCCACCTGCTCGGCTCACCTGCCTTTATCACCCAACAGGGAATTGCACTGGATGAGCCGTCGATACAGGCCTTGCAAAGGCAGGGGAAATCGGTGATCGCCGTCGCCCGCGAACATGTGTTGCTCGGCTATGTCGCTTTTGCCGACAAAGTACGCCCCAGCAGCCAGGTTGCCGTTTCACGTCTGCTCGATATGGGTGTGCGCCTGGTGATGCTGAGCGGCGACAACCAGACCACCGCGGAGGCCATTGCCAGACAGGCAGGCTTAAAAGAATTCTTTGCTGAGGTGTCGCCACAGGACAAGGCTCGCTATGTCAATTCGCTCAAAAACGAAACGACACTGGTCGGCATGGTCGGCGACGGCATCAATGATGCACCCGCGCTGGCTGCTGCCGATGTGAGTTTTGCCATGAAGAGCGGCAGCGATATCGCCATCGAGGCGGCGGACATTACGCTGATGCGCAATGATCTCAATAGCGTGGCGGACGCCATCGATTTGTCGCATGTGACGCTTGCAAAGATCCGCCAGAACCTGTTCTTCGCCTTCGCCTACAACGTGCTGGGCATTCCGCTGGCAGGGCTGGGTCTGCTCAACCCGATGATCGCGGGCGGTGCGATGGCGATGAGTTCGGTGTCGGTCGTCAGCAATGCTTTGCTGCTCAAGCAATGGGAGCCGGGTAAACAGGTTTCGGATGTTGTGACCGAAGCGTCATCTGTAAACAACCGACCTGATTCGCATCACTGAATACGGCGAACATGTTACGCGTTCATGCCGCGCCGTAGCAGATCCTCGAATTCATCGGCGGGGAGCGCCTCTGAAAACAGGAATCCCTGCGCGTAATCACAGCCTGCATTTTGCAACAGTTTGCGTTGCTGTTCCGTCTCCACACCCTCGGCGATCACTTTCAGTCCCAGTTTGTGGGCCATAACGATGATGGCCTCACACAACGCCATGTCATCGGGATGATTGCCAAGGTTATTGATGAAGTTCTGGTCGATTTTCAAATAATCGATGTCAAATTTCTTCAGGTAGGCCAGGGAGGAATAGCCGGTACCGAAATCGTCTATCGCAACCTGGATGCCGGCATCGCGCGAAGCAAGCAACCTTTCCTTTATATTGCCGGCATCGTCCAGCAATACGCCCTCGGTGATTTCGACCACCAGACTGCTCGCATGCACCCCGTGGCGTTCCAGTTCCTGCAGCCATTCTTCCGCCTTGAGCGGATTGTCGTTATAGAACTGTACCGGCGATTTGTTGACTGTGATCTGAAATCCCTTGTGATAATTGTCCTGCAAACGCTTCACCTGGAGCATTGCCTGCTGTTGCACCCAGTCGCCGATATCCACGATCATCCCGGTCTCTTCGGCCAGCGGAATGAATTCGGCGGGACTGATCATGCCGCGTGTCGGATGTTCCCAGCGTAACAACGCTTCCGCCTTATGAATATCTCCTGTGGCCAGTTCAACAATGGGCTGGTAATACACACGGAACTGGCTGGATACCATGGCTTCGCGCAGGTCATTGATCAGGCGCATGCGCTTCTGTGCGGTTTCCTGCATGACCGGTGTAAAGTAGCTCATGCGGTTGCGTCCCATGCTCTTGGCGACATACATCGCCTGGTCAGCATTTTTGAGCAGCGTCTCCAGCGTATCCGCGTCCGAAGGATAAAGTGTGATGCCGATGCTGGCTGAGATGAAAGCTTTCTCCTGCCCCAATAGAAACGGCGCGGACAGTTTGCCGATAATATTTTGTGCGATGCGCTCGATGTTGGCGGCATCGTCAAGATCGGGCAGAATCACGACAAATTCGTCCCCCCCCATGCGCGCAACCGTGTCGGATTCGCGCACACAATGCAGGATGCGCTGTGCGGCATCGACCAGCAGGAAATCCCCGGCATCATGCCCCATGGTGTCGTTCACCTCCTTGAAGTGGTCGAGATCGATAAGCATGAGCGCAAAAGAAGATTGATCCCGTCTGGATGAACGTATCACCTGTTCCAGGCGATCCCGAAACAGGCGACGATTGGGTAATTGCGTCAAGGCATCGTAATGCGCCTGGTGCTGAATGGTTTCCTCGGCCTGTTTGCGTTCGGTCAGGTCGGTATGCGTGCCGATCATGCGGATCACACGGCCCTCCTCGTTGCGGTGCGAGACCATACCGCGCGTCAGTATCCATTTCCAGCTGTCATCCTTGCAACGCACACGATACTCTGCCGTGAACTTATCCTGTTTCTGATGGAAGAAATCGCTGATCTGCATGAGCAGGTGCGCAATATCTTCCGGATGCACGCGTGCATTCCATTCGGACATATTGTTACCGATCTCGTCATCCGCAAAACCGAACATTCCTTTTCCGCCCTTGGAAAGCGAGACCTCATTGGTGACCAGGTTCCAGTCCCATACGCAATCGCCGCCACCTTCCAGCGCAAAACTCCAGCGTCTCTCACTTTCACGTAGCGCTTCTTCCGCCTGTTTTCGCTCGGTAACATCCACCGAAATCCCGATAACGCCGACAACCTCGCCTTTATCATTGCGCAGTTTGGATTTGGTGACTTCAAGTTGGTGAATCTTTCCATCAACCAGCGGCAGCATTTCGATAGACACATGGGGTTCATCCATGGCCAGCGCGGCACGATCGGAAGCAAGGCAATTGGCTGCGACCTCCTCTCCAAGGAGATCCGGTAAATGCGTAGCAATCAGAAATCCGCTTTCGGGAATACCTACAGCATCGCAAAAACGTTTATTTACGAAACGGTAACGTCCATCCGTACCGACCTGCCAGATACCGACCGGCGCATTATCCAGAATGGCATGCAGCCTCGTTTCACTTTCGCGCAATGCTTCCG
>JBNLBY010000068.1:0-12770 GCA_050303535.1 Sideroxydans sp. | reverse complement strand
GGAGCTCAAACCATACAAGGTACCGGCATGGGAATCGGATCAGGTTCGATGTTGGGGCAGATCCAATTCCAGTCACAATAAGCCGTATTCTTTTGATCAGGTGAGCTGCGCCATGGAGTCGGTGATTTTTGTGTCGAGCCGGATTCGAACCGGGCATATTTCAATACAGCATAAACTGCTACAAAGCACCGGGTTGGGCGCCCTGCGGTTTTCGTCGCTGGCCAGCAACGCATTCAAGAATCAGAGCAGCGGCGGACACAAAGACAGGCGCTTCACTGCCCCGCAATGTGTCGAGCAATTTGTGAGCAATGATAAATTGCCCATGCGCGCCGTGCTTTGTGTACGCGCATACCGGAAATTTCCTGAACTGTACGACTTTACTTTGCTGACCGCCAGTACGGATAGCAGCCATATGAGCCTGCAAAGCAGCATCAATGCAAGTGGCGTTTCATACGAGAACGGCCTGCGTATTTCGCGTATCTTTCTTGACAATGTCAGCCGGGAGGACAAGCCATGAACGCCCCCTTCTATATTGAGGTGTTGGGCCGCAATGGAGAGGTACGTCTTCGCCAGCGCTTCGAAACGTTGCCCATTCGAATCGGACAAGGCTACGACAACGATTTTATTCTGGATGATCGCCATACCTCGGCGCATCATGTGAGCATCGAACTGAACGAGTCAGACGGACTGGAGGCAGTCGATTTGGGCAGCCGCAATGGCATTATTCATAAAAGAAAACGCCAATCCCGATTGGCCATTGACGGCAACACAGTCTTTCGTCTTGGGCATACCAATCTGCGTGTGCGCACGGCAGATTTTTCCGTTAACGAAGAAATGCAGGATACCACTCTCCATTACTGGGAAGGCTTGCCGCCCGCCCTGACAGGGCTGGGGCTGATGGTATCGCTTGCAATATTAAGCACATGGATTACGAATACTGATAAAACCGAAGCGATTCACTATGTGACCGGTCTGATGGGTCTTTTGAGTATCGGATTGCTGTGGAGCGGAGGCTGGTCTTTGGCCAACCGGCTGTTCGGAGGACAAACCAGATTTGGCCGCCATCTGTTCATTGCTGCCAGCGGTCTGGTTGTGATGGAGATTGCCTCGCTACTGGAATCGCTCTTGGCATATGCCTTTTCGCTGGAAACATTAACCAGATATGGAAGCCATGTAGCGGTCGCGATCGGGGCAGGAATGGTGTATTTTCATCTGGTCACGATCAACCCGGCACATATAAAAAAACGATTTGCCATTATCTCCATTTTTATGTTTTTCTTGGGATCGGGGATGATAATGATCGTCAATTATCAAAGTCGTGGTCGCCTGGCTGACGAACTGTATATGAGCGAGTTGTTTTCGCCGGGATTGCGTGTAAGTTCAGACAGGACGATAGATCAATTTATTGCCGAATCAAAACAATTGAAACCGGAAATTGATGCTGAGCGCAGCGCGATGCTCAGCGATGATGGTGAAGATGAAAACAACGAAGATTAACTAAAATCCTCCTGCACCACCGATATCGATCGCTCCATTCTGGAGTCTGGTCGTGAGAAAGAAATCCGATAACACCGGAACAGAACCCGGTTTTGCCCAGAATCACTCGCCCGTTGGCCATTCACTGAAAGGAAACGGCATTTCTTCCGTGGCAAAAGTCAGGAAATTGACAATTTGCTGCAAGTAGCTCCCCATGCTGCGGCCAAATGAAACCAGTTGGCTATTGGGGGTATCGTTCAGCAGCATGATTACAAACTGGATGACTGTTACGACACACAGCAATGTTCCGCATACCTGAAATGCGATACCCATTAATAACATGAACAATCCGCGCATCCATATATTGCGCTTGTTGTCAGGCGCGTCAGTGTTGTCACTCATCGCTTTCACTCCTGATTATTGTTTGAAAAAGATTACCAGCTTCAACCCCGCACTTTTACATTTTTCGCACCCGAAGATTAACAGCAAAATACTTTTTAAACCTCTCAAACAATAACAGAAACATCATGGCCGCCCTATTGCTGTTCAGTAATGTCATTGTCCGGTAATGCTTCCTGTGTCCCCGCGTCCTTCGATGACGTCAACTACGCGCTGAGCAAAGTAAGGGGCGACTGTGGCAGAAAATGTAGGGTTTGGGTGGGAGTCATATGTCCCACTGTCATAGGCATCGTTCATATAGGGTTCCGAACCGGCAGTTTCCAGTGCGTAGAAATCCCAGATGAAAATATTGTCTCCAGATTCGTCCCATGTGTTTTTTACCCAGTTGAAAAAAGTTTGGGCACGTTGTGCGCTATCAGGAGTATTCGACCCGATATTCAGGGCAGCTCCCGTCCAAAGGATAAATTTTGTGCCTGGAAACTCTTTCATTCGGGTTTTCAGGGCAGCATACTGGAGTTGATAGTTGGCAATTGTCTGGCCTACAGACGAAACATCCGGGGTGCTGTCCGGGTAAATCTCGCTGACAGGAAAACAATGCTTGAACACAATCACGTCATAGTTGGGTGCAATATCGTCGAGATTAAGTTCTACACCATCATGACTTGCCCCTTGATGATTCACCCAGAGATTCCAATAATCGTAAGGATAATTACCAAAACGCGGGGAGTAATTATTGGAGGGATACCAGAGCTCGGTAAGCTGGTACTGCGTAGAATGCGATGAATTGTAGTCAGTAAAGAATTGCGGAACGCCTTGGTCGAAGACGTACATGCCAGTACTGTGATGCAAGAAAAGGATACGGACCACGCCGGCCGGAAGAGTGGTCACTGTCAAAGTCGCATCGGCACTGGTGACGCTACCGGTTGCATTGCTTACCACCACACTAAATTTCGCTCCGTTGTCAGCCAAGACTGTAACGGGAGTGGTATAGCTTGAAGTATTGGTTCCAACGTTTGTCCCATTCTTTTTCCACTGATAAGTTAGCGGCGCAGTTCCGGACGCCACAACACTGAATGTTGCAGTCTGTCCTTCCGTAACTGATTTGTCTGCAGGCTGGGTGGAGATGGCGGGGGCAACCGCAGTCGTTGTAACTGTAAGCTGGGTAGAGTTTGTTTTTCCGCCTAACGAAGCTTCGATGGTTGATGTACCGACCCCCGCGCCAGTTGCCAATCCCACGTTCGAAACTGTGGCGCTGGATGTATTTGAAGAAGTCCATACAGCCTTTAGCGTTACATCGTTAGTTGAATTATCTGAGTACGTTCCAGTTGCGGTGAACTGCTGAGTCGCTCCCTGAACGATGCCCGGTGACGTTGGCGTAATGCTGATGGATGTCAAAATGGCAGGGGTGCTGATTTTGTCTCCGGAACCTCCACCGCAACCAGAAATAAAGAACGTATTAAGAAAGAGTAGCCACAAAATTGCCTGAAAGAATAACTTCTTCATGTCGTAACTCCTGAGAAAAACGCAGACGGTTTTGATGTAGGTCAGATGTTTTCAGAACTGTGTGGATTGAACCTGCTAATCCAGATTAGTTCCATCTGCGTTTTAAAACAGCTACTTATCATATATAAACACATAATGTCCATTATGCAATAATGGGTTTAAATACATGAAAAGAAAATGAAATTTTTCAGAAGCTGCTTATCTTGATTTCGGCTACTGCACTGCTGGGTGACTTTGCAGTAGGGCAGTTCTCTCTGAGGTGCGGGATAATCAATCCTGGTGCGATTCCATCAATTCAGTCCGCATCAGGCGCATCAGCAACTCGTCAAACGTGTAGAAGCCCTTGGGACATTCCATTAAATTTGTCAGTGCGAACGCCACACCAGTGCCGAATGCTTCGCGGCGGATTGATTCATGAGTAAGGCGTACAGTCTGATGCGGAAATCCGAATATCACTTCATGGTGTCCGACGATACCGCCAAGACGCAATGAAGTGATGCGTTCGCCCTCTACATCCAGGGTTTCGGCGATCTTGCGCGCGGTACCGGAAATTTCGGGCTTTTCGCGGAAGTGCTGTTCCAGAATTTCCACATCAGCGAAGGGTGCGATCCTGCGCAACAACTTGGCGGCGAGGATGAGAAAATTGATACCGAGTGTAATGTTGGGCGAACACAAAACCCGCGTATCCTGCCCAAGACTGCGTGCGTACTTCAGATCTTCTTCCGAATAATCCGATATTGAACTGACCAGTTCGATGCCGCGTTTGCGCACTTTTTCACCGTACGCATAAAGGGTTTCGCGTGAGGAAAAATCCACCAGTGCATCTACCGGAAAGCGCTCGAATAAATCTTTGAACGGATGCTCATCCAATCCGAAAACCGGGACATTCGTTTCAGAAAATGTTTCCCGTTTCCCGATAACCGAGCGGCGGGCAATCCAGCGCAAAACAAAACGGGGATCACTGCTCAATACGTTGGCAACCGCCTTGCCTGCCCTGCCATATCCAACCAATCCGATACGAATTTGCTTCGACACGATAATTCTCCTAAAGCATTTATGTTTTATCGGTGAACGAAGTTACTTCCCTATCGTTTCATTCTAACATCATGGAATAATTCTCCAGATTTTTCGTACCTATCCTTGCTTTACTTTATTCTGACCCGACAGGCGAAATGAAGGCGCATTACCCTGTTTGTCCTGGCCGGCGTAGATGGTCAGGTGCGGATAGGGTATTTCAATGCCGCGAGCGTCGAACGCTGCTTTGAGCCGCCGCAAAAACTCGCGGCGTATCCCCCATTGTTCCAAAGCGACGGTTTTAAAGCGGCAGCGCAGGATCACAGCCGAATCGCCCCAATCCTGTACACCCGCAATCTCAATATCATCCAGTAGTTTGTCGCTGAAGTTGATATCCGCCCGCAGTTCTTTGGCCACCTCGGAGATCACTGCACAAACCTCATCGGTATTTTCGCGATAGGCGATGCTTACGTCGATCACGGCATAAGCATAACCGCGCGATTTATTCGTTACGGTCGTGATCAATCCATTCGGAATAAAGTGAAAATTGCCTTCGTAATCACGCAAGCCGACATAACGCAACGTAATATTTTCCACGATGCCCGTTTTCCCGCACACCTCAACCACATCACCCTGGTTTATCTGGTTTTCCAGCAGCAAAAACATTCCGTTGAAATAATCCTTAATCAGGCTCTGGGCGCCAAAACCCACTGCCAGTCCAACCACCCCGGCCGCACCCAGAATGGGAACGATGGAAATACCGAATTCGTTCAGCGCCAACATGACCGCCACCAGCAAAACCACCATGTTGTCGAGGTAACGAATGACGCGCGCCATCGTTTCAATGCGGCGCTTGTCTTCCGCCGAGGTTGCTCGCGCGTTCATGAAATCGCGGAATATCCGGATCAGCTTGCGGGTGACAATCAGAAAAGCCCACGCCAGGACCAGTATGACGAGTACGTGCATCAATTCCCTGGAAAAGTTCAGATAGTCAAACACCGAATTATTGTTCATGGTGCATTCCGCTCATTTTCTATTTTTGTGCTTTCACAATACTCATCGCCGCGGCCACCATCCCGCCCATTTCTGCCAGGTTGCCTGGCAGGATAAGAGTATTGCCTTCCTTGGCAACATTGCTAAAGGCTTCAACATAGCGTTCCGCAACCTTGAGGTTGACAGCTTCCATGCCCCCCGGTGACTGGGTTGACTGGGCAATCTTCTGGATGGCTTGAGCCGTGGCATCCGCTACCAGCAGAATAGCCTGCGCTTCGCCCTGCGCTTGGTTGATGGCAGCTTGCTTCTGGCCTTCAGATTCGGCGATGGCAGCTTCTCTTTCACCCACGGCAATGTTGATGGCCTGTTGTTTTTCCCCTTCTGACTTGGCGATCACCGCGCGCTTCTCGCGTTCGGCGGTAATCTGAGCCTGCATGGCGTGAAGAATTTCCTTGGGCGGCGTGAGATCCTTGATCTCATAGCGCAGCACCTTGACCCCCCAACTGGTTGCCGCTTCATCCAGTGCCGCCACCACGGCGCGGTTGATGTCATCGCGCTCTTCGAAGGTTTTGTCCAGTTCCATCTTGCCGATGACGGAACGCAACGTTGTCTGCGCAAGCTGGGTGATTGCCATGATGTAGTTGCTGGTACCGTAAGAGGCGAGTTTGGGGTCGGTCACCTGGAAATACAGGATGCCGTCCACCTGCAGTTGGGTATTGTCCTTGGTAATACAGACCTGGCTGGGCACATCAAGCGGAACTTCCTTGAGCAGGTGTTTGTAAGCAACATTGTCGATGAACGGGATCACCACATTAAGGCCGGGCGACAACGAGGCATGAAAACGTCCCAGGCGCTCCACCACCCACGCATTCTGCTGGGGCACGATTTTGAGCGCCTTGATGATGAATATGACAGCTGCAACCAGTATAAACAGAGCGATTTCCATGTTTCCTCCTCGATTATTGCGGCGATTTACGATGCGTCAGAATCAGGCCTGAACCTTGCACAGCCTTGATGTAGAGCGTCTCGTTGCGCGGAGTGTCTGCAGATTCCGGCGTTGCATCCCATTCTGCACCGCGGTAAAAAACCCGGGCTGTTCCGTTGTCGTTCCATTTGATGACTTTTACCGGCAGACCGACGTCCAGACTGGTATTGGACGCTTCATTGGCCTGGGTGCTTTTCCAGCGCCGCAAAATGATCGTGCCCGCAACACCCGTCACTGCGCAGAGTGTCAACTGCCATACAATGCTCACGCCCAGCAAAGCCGCCAGCCCGCCCACTGCCATCGCAATGGCGACCACCAGCAGATAGAACGTACCGGTGACCATTTCCAGACCGAGCAGTATCAATGCCAGCAAAAACCAGTAAACATAGATTTCCATGATTTCCTTTCCGTTGCGTGCTGCAAATGATTCAACGCCATGCAATCTAGCAGCAAAGTTGTTTCCAGGCTACACACAATAAGAATGGAAATACGGTCCATGGCGCATTATTGACAACAGAACGAACGTTCTTTATTATCTCAGAACGTTCGTTCTGCAGGATATTGCCATGACCCGTCTTAATCTTAGCCTTGCCAGCCCGGGCCACCGCCCCGCCCATTCTGTGTTGCTATCGCTGACGCATCCCAATAAATCAATGTTCGAGCGGCAACGCGCCTTGTTGCGCAAAGCCGTACCCGCGGGCTTTCCTTCGCCTGCCGATGATTATGTGGAGCGGCGTCTGAGTCTGGACGACCACCTGATCCAGCATAGGGAGTCGACCTTCTTCATGCGTGTGGCGGGACATTCGATGCGCGAATTGGGTATCTTCGACGGAGACCTGCTGATTGTGGATCGTGCCGTACCCGCCGCTCACGGCTGCGTGGTGGTCGCGGTAGTGGATGGTGAATTCACGGTAAAACAATTGCTGTATACGCCGCAAGGCAAGATGTTGCGTGCCGCACATCCTGATTATCCCGAGGTCACTATCAAACCGGAGCAGGATTTTTCCATCTGGGGGGTGGTGCAATGGACTGTGCATAAGGTATGAGCCATCGTGCTATCGCGCTGGTAGACTGCAACAACTTCTTTGTTTCCTGCGAACGCGTGTTCCAGCCCAGACTGGAAGGCAAGCCCGTGGTGGTGCTTTCCAACAACGACGGTTGCGTGGTGTCGCGTTCGCAGGAGGTAAAAAACCTGGGCATGAAAATGGCCGTGCCCTGGTACCAGATAAAAGACATGGCCAGGCGGCACAGCATCGTCGCTTTCTCTTCCAATTACAGTCTGTATGCCGACATATCCAGCCGGGTGATGTCGCTGTTGGCGCAATTCAGCCCGGAACAGGAAGTGTATTCCATCGATGAATCGTTCCTCGACCTGACCGGCATCCCTGCCGAGCACACACAGTACGCGCAACGCATACGCGAAACCATACGCCGCTGTATCGGCATTCCGGTCTGCATAGGCATTGCACCGAGCAAAACGCTGGCCAAACTCGCCAACCATGTCGCTAAGAAAAATGCACGCTTCGGCGGCATATGCAACTTCAATGCGTTGGATGAAAGCGGGCTGGACAACCTGCTTGCCTCCATCGACGTGCGCGAGGTCTGGGGCGTAGGCTGGCGCAGTACAGGCAAACTGAACGAGATGGGTATCCGTTCAGTACTCGACCTGAAGCGCACACCGCCCAAGCGTCTGCGCGAAAAATTCAGCATCGTGCAGGAACGCATCGTGGAAGAATTGAACGGCGTCGCCTGTCTGGAACTGGACGATGTGGTGCTCGATAAGCAGCAAATCATCTGTTCGCGCTCGTTCGGCAGGTCGACTTCGCGCCTGTCCGACCTGGAGCAGGCCGTGACCGCTTATACTACGCGCGCCGCGGAAAAACTGCGCCAGCAGCATTCGCTGGCCAGCGCCATCCAGATATATATCCGCACCAGCCCACACAAAGCACGCGATAAGCAATACCGCCAGGCAATGCTGGTAGCCCTGCACGAACCCGGTGACGACACGCGCCTGTTGTGCCATGCGGCACTGCGGGGACTGCATCATATCTACCGCGCAGATTATGCTTACCAGAAGGCTGGGGTAATGCTGGACGGGATTATTCCCACCTCGGACAGACCGAGAACCCTGTTTGACGATGCTGAAGCCCAAGGAAAATCGAATGCCCTGATGGGCACGCTGGATCGCATCAACCGCAGCATGGGCAGCGGCACGATCCGGCTATTGGGTGAAGGAACCGACAAAGCCTGGGCAATGCGGCGGGAACATATGTCGAAACGTTATACGACAGAGTGGGATGAATTGGCGGTATGCGCGGCATAACGCAGGAAGCGGGAAAATCATGGCGTTTGAACCAGGGTTCAGTCAGTATGGTACGCCCAGCGCTTCACACAAGAACTTCATGAAAGGTACCGTTTCCGCAAACCGTTTGCCTGCCAGTTTAACCAGCCCTGCTCCTGTAACTTCGGTCCTGGACAAGGAAGCCAGGGCGATGAAGTCTTTGCGTTTCAAGTCCGTTATCGCCGCATGATCGGCAGCGTAACCGCGCGGCGGCCGAGTCAGGCTGTCCCCCACCAGATCCCAATGTGCGGCGAACTTCTTGTCGCCACAGGTGGTAAACCACTTCTCCGGTTTGTCCACGATGAGGTCGCGTATCTTTCCCAACGCATCGGCTTCCGGATGCCAGCAACCGGCCCCAAAGAAGCATTCGTCCGTGGCGATGTGCACATAAAAACCGGGTGCGTGGACATCCTTGCCCAGTGCATGGCGGAACTGGATGCCGATATTGGTCTTGTACGGTGTCTTGTCACGCGAGAAGCGCGTGTCGCGGAACACGCGCATCAGTGAGCCGCCCATTTTGCGCGGCTCGGCGCGAAAGCTGGGGGCAAAGGTCTTGAGCGGCCGCTCCATTGCTTCAATAAAATCCAGCGCAGGCTCACGCACCAGCGCTTCATAACGCGGTTTGTTTTTTTCGAACCAGCCCCGGTTGTTGTTGGCAGCAAGTTCATCAAGAAACTTGAAAGTGGCTTTGGTAAACACGGTATCAATGTCCTCCTGGCAATCGATGCAACGATATGGAAATCAATCCGGCATGATCCGGATCATTCCCACTTGAACACATAGGCGCCAATCGCAAGAAAAAACATGCTCATGATGACAAGCATCCAAACTTGCGGCATTACCTGGGACAACGTGGCGCCTTCGGTCATGATAGCGCGCGCGGCAGTAATCATGTGGGTCAGCGGGAAAATCAGCGACAACTTCTGCACCCATACCTGCGCACCTTCCAGCGAAAACCATGCACCCGACAACAGCATCATCGGCCAGGTGACCAGGTTGAGAATCCCGCCGGCCAATTCCTCGCTTGCAGTGCGCGCCGCAATAAGCAGGCCGATGGAAATCATGCTCATCGATCCCAATGTGGCGATCAGCAGCAGCACCCAGTACGACCCCTGCATATTGAACGAGATGAAGATATTACATCCGGAGTAGACAATCGTGGTAATGACCATGATCAACAGCAGCCGCGAAACCAGTTGCGCAAGCAGGAACTGGAATGCGCTCAGCGGTGTAGCCTTCAGACGTTTGAGGAAGCCGTTTTTGCGGTAACGAACGATCACGAATCCCACTCCGAACAGACAGGCAAACATCATGTTCATGCCGAGAATGCCGGGCAGGAACCAGTCGACATAACGTATCTCCGCACCCTGTACGGTCTGCCGCTGAAAATGCTGTCCCTCTGTTCCCCAGACGATGCGCTCGAGCAGATATCCGTTGGGCGAACTCGAGTTGACCCAGTATTTCGGCACATCTCTAACATCGACCAGCATATCCATCTGATGATGTTCCACCTTGCCGATGGCTATCTGCTTGTCCTCGTACGGAATGAAATGAATATGCCGGGTCGATTGCAATGCGGGCGCAACAGTGTGCAGCTTGTCCAGGCCTCCCAGCACACCGATCTTGTAGATTTCCCTGTTACTGTCGGAAAAAGTGAATGCCAGACCGATCACCAGCATGAACGGCATGGCCAGGTTCCACGCCAGCGCAGAGCGATCGCGCAAAAATTCCATGTTGCGCGCATGCAAAACGGCCAGGAATTTCTTCATGGGCTGAGTTTTTCTCCGGTTACATTGATGAACAGGTCTTCCAGCGTCCAGGCGCGGATACGCAGTCGATCCAGATTAACGCCAAGTTCCATCAATTGCTGCAGGGTATGGTGCAGGCGATTGGTTCTGATTTCCAGTGTATCGCCCACGATTACTGCGCTTGATCCAAATTCGGCAAGTTTGTCTTCCGCATCGGCATTTGGAATCTGCAAAACCACATCGCCAAAATGCTCGGACAGCAATTGCGCCGGTGTGCCAAGGGAAACGATGCGCCCTTTATTCATGATGGCGATCTCGTCGCACAGTGCGTATGCCTCTTCCATGTAATGCGTGGTCAGTACGATGGTCTTGTTGCGTGATTTGACCAGCTTGACCAGATCCCAAAAGTTGCGCCGGGCTTGCGGGTCCAGCCCGGTCGTCGGCTCATCCAGGAAAATCAACTCCGGGTCGTTGATCAATGCCAGTGCAAGCAGCAGACGTTGCCGCTGCCCACCGGATATTTTACGGGTATCGCGTTCCAGAATATCCCCAAGCGAGCACAGCTCGATTATTTCCTGAATAGGCAAGGCACGGTGATAGAAGTGTTCAAACAACTCCAGCGTCTCGCGTACTGACAGAAACTCCTGTAACGCAGTGTGTTGAAATTGTATGCCGACCTCTTCGCGATACTGTGTCCCCAATGGTTCACCCTTGTACAGCACGGTTCCACTGGTCTGCATCTGTATGCCTTCAAGCATCTCGATAGTGGTGGTTTTGCCAGCGCCGTTAGGGCCGAGCAAGCCGAAGCAGATTCCCCGGGGTATGACGAGATCAATCCCGTCAACTGCAGTGACGCCGGGATACTGTTTAACCAGACTGGTAGCAGTAATTATTGGAGACATGACTATCGAGTTGCGAACAGCGCCTCATTTGTTGACGCGCCATGTTCAGGAATATTTTATGGAAATGTTAACATACACCGTACATATTATTCGCGGGACACGGCGCGCGTGCCAAGATAATCGAGATCGAAACGATACTCGATATTTCTGGAAGGCATTAAGCTGAAATTACGGGAGGTTGATGCAGCTATGCAATGACATCTTTGGGGTTAAAACCGTACTGGTTCGGACCGGGCTTTCCATCCAGCAACATCATAAACAGCAGTATGACATCCAGGATCGGGACGATAACCATCAGAAACCACCACCCGCTACGATCAATGTCATGCAGCCGTCGAACTGATACAGCGATGCTTGGAATCAGAACGGCTAATGAATAGAAAGGCCATGCTTCATTAAGACCTGCATAAAGCGCAAGGCTGATAACGACATTGATCAGGGTAAAGTGCCAGAACTCTTCCCTTCCCGCCCTTCCATCAAAGGCCGCGTATTTTTTCATCAGCACATCCAGATACCAGTTCATGGTTTCCTCTTGGTTTTTGCCTTCCTCAGGATATGGTTATGAATATTTCGTGGCGGAGCCTAACAACAAAGTCTCCTGGAGAACATATGCCAAAAGATATAGGCCTTAGCCTAGTCCTGTTGCTACATCGCATTGAAAATAAAAGAATATTTAGTAACTGCTTGATTGATATGCTTGGCTATTAGCGACGTCCCCCCGTTTTTCAGTAGCACGCGGCTTTAGAGTCCGCAGTTAATGTAACCGATTTTTCTGCCAGTTGCGCTGCGTAGGCTGATGGCGTCAGTCCACCCAGCCCCTTCTTTGGCCTTTCTTCGTTGTATTCCCGCCGCCACGCTTCGATTTCCACCTTGGCATGCGCCAAGCTGACGAACCAATGTTCGTTCAGGCACTCGTCCCGTAGCCGCCCGTTAAACGATTCGATATAGGCGTTCTGATTGGGCTTGCCCGGTTGAATCAGAAACAACCTCACGCTACGAGCGTGTGCCCAGGTCAGCATCGCCCGACCGCAGAATTCACGGCCGTTGTCGGTGCGGATCGCTTGCGGCAAGCCGCGCTGTATGGCCAGTCGATCCAGGATGCGCGTCAGCGCATGCCCGCTGATCGCACGTTCCGGCTCAACGGCCACGGCTTCGTGGGTGGCATCATCAACGACCGTCAGGCATTTGATGGCACGCCCCTCGGCTGTCCGGTCGAACACAAAATCCATCGACCAGACTTGGTTTGCCTTCTGTGGCCGCCCCAAGGGCTGCCTGTCCGATACCGGCACTTTCTTGCGTTTGCGCCGCCGTACCTGAAGACCGGCTTCGGCATAGAGCCGATCAACCCGTTTGTGATTGACCAACTGTCCAGCCTGGCGCAATTTCAGGTAGATCATGCCGGCGCCATA
>JBNLBY010000067.1:0-13584 GCA_050303535.1 Sideroxydans sp. | reverse complement strand
GCCGAACCGCTCGAGCAAAACCCGCGACAAATCCACCGCACTCATGCCCGCCACACCGGTACGCAGAAAAATTGCCAACAACTCTGCATCGGATAAAGCTGTCGCACCACGCTGTACCAGTTTTTCGCGCGGGCGCTCATCTGCTGGCCAGTCGGTAATACTCATGTTTCGTCTCGCTTTCCATATTCAATGCAGAAAAAGTACAACTGGATTCCACTCGATATCCCGGCAAATTACTTTTAAAAATCGCCGAACACAATTTCATGCAAAGGCACAGGGTAAGACAGTTCAGGGACGCAAGCTAACCCGTCGCTGATACAGGGTCAATATGCCATTTGGCCTATATATTCTTTACCAGGCCGGACCATTACGAGCGCTTTCTTGATAAGATGCGCGGCACTATGACGCAAGCCCGGAAAAAACGCATCGTGCTCGGCATCACCGGCGGTATCGCAGCCTACAAGGCGGCGGAATTGGCGCGCTTGCTGGTAAAGCAAGACTTGTCAGTGCAGGTGGCGATGACGGAAGCGGCAACGCATTTCATCACGCCCGCCACTATGCAGGCGCTAACCGACAACCCGGTGTTGCTCAACCAATGGCAGGACGACAAGGGCATGGCTCACATCCACTCAAGCCGTGTTGCCGACGCTATTGTAATCGCGCCCGCCACAGCGGACTTCATCGCCAAACTGGCGCATGGTCTGGCCAACGATTTACTTTCTTCCCTGTGTCTTGCACGCGACTGCCCTTTGCTGGTTGCCCCGGCGATGAACAGGCAGATGTGGGCAAATGCGGCCACACAGCGCAATGTGCAGCAACTTGCCAGCGACGGCGTGATACTGCTGGGCCCGGCCAGCGGCGCCCAGGCTTGCGGCGAAGAGGGCATGGGGCGCATGCTGGAGGCGGAAGATTTGGCACAGGATATTCTGGCGGCTTTGCAAAACTCGACCCCCACCCTCTCCCCGCAGGAGAGGGAGTTAAGTAGCGCGAAGGTACTCATTACCGCCGGACCAACCTACGAGGCCATTGACGCGGTGCGTGGGATCACCAACCGCAGCAGCGGCAAGATGGGTTACGCCATCGCCCAGGCTGCGCTGGAAATAGGCGCCGCCGTCACGCTGATTTCCGGGCCGACCTCCCTGCCCAAACCCGATGCTGTAAAAATTGTGGATGTCACCAGTGCTGCCGAAATGTTTGAAGCGGTAAAACAACACGTAACGGATGTGGATATGTTTATCGGCGTGGCCGCAGTGGCCGATTACCGCGTGGCACAACCCGGTAAACAAAAGATCAAAAAAAGTGATGCCGCGCTGACGCTGGAGCTCATTCCCAATCCGGACATTCTCGCTTACGTCGCCAGCCTGCCCAAGCCGCCTTTCTGCATAGGTTTTGCTGCGGAGAGCGAAAAACTGCGTGAGCACGCTACTGCCAAACGCAAAAACAAGAACATTCCACTGCTTGCCGCGAACTTGGCGCAAAATGCCATCGGCAGTGACGACAATGAATTGGTGTTATTCGACGATGCCGGCGAGCATGTGTTGCCGCGCGCCGACAAGCTCACGCTGGCACGTGCGCTGCTGCGCCATGCTACTGCGCTTTATACGAAAGGAAACAGGAAATGAAAAAAGTGGATGTAAAGGTACTTGATCCGCGCCTGCATGAACATCCCCCCGCTTATGCCACCCCCGGCTCAGCCGGCATTGATCTGCGTGCCTGCATCGACAGCAGCATGACCATCCAGCCCGGACAGTGCGAGCTCATCCCCAGCGGTATCGCGCTGCACCTGAACGACCCGCACTATGCGGCGATGATCCTGCCGCGCTCCGGCCTGGGACACAAGCATGGCATCGTGCTCGGCAATCTGGTCGGATTGATAGATTCGGATTATCAGGGACAGATATTCATTTCGATCTGGAACCGCGGCCATCATCCGTTCGCGCTGATGCCGATGGAGCGCATCGCACAACTGGTCATCGTGCCCGTGGCACAAGTGCAATTCAATATCGTGGAAGAATTTCCGTTAAGCCAGCGCGGGGCAAAAGGCTTCGGCAGCACGGGCAAACATTAAGACTCATTGGCCAACAAAAAGCCCGCATAAAGCGGGCTTTTTTATTGCATGGCACTGTACTTCATTTCTCCAGCTGAAATTCCAGTTCCGTGGTTGCGCCTGTACGTATCGCAACTTTCTCGGTTGCATTCTTATATCCCTTCAGCTTGACCACCACAGTATGTATGCCTGCAACAGTATCAATATTCAACGGCGACAATCCGTAATACACACCATCCAGATAGACCTTGGATCGTGCAGGCTCGGTCCTCACCACCAGCAAACCCTCCTCACTGCGAGGTGGCTTAAGTATTGTGTATTCCGACACAGTCGAATCCCGCTCAATGTGAGGCGGTTTGAGTAAAGATGTGTCCGGCGCAGTCGAACCCTGCCCATTTGGCGAAACAAACACCGTCACCCCAGGTATTGCTTTGGTGCCAGGAGCCAGATTGAACAATTCCGGACGCGTCACAACCAGCACATTTTCAATCGCCTCTGCCGTCTTGCCTGTCACCACGCCAAGTTCCTGTCTCAGATAATCTGCAATATCATCGGTGCTGTTGCCGGAGATACCTGCAAAGCGGTCGTTTTTCTGTTCCACCACGCCAGCCCAAACCACCTTGCTGGTGGCAATTTCTTTCAGTGTAGTTTCCAGTTTGATACGTACAAAATCACGCGCTTTGACGTCATACCTGAATTCCTTGACCACGCCGCTCAACTCGAATAATGCGTGCGTATTATCCTTTGCCAATACCCGCAAACCCTTGTCGTTCAGATGCTTGTGCATCGACTCCGCCACAATATCAGTAACGTCGCGATCTACTATTACCGCCTTCCCGAGCAAACCGGATACTCTCACTTCGGATATGCCGATCTGGCGCGGGTTTTTCGCATTCCGTCCATCGATATATCCCGCCATGCGGATGGAGGCAAGATTCTTCGCCTCCGTGCCGGCAGGATCCAGTTCTTCACTGACGTGAACTTCGTTGTTGCTGAAGCTGGCACATCCCGCCAACATCAATCCTGCCAACCAGTACAAAGCGAAACGGCTCATGCGACCCCCACCTATCGTTAAACCCATGAAAATATTCGGGCACTGACTACTGTGCGTTAACTGCAGTTTCAATTTCGGCGAATACTTTGGCAACTTCTGCCGTCTTGATCTGCACGCCCAACTGCCGAGCAATCTGCGTCACGGAGAACAAACCACGCACAGTCTGGTTACCGTCGACTTTTTCTTCGACCACCATGGCATGTTGCCGTCCGGACGCCTTCAATGTGGCAAGAATATCCCCCACTTTGGCATTCTGCACATCGTCCAGTTTCAGCACTTCCAGCTCCTGCTGCGCCGTCATTACATCGCGCACCAGAATATCGGCATGCGTCCCGCCCATCTGCTGCAGAAAGCGTACCGGTTTCTCGCCCAGCACATCGGTTGCTGTCAACAGGCCGGAAACTTTATCCGTATCGTCCATCACCAGTAACATCCGCACGCCGTATCGAATCATCTTGTCGTTCGCTTTTTCCAGGGAAGTCCTGGCGCGTACGTTGACCACAGAGACACTGCACAGATCGGTCATCACACTGACAGCCGGACTGTCTAAAGTAACGTTCTGTTGCAATACCTGTTTTGGCCTGGAAATATCAGTGCCAGCCATAAAAGGATAACTGGTCAGCGCAGAGAAACTCTTACTCATTGCGATCCTCCCGGATTAACTGCCTGGACTCTATTTTTTTATAATTATCGGATCTCTTTCCGACTTGTTTTCTTTGCGCACACCCTTTTAACGGCGGCAGATAACGCACCAGTTCGTTCAGTGCCAAACGATACACCTCGCGCTTGAACTCGATCACACTACCCAGCTCGACCCAATAATCAATCCAGCGCCAGGCATCAAACTCCGGATGTCCTGATGCACGCAAAGACACATCACAGTCACGCCCAATCAAACGCAAAAGAAACCAGATCTGCTTCTGTCCCTTGTAATGGCTGCGCGATTCGCGCCTTACCCAGGTCTGTGGCACTTCATAACGCATCCAGTCCCGGGTACGCCCCAGTATCTGAACATGACAGGATTGCAGACCTACTTCTTCCTGTAACTCACGATACATTGCCTGTTCTGGCGTCTCGCCATGCTGGATGCCGCCCTGTGGAAACTGCCATGCATCCTGCCGGATGCGCTTACCCCAGAATACCTGATTCTTTGCGTTTGTCAGAATAATGCCAACATTCGGGCGATAGCCTTCCCGGTCTATCATGATTCGCCCCACATTGTTTTTCGATATCTTGGATTGTTCCACATTTCAGACACACTGGAAAGACTGAAACCACTGCCTTGCAGTAGAATCGCGCTTTAATAACCAGTACGATGAGTAATGAATATGCGTGCTTCACATTTTTTTATCTCCACATTGAAAGAGGCCCCTTCGGAGGCCGAGCTTCCCAGTCACATGCTGATGCTGCGTGCCGGCTACATCCGCAAGCTCGCCAGCGGTTTGTACACCTGGATGCCGCTGGGACTGCGTGTGCTGCGCAAAGTGGAAAACGTGGTGCGTGAAGAAATGGACAGGAGTGGCGGCATCGAACTGCTGATGCCGGCCATACAACCCGCCGAACTGTGGCAGGAAACCGGGCGCTGGGATGTTTTCGGCCCGCAGATGCTGAAGATCAGGGACAGGCATGACAACCTGTTCTGTTTCGGCCCTACACATGAGGAGGTTATTACCGACATCGCACGCCGCGAAATAAAAAGCTATCGCCAGTTGCCGCTGAATTTCTACCAGATCCAGACAAAGTTTCGCGACGAAGTGCGCCCGCGTTTCGGCGTGATGCGCGCACGCGAATTTGTCATGAAGGATGCCTACTCTTTCCACAGCAGCTTCGAAAGCCTGGAACAGACTTACCGCGTGATGTACGACACCTATACACGCATCTTCACCCGCCTCGGCCTGCAATTTCGCGCCGTCGCTGCTGACACTGGCGCCATCGGCGGCAGCGGTTCGCATGAATTTCACGTGCTGGCAGACTCGGGAGAAGACGGCCTGGCGTTTTGCCCAAACTCGGATTACGCCGCCAACATGGAACTGGCAGAAGCGGTCGCTCCCGCCACGCCTCGTCCGACCGCAACCGAAACCATGCACGATGTATCTACACCCAGCCAGACCACATGCGAGGATGTGGCCGCATTGCTCGGCATACCGCTGCATCGTACCGTCAAACTGCTCGCCATTATCGCCGCAGAACAGATCGTTATCCTGTTGATTCGTGGCGACCACAGCCTGAACGAAGTCAAGGTCAGCAAGCTGCCGGGGCTGACCGATTTCCGCTTCGCACGCGAAGATGAGATCCGCGCCTTCTTCAATTGCCCGCCCGGATTCCTCGGACCGGTCGGCATAGACCGTAGCAAAACGCGCGTGATTGCGGATCGTGCCGTCGCCGCGATGAGCGATTTTGTGGCGGGCAGCAACAAACCCAAGTTCCACACGGCCGGCATCAACTGGGGACGCGACCTGCCCGAGCCCGATCTGATTGCCGACATCCGCAACGTAGTCGCAGGAGATCCTTCACCAGACGGCAAGGGCTCGCTTGAATTGTGCCGCGGCATCGAAGTCGGTCACATCTTCCAGTTGCGCACCAAGTATTCCGAAACCCTGCAAGCCACATTTCTGGATGAGAGCGGCAAGACACAAATCATGGAGATGGGTTGTTACGGCATCGGCGTATCGCGCATCGTGGCAGCTGCCATCGAGCAAAACTACGACGAGCGCGGCATCGTATTACCCGCAGGCATGGCACCTTTTCAAGTTGCAATTGCGCCCATCGGCAGCAAAAAGAGCGAAGCCGTACGCAATGCAGCAGAACAGCTTTATGCCGACCTCACTGCAACGGGTATTGAAGTGCTGCTGGATGACCGCGACGAACGCCCCGGCGTGATGTTTGCCGATCTGGAACTGATCGGCATCCCGCATCGTATCGTCATCGGTGACCGTGGATTGAAAGAGGGTAACGTGGAATATCAGGGGCGCAAAGACGAGGCGGCACAGGTCGTCCGCTTGCAAGATGTGAAAAAGCTCGTACAATCCAGCCTATGAGACTGAAAACATTTCACAAATCATTTCTAACGCTGTCAATCGCGGCAGTGGGGTTGGGACTGGCCGTCAATGCGCAGGCCGGCGCACAAAAAGAAGAAGTGCTTTCCGCCAGTGTGCGCAGCATGATGCAACGCGCGCTGTCAGACCAGGCAGCGCCCAAGCTGGCGTTCGCTTCGCAACAAGAAGCGCAAATATGGCTGGACGAAATGTCCAGTCGCCTGGAAAAGCGCATGCCTGATGCAGAATACCGACTCGATTTCCTGAGTACGGTGCATTACGAAGCGACACGTGCCGGACTCGACCCGCAACTGGTATTGGGGCTGATCGAAGTGGAAAGCGGATTCAGAAAATATGCGGTTTCAAAGGCCGGAGCACGCGGCTACATGCAGGTCATGCCATTCTGGACCAAGGTCCTTGACGCGAGCGGACTAAACCTGTTTCATTTGCGCACAAACCTGCGTTTCGGTTGCACCATACTGCGTCATTATCTGGATCAGGAAAAAGGTGATTTGTATCGCGCGCTGGGACGCTACAACGGCAGTCTGGGCAAATCAAAATATCCCAACAAGGTCAAAGCTGCCTGGCACGGGCACTGGAAAAAACCGCAAATCAGCACCATGCTTAGCGCCAGTTGATTATTGCGTCTCGCTGTTCTTGCGTTTGATATAAGACTCAACACTCGCCCGCGTCACCATCCCCTCCTGATAACTCACCAGCTTGCCTGTGGGATCGTACATATATGAAGTGGGAAGCGCCTCCACTTCGCCGACTTGCCCGGCAAGATCGTAGTTGCCGAAAACGATGGGATAGCTGATCTTTCTCTTTGCCACGAATTCAACGACCGATTCCTTCGTCGAATCCAGTGCCACACCGATCACGACCAGATCTGATTTTCTGTGCGCCTCATGCAGCGCGATCAGGTCCGGAATCTCTTCCAGGCACGGCGGACACCAGGTTGCCCAGAAATTGACCAGCACCCACTTGCCGCGATAATCCTGCAAGCGTTGTCTGTTGCCCTGTAAATCCTCGAAACTGAAAGACCCGGCTGATGCAGCGCCAGCTGCGAGCAAAAGCATTGCCGCCAGCAGTCGCATGCCCATGGTCATCAGTGCCCCGTTTTTCTTTTATCCGTCCGGGTGCCGGTCGCATCTTCATCATCGGAAGTATGCCCCTCCGAGGCATGGGTCAAATACAGCGCCAATGCGATCAGCGCGATTGCAGCACCCAGGTAGACCAGATCAATGGGTTGCGAGATATGCATATTCAGCGCTTCTTCGAACAGGGTCACGATCATGATCATCAATATTACTTTTGCCAGCCGTGATTTCAGGTCATCCAGGTTGCTGATGACCAATATCTTGCTGGATGCCTTGCTGCCGTGCGCCTGATCGATATCGCTGATGAACAGCTCGTACAACCCCAGAGAGAAAATCAGCAGCACCACCGCCAACAGATATCCATCGACCACTTCGACGATGTGTGACACCGTGCTATCGTGCAATACCTTGCGCGCCTCTTCCGTCAGACTGGTATCAGCATAGTGGAACATGTGCTGAATCAGGATCACGACATCCACAGTCGCCATGTAAAAGATGGCAATAGCCGACAGCAGACTGCCGACCACTGCAGTCAGAATGATAAAACGACTGTTCCAAAGTGTACCTTCGAACAAATCCTCGAATAATTTCATGAATAACTCCTGATTGATTTGCCAAACTTGATTCAAGCGATGCGCATTCAAGCGCAATTAGAAAAGAAACAGCAATACGTCATCCACCCTATTTCCACATGGCCTGCAAGGTTACGGCCTTGGGATCGCTCAAACGCTTCTCCAGTGTCAAGAACCATTCCCTGATGTCATCATCACCGGCACGTTTAGGCAAAGTCGACACGTTCAGCAGAAACAATTTCACCAATTCATTCAATTCAATTGCATCCGGTGTACGCACCATCCCCCAACCCAACCCGGAAAGTTTGCCCACGATCCTGGCCTTGGAAAGCACTTCCAGAATGCGCTCGATATCGTCGAAACCGATTCGTAACTGGCGTGACAACACCGGCAGGGTCTGCACTTCACCTTTCAGAAATCCTTTGTGCATCAGCTTGAGCATGCTCATCGCGTAATACAGCTTCGCAGCCTGATCCAGCCGCAGGGAATGCGTACTACGCCAATGCGAAAGCGAGGCAGTGATGATCGCCCCGAACAACACGGTAAGCCATGACAGATAAACCCACAGCAAAAAGATCGGCACACTGGAAAATGCCCCGTACACCAGCTTATAGGTGGGGAAATGCGAGATATAGAAAACAAAACCACGGTTCATCGATTCGAACGCGATCGAGGCAACCAGTCCGCCGATGACAGCATGCTGCATCGGCACAAAACGATTGGGCACAATACGAAACAACAGGGTAAAAGCGGCCGTGGTCATCAAGACCGGAATAAGCTTCAATACATCCAGGCTGACCGAAGGCATCTGTTTTCCATACGCTGCCGAGAACCCGATCAGCCATGATGTCAATGACAAACTGCCGCCGACCAGTAAAGGCGCCAGCGTGATCACTGCCCAGTACACCAGCACGCGCTGCAGCAAACTGCGCGGACGCGACACACGCCAGATCGTATTGAATGCGTTGTCGATGGTGAGCATCAACAACATCGCGGTGACGGTCAGCAACACAATACCCACTGCCGTCAGACGCGATGCACTTTCCGCAAACTGGGTCATGTAGCCGGAAATGAATCTGGCACCAATTTCTGGCGCCAGGTTCGACAGGATAAACTCCTTGACCTGGGCCAAATACTCATTGAAAACCGGAAAAGCCGAAAACAAGGACAGCGCAATGGTAATCAACGGAACAAGCGACAACAGCGAGGTAAAAGTCAGGCTCGCCGCCATCTGCATACACCTGTCCTCCCTTAAGCGCACTGTAACGTAACGCAAAAAGCGGAAGGAATCGACAATACCGAAATTTGGGCGTTCTCTTTCCCGGCTAAACATTTCCGGAAGTTTCACTGGAAGTCTCATAAGTCCTGATGACTGAATTCAATGTTTCATATGATAACCGACAAAATCATTCCGCAAACTACCACTCACGCCGCATACCCATAACACCACTGTAATTTTCATCATGGTTATTCCTGCAATATGCGCGTTAAAGTTGAGGATGTGCCCGGTTTGCCCCGGTGTCCAGCTTATTCAGCGCATTCAGATAAGCCTTGGCAGAGGCCACTATGATATCGGTATCCGCGCCCAGCCCGTTGACCACCCTGCCCCCTTTGGCCAGACGCACCGTCACTTCGCCCTGGGCATCGGTACCGCTAGTGATATTGTTCACCGAATACAGCAACAATTCGGTACCGCTGTGCACGATCTGTTCAATGGCCTGAAATGTGGCATCCACCGGCCCGCCCCGTTGCACTTCGGCCTGCTGTTCTTTGCCGCCCACACTCAGGGTGACCCGCGCCTTCGGCAAAGCACCCGTTTCGCAATGTGCGCTCATGGAAACCAGGCGAAAATGCTCGCTCACGTGAGTCACACCTTCATCACTCACCAGCGCCTGTATATCCTCGTCGAATATCTCACTCTTGCGGTCGGCCAGTTCCTTGAAGCGTGCAAAAGCTGCATTCAACACCTCTTCACTCTCCAGCACGATACCCAATTCCTGCAAACGGGTACGGAACGCGTTACGCCCGGAAAGCTTGCCCAAAGATAGCTTGTTCGCGCCCCAGCCCACATCCTCTGCACGCATGATCTCGTAAGTCTCACGGTGCTTGAGCACACCATCCTGATGGATTCCGGATTCATGCGCAAAAGCATTGGCACCGACAATGGCCTTGTTCGGCTGCACCGGATAACCGGTGATACTGGATACCAGTTTGGAAGTCGGTACGATCTGTGTAGTGTCTATATCGGTATCGCAGGTAAAAATGTCACGACGTGTCTTCACCGCCATCACCACTTCTTCCAGCGACGCATTCCCAGCCCGTTCACCCAATCCGTTAATGGTGCATTCCACCTGGCGCGCGCCGTTCATCACGGCCGCCAGCGAATTGGCTGAAGCCATACCCAGATCGTTGTGGCAATGCGTAGACCAGACCACCCGGTCAGCGTTTGGCACACGCTCGATCAACTGTTTGAAGCGTTCACCCCACAGCATTGGCAGGCTGTAACCCACCGTATCCGGCACGTTCAACGTGGTCGCTCCCGCCTTGATCACCGCGTCGAAGATACGCACCAGAAAATCCATCTCGGAACGCACCGCGTCCTCGGCAGAAAACTCGACATCGTCCGTATATTCCAGTGCCCATTTCACCGCCTGCACCGCGCGCTCCACCACCTGGTCCTCCGTCATGCGCAACTTGTGCTGCATGTGAATGGGTGAAGTGGCAATAAAGGTATGAATGCGTCCGTGCTTGGCCGGTTTGATCGCCTCGCCCGCCGCCCGTACATCCTTTTCCCCGGCGCGCGCCAGTGAACAAACGGTCGAACGCTTGATGACTTTGGCGATACTCTTGATCGCGTCGGCATCGCCGGGACTGGCGGCCGCAAAGCCCGCCTCGATCACATCCACACCCAGCTTATCCAGTTGGCGTGCAATGCGCAGTTTCTCTTCCTTGGTCATGGACGCGCCAGGACTCTGCTCACCGTCGCGCAAGGTTGTGTCGAATATGATTAACTTGTCAGTCATTTTTTTGCTCCATCGCAATTGTTCATGCGCAGTTCACGCCAGCCGTGTCACCTGCCTGATACCTGTGATAGCTCCAGATCGCCCTGGTTGCATGCAATCAATCTCAGTTTTCCTTATATTTCTCTACCAGCCCCACCCGTTTCAGATAAGCCTCGCGCGCGATCTGCACGTCTTCCAGGAAATGCGGCAATTCTTTCAGCAACAACGCCTGCGGACCGTCTACCAGCGCTTGCGGCGGTGCGGGATGAAAATCCACCAGCACCATGTTCGCCCCGGCCAGCACACCTTGGGCAGTGGCGTGCATGATGTCGAGAATACCGTCGGGCGAGGCCGCACGTGTGCCGACCGAATGCGAAGGATCGACACAGACCGGCATACGGGTCAAGCGCTTCACCACCGGCACATGGGCGAAATCGACCAGATTGCGATGCGGATCGCCCATGTTGGTTTTCATGCCTCGCAAACCGAACACAACGTTGCGGTTACCTTCGGAAGCCAGGTATTCAGCCGCGTTCAGCGATTCATCCAGCGTAATACCGAAACCGCGTTTGAGCAGCACGGGAAATTGCCGTTGACGGCCGACAATCTTGAGCAATTCGAAATTCTGTGTATTACGCGTACCGATCTGCAGCATCACGCCGGTCGGGTTGCCGGTTTGCTGCAGCGTTTCGACAATCTCGTTCAGGTGCGATTCGTGCGTGATCTCCATGGCGACCACCTTGATCCCGTATTTCCCCGCCAGCTCGAATACATATGGCAGGCAGTTCTTGCCATGCCCCTGAAACGCATAAGGGCTGGTGCGCGGTTTGTAGGCACCCATACGCGCGCACACCTGTCCGTTGTCACGCAGTGCACGCAGCATGATCTCTACATGTTCGGCGGTGTCCACCGCACATAAGCCGGCAAAAATATTGAGTGTGTCCTGCCCGAAACGCACGCCGTTGTAATCGAAGTATGCAGGACGCGTATCTTCCTTATGCCGCCCCAGAATACGGTAATCCTGCGACACGCGTACCACGCGCTCAACGCAGGGCAGACTCTGCATGTCTTCGATATCCAGCGCTTTAGTGTTGCCGATGAGATAGATTTCCGTGAGTGTCTGTTCAGTACCGCGTTCGGTATGCACGCGCGTTTGCACGCCCTGCAGGCCCGCCAGATGCGCCATCAATTGGCGGTACTCGGCACTTTCTGTTTGCGTATTCGCATCCAGTATCAGAATCATATTCGGTTCCTTGAATGCAAGTTGTTACTTGCCCAAAAGCAATTTCCATTGCTGCGGCCATTGCTCCATCGGATCGCGTGTGAAACCGCTCTTGCCGAACTGGCTCCAGCGACCCAGGACATAGCACAACAACAGGTTGGCATGCGCACCAATGTCATTGTCAGCTGCCAGTTTGCCCTGGCTGGTCGCAATGCGCAGCGATTGCTTGAGCGTACTTTCGATGCGATCAAGGAACTGGTTAATACGCTGTTGCAGGCGTTCATTCTCATTCACAAGCGCATCGCCGATGAGAACGCGTGTCATGCCGCGATTTTTCTGTGCGAAGCCAAGCAACAGGGCAACAATACCTTCTACCTGCTTCAGCCCGTCCTGCTCTTCGCTGGTGATCTTGTTGACCAGCCCGAACACGGTCTGCTCGATAAAATCGATCAGACCCTCGAACATCTGCGCCTTACTGGCAAAGTGGCGGTATAGCGCCGCCTCGGACAAATCGAGCCGTGCGGCCAGCGCTGCCGTGGTGATTTTTTCACCCTTGGGTTGTTCCAGCATCTCGGCGACAGTTTGCAATATCTGTAATTTTCTTTCGCCCGGTTGTTTGGTTGCCATTATTTTTCCTTTCAAAATACCACTCCCGCAGGAGCAAGCGCCGAATCGACAATAGTCAGAGAGAACCTGTTCGCCCTGAGCAGTTAAATCTGTATTACCTCAAAATCTGGACACTGCGCGCGGCAGTTCCAGCACGTTACGAATCTTCACATCCACAAAAACCGGCGTACGCAGCACGTCGCCAACCCATACAGTGCGCATTCCCATACGCTTGGCGACCTGCAGATTCTCCGCACTGTCTTCCACCATCACACATTGTGCCGCACGCAGGCGATGCTTGCGCAACAAGCGCCGAAAACCTTCGATCTGCGGTTTGGGCTTATAGCGCGAATGTTCAATGGAGAACACGTCGTCGAACAAATCATCCACCCGCAACAGCCTCAACACTGCCTGCGCATATCGCAAGGGCGCATTGGAGAACACCACCTTTTTGCCCTGCAATTGTTTCAAGGCATGACGCAGGCGCGGTTCGCACAACACCATTTTCTTCAATTCAGGAAACTGGTGTGTATGCCACAAAAAATGGTCTGGATCAGTACCGTGATGCTTGATCAGGCCGCTAAGCGTCGCGCCATAGCGTTTCCAGTAATCCACGCGCATTGCATTTGCTTCATCTTCGGTCAGCTGCAAATATTCCTGCAGGTATGCAGTCATGCTGCGATTGATGTGCGGAAATACGTGCGCCGTGGCGTTATGCAGCGTGTTGTCCAAATCGAAAATCCAGACGCGCTCGCTCATTATTTGCTCTTAATGAGCGTGCCCACCCCTTCGTCGGTCAGAATTTCCAGCAACAGCGCATGCTCCACTCGTCCGTCGATGATGTGTACCGCTTTCACCCCACCGCGCGCGGCATCCAGCGCCGAGCCGATCTTGGGCAACATGCCGCCGGACAATGTGCCGTCCGCCACCAGTGCGTCGATCTGTT
>JBNLBY010000066.1:0-14034 GCA_050303535.1 Sideroxydans sp. | reverse complement strand
AAGACCGCCATCATCGTAATGGTCAGAGAGCAGCGTCCAGCCTTCCGAAGCCTGGCTCAGCACATAGGCGGCACAGGCCTCGCGCTGCGCATCCAATGAGTTGAAGTCCTGCTCGAGACCCTCCTCGGTGGATTTCCGGGTGCCGGTGGCGACCACTTCCATGCCGAGATCCTGTAGCGCGGACACGATGGACCACGATTTCACACCGCCCGTATAGAGCAGCACGCGCTTGCCGCGCAAACGCTCGCGCCAGGGCTCCAGTTCGGCGTTGATCTTCGTCTCTTCGCGCGCAATCATGGATTCGGTGCGTTCGGTCAGCGATGGGTCGTTCAACAACTTCGCGAATTCACGGAACGCCATCGAGGTATCGGTCACGCCATAGAAACTGCCCTCGAAAAAAGGCACGCCGTAGTCGGTCTTCAGTTTGCGCGCCACGTTGAGCAGCGCCTTGGCGCACACCACCATGCTGGCCTCGGCACGGTGCATGGTCTGCACCTCGCGAAAACGCGCATCGCCCGAGAGGGTGGACAGGATGCGCAGACCCAACTCGTCGAACAACGGCAGTACGTTCCAGAACTCGCCCGCGATGTTGTATTCGCCGATCAGGTTCACATCGTGCACCTTGATGCCGGGACGCTGTGCGGATTCCGGCACGGGCAACGGTTCCGCCGTGCCGATCACATACCTGAACATCGCATCACCCGCGATGCGGTTGCCCAGGTTCTTGTTGCCGTAGAAGCCGGCGGCATCCACCGGCACCACCGGCACGCCCCAGCGTTCGGCGGCCTGCTCGCAGATGGCGGCGATGTCGTCGCCGATGAGGGCGGTCACACAGGTCTGGTAGACGAAGACCGCGGCGGGACTATAGCGCTCCACTGCCTGGCCGATGGAGAAGAAGAGCCGCTTTTCGCCGCGGCCCATGATGACGTCGGTCTCCGACAGATCGGTGGTCATGCCGATGCGGAACATCTTCGGCCCCGAAGAACGCGTACCGCGTCCCTCCCAGGAACTGCCCGCACAGGCGATGGGACCGTGCACAATGTGCGCCACATCGGCGATCGGCAGCAGCGCGATCTGCGCCCCGTCGAACGAACAACCGCCCGCCGTCGCGCCCGGCTTGGGGCGCGCGCAACCGGATTTCTCCTTCTTATTATGTTCGCAAGACGGCTCGTTGAGCAGTTCGGCGATGTCCCTGGCTTGCATGGCTCACACTCACAATAGATGATGACCCTCTATTCGCAAGTGCCGTGCCAGAGACAGCGGATTGATTTATATGGATTTTATCAGAGGGAGTTTTGTAGCAAACCGGACAAAACGGGCGGGAGCGACAAACCGGACCGGGTTGGGATCAGCTTTGGCGTTTTCCGAAAACTATTGCGAAGCTGATATCTATTAGCTCGGCTCCTTTTGTCTTCGGTGGAACGATGGGTTATGCCGCGGAGGTAACAGCAAGATAGATTTGTCTGCATACTTCGTCCTCTCCGAGAGCATTCCAATCCACACCTTTCACGTTTAGTAGACTGGGGCTGTACTCGTACACCTCATGCTTTGTAACACCGCACCAAATAGGTAATACCAATTGTGCTTCTTCAAGTATTTCGCGAGTGAAGATAGATTCGAATTCCTTTTTTCCCCAGCCGTTATTGGCGAAGAAATTTGGGCTCAAGATAAGAACGCACTTACTGCATTCCTTCAAGCCCTTCTCAATGCTTTGCCGCAAGTTGTCACCGAGCTTTAGAGAAAACTCATCGTACCAAACGGGGCACAACTTTCTTTGAAGGTTTAAAGCGATTGGTCTTGCAATTGACTCTTTGTCTCCTGAGTCGTGGCTAATAAAAGCTCGTGGCTTCTCGAACTGACTACGGCCCACGGCGTACCCATCTGAGCGGAACTGTAAGTCGTGGCCCATTGCGTTTGCGTCGGCTTGAAGCCTCTCAATATCTGACGCGGACAGGTTGGTCTCTGAGTAGAAGAACACCCGTGCACTGGTACGTATTGAAAAAAGGTCTCTCCAAGACGGATCGCCAAAAAACTGATAGCGAATTACCAATGGATTGGAATTTTCCACATGCAACCTTCCCGAAAATTGTTTGGCGCTTGGAAGGATTATTCCTTTATCAAGATTTAGGCCAGTCTCCCCGTACTTAAGTGACTTAATAAAGTCCTCGAACCCTTCTAGAGTGTACGTAGTACTTGGAAAGTAGAACGCAATAAAGGCTGATTTCGCATTGGCATCGTATAAAACAGCTCCCTCATACAACTCTCCGCCAAAGTCGTACTTAATCTTTACCCTGAGGCAATAATCAAAGTCAGTTTCAAAGTATTGCCTAATCGTGGCCATGGTTATGGTATGAGCGGAATAAATAATAAAAAAGTCAGCGATGCATTGTATTTTGGGTTCACACGCATTTTCTCAATTTTTATGATTATAGATTGTGCGTTCTTTCACCTACCGCATGATTTTGATTTTAAACGCCGCAACATAAAACAGGCGATTAATAATGTCGACCATCAAGGTCGGCATTACACCTGATTAAAATTGCGTCAACCCGACTCCCTCTGCTAGGATGCAATCAGAAGTGCAATGCAGTTCTTCATGGAGCTCTGAAGACTGCGTCTCGCCGCAATGGCAGTTCGACGCTTTCCCGGACAGAGGGTGATACACCCCATTGGGAACATAACAAGAAGAACCTTGTGTTCTCTACTTGTCATTTTTCTTTGGGAGTGTCTTATGGCCTGGAATTTTCCTCGCCTGACCCGTCGTTCGTTCCTGAAGGCGACCGGGTTGGGTGTCACTGGTTTAACCTTGTTGAAACCGGCCAGCATGTTGGCCAAGTCCGCTTCGGCAGATACTGGCAGTATTCCGGATGGTGAAGGAATCACGCACAGTATCTGTAATTTCTGCTCTTCCCTGTGCAATCTGCGCGTCACCACGCAAACGAAAAACGGCGTCAAGCGCATCGTCAAGCTCGACGGTAATCCCAATTCCACGCTCAACCGCGGCAAACTTTGTGCGCGTGGACAGGCAGGATTGCGCCAGACCTATGACACCGACCGGCTGAAAACACCGCTGATCCGGGTAGCAGGTTCCAAACGCGGCGAGATGAAATTCCGCGCCGCCACCTGGGATGAGGCTTACGCCTATATCGCGGAAAAACAGAAGAGCGCCAACTTCCAGCCCTGGGAGTGGACCATGGTAGGCGGCTGGACTTCCTGTGTGTTCTACATGAACTGGGCCGTGCCGTTTGCGCTGACCAACGGCATCCCCAACATCATCGCCTCCCCCATGCAGGCCTGCGTCACCAACGGTCACCTCGGCACCGATTCCGTCACCGGCAACTTCAATATCCACGACGAGGTGCTGCCGGATTTCGACAACGCGAAATACATCCTGTTTGTCGCCAACAATGCATCGATCGGCAGTGTATCGACCTGCCGCATGGTGCGCTTCGCGGCCGGCCGCAAGAATGGCGCCAAGGTAGTTGCCATTGATCCGCGCCAGTCCGAAACCGCATCCAAAGCCGACGAATGGATTTCCATCCGGCCCGGCACCGATCTGGATTTCCTGTTGGCCATGTTCAAGACCATGCTGGAAGAAGAACTCTACGATGCCGAATTCCTGCGCGAACATTCGAACATGCCGTTCCTGACCTACAAGGACAGCAAGGGCCAATGGCAACTGGCGCTCGATGCAAAAGGGCGTCCGCGCGTGGTACAGGAGCACAGCACAGATATTCGCGCTTTACCTGCCTATACCAACGATAACGGCCAGGATGTGAACGGACGCAGTTGTTTTCCTGCACTGCATGCGCCGGCCGGCCTGAAACTGGACGGCCATCCGGTAATGACTGTGCTGCAGGCACAACTGGAAGAGATACGCGCCTGCACACCCGAATGGGCGGAGAACACAACCGGCATCTCGGCCACCACCATCCGGCGCATCGCGCGCGAGTTTGGCGGCGCCCGCCCGGCCATCATCGACCCCGGCTGGCACGGCGGCCGCTATGGCAACATCATCATGATGCGCCGCGTACAAGCCATGATCCAGGCACTGACCGGCGGTATCGACAAACCCGGCGGCTGGATCATGAGCGGCGAAGTACACAAGAAGCAGGCACACACCATCCAGTCAAAAAAAGAAGGGAAATATCTGGGCGCGCCGCTCGCCAGCCTCGTCGGCCTGCCTTTTGCCCAACTGGTTATCGACGTTTTCTCGAACGGCAAGAATTTCGGCCATGGCAAACCCGGCTGGTCCTGGGCATTCACCGAGCAGGAACGCGCGGCGGGACGCCCCTATGTAATGCTGCCGGTGCTGGCCGATGTAGGCTTCAAGGAATCGGTGGAAGGCACGCTGAACTACAAGGGCGAGCCTTACCTCACCCGCGCCGTGCTGCTCAACGCGGCCAATCCAGTGCGCCACTATTTCCCCGATTCGCGTTGGAAGGAAATCCTGACACACAAGAATGTGGAACTGGTGATCGCCATCGACGTGCTGCCAAGTGACTCCACGGCATATGCGGATGTGATCCTGCCCAACTCCACCTACCTGGAGCGCGGCGAACCCAACATCTACGCCAACGGCGTCAATCACGATCTCGCCATGACCACACGCTATCCGGCCATCGATCCGCTGTATGACACACGCGAAACTCCCGACATCCTGTTGAAGATGACGGAGATCATCAGCGGCAAACCGGAAGCCTTCATGGATACCATCGACAAGCTGACCGGATTGAACGCTGCCTCGGTGAAGGAAAAGCTGGCAAAGAATGTCAAAGACGGAATGAAAAATCCGTTCTCTGCTGCCTACCGCGAAGTCGCCTTTGAAGAAGCCGCCAAAGAGGCGGGCATCACCCCGAAGCAGCTCGATACGGCCTTGCAGGAAAAAGGCATCTACATGCTGGACACCAAGGACAGGCTGCTGGAGAAACATGCCATGCCCTGGAAGCTGCCCATGCCCAGCCCCAGCGGACGCGTGGAGTTTTACTCCGGCCTGTTCGACATGCTGCGTGGCATGGGGGGAACAGCACCACAGTTCAGCGTACTCGCCACACATATCCCGACGGTATGCCGCTGCGAAGCATCCGGCAGCCTGGCTGATGACGAGTTCTACTTCACCTATGGCAAAACACCGACCGTGTCATACGCCTCCACCAACAACAACAATCCGGTGCTGGCAGCCATCAACCAGTTCAAGAAAAATATTTACACCAACATCTGGATACACCCGGCGCGCGCAGCCTACCTCGGCATTGCGGACGGTGATGCGATCAGCATCACCAATTCGCAGAGCGGCCAGGCGGCGACCGGCCATGCACACGTGACGCGGCTCATCCATCGTGAAGCGGTGTTCTTCTACTCCAGCTTCGGTGCGGAGAACCCGATGCTCTCCCGCGCGAAAGGAATGGGCACGGCCACCAACAAGCTCATTCCGTATGCTGTTGAACCGGTGACCGGCGGTTTCCGTACCCAGGAATTCACCGTTCGTATCAAGAAAATCGCCGAGAAAGGAGTGATGGCATGACTCATTACGCCATGGTCATAGACCTGAACACCTGCGTCGGCTGTAACGCCTGCATGGCCGCCTGCGCAATGGAGAACCAGACCCCCGTATGGAAAAACAAATGGCGCACCTATGTGCCGGAGAAGGAGATCGGCACCAACGAAATGGTGCAGCGCCGTTTCTTCCCCCACCTGTGCAACCACTGCGACAACCCGCCGTGCATGACAGTGTGCCCGACCGGTGCCACGTACAAGCGGCCGGACGGCATCGTGATGGTCGACCCGGAACGCTGCATGGGTTGCCGTGCGTGCGCCATGGCCTGTCCGTACGATGCACGCTATGAAGTCACCTACAGCGACATCAGTGAAGGCAAGGAATTCTACGGCGAACTGCAGCGAACCTGCTCGAGCATGGACAAATGCTCGTTCTGCGCGCATCGCGTCGACAAGGGCGAAAAGCCGGCATGCGTCCAGACCTGCGTTGGTTCGGCGCGCCAGTTTGGTGACCTGGACAACCCTGCAGATCCGGTTGCACAAATCGTGATGAGCGGCGCGGCGCAGCCGCTGATGGCGCACTTCGGCACACGTCCGAATGTGTATTACATCGAAGACATGAAGCGGAAAGGTTAAATCATGGACACAATGACCTATACGACGCAAAGCCTGTGGACATGGTGGATCGCCATGTACCTGTTCTTCGGCGGGCTGGGTGCGGCAACGCTTTCGATCAGTTTCCTCACCGATATGTATTGGCGGCCACACCCCAGGCTCGTGTTGTGGGGCGCGCTATCCGGCGTGGTCATGCTCGGCATCAGCTCGGCGGTGCTGTTCGGACACCTGCTGCATCATGCCGCAGTGATTCACGTGCTCAACCCGCTGGTATTGATCAACCAGCCCACGGCCTGGATTGCCTGGGGTACCCAGTTCATCCTGTGGATGATGGTGTGGGGTACGATCTACGCATTTCCCTACATGCGCGAAACGCCGATGTTCATGCGCATGCCCCTGATCGGAAAAATACTGCGGACCGGAATCGTAGTCTGGCTGTCCGCTTTCTGCGTGAAATACCGCCGCATCGTTGGCTGGTTCGCCACCATCAACGGCATCGGCACCGCGGTCTATACCGGCCTTCTGCTGCAATCGTTCCCTGCCGTTGCGTTGTGGCATAACCCCGGTGTGCCGCTGCTGTTCACTGTATCGGCATTCTCGACCGCGTTCGCCTATCTGCTGGTGGTCATGAATACATTCATCCGCAACGAGCTCGATCATGATTTGCGCCACCGCTTCGAACTGTTCGACGTGATCCTCATTGCCACCGAACTGGTGATCCTGTTCTCCTTCTTCAACTACACTCTGTCCGGTTCGGAATCGGGCTACCGCTCCGCGCAACTGCTATGGAACGACATGGGCTGGCTTATCGGTTTCATCGGCTTCGGCCTGCTGGTGCCGTTCCTGCTCGAACTGAAAGGCGTGATCAAGGGCTGGAGCGGCAGCTTCCCCACCGTGGCAGCAGCATTGCTGGTATTGATGGGCGGCTACATGCTGCGGCACTACTTCATGTATGCAGGTGTATACGCTTATCCCTGGTAACAACAGTGAAAGCCTCTCCCGACATCCTGCGGCTGCTTTCCGGACTGCTGGCCAGTCCCGGCGATGAATCGCTGGACGTGCTGCGTGAAATGACCGCGCAGCATGACTGGCTGGACAAGCCCGTCAAAGAACTGGAAAACACGCCACTGGAAGAATGGCAGGCCGAGCATACGCGTCTGTTCATCTCCGGCCATCCGAAAACCGTCTGCCCACCGTTCGAATCATCTTTTCTCAGCGGAAGCATGTTCAGCACCACCTGCGACCAGCTCGGCGACATCTATCGTCGTGCCGGCCTGCAGGCGAATAACCTGCCGCCGGATTATCTCGGCACGGAACTGGAATGCGCCGCCTGGCTGAGCGAACAATCCTGCAACCACGGCAGCGAACTGCTGCGGGAGTTATGGCGGGAACATCTTGCTGCCTGGCTGCCCCGCTTCGGTTCGACATTGCAGGAAGAAAGCCGGCTGCAACTTTACCGGCTGTTCGGCCAGCAACTGACGGAGCTATCCCTTGACTGACCGTACCTGGAAACTTGGAGATGTTGCCAATGGCGATGACCAGACGGTCATTACCGCAGTAAAAGACAGCTTCGGCGAAATCTACCGCAAACATTTCAGCAACGAATTCCACGTCAACCACAAGCTGCCGATCGAAGTTCGCGCTTTCCGCCGCAGTGATGGCTGGTGCGTATTCCTGCTGCTGACGCCCTGGATGATGGCACGTGTATTTATAGCCGAGCACGATCCCGGCCTGCCCATTCCGTCCGGCTGGCGTACCGGCGAACGCACCAGCGCCCCATTTCTCGTGATCGGACCGCAACTTGAATTCACCCTGCTGGGAGAAACTTTGACGGCGCACCTCAACTACCTGCCCGGGCTCGGACACTTCCTGCTACAGCCACTGGTGCAATCAATGGGGCAATATGAATCCGCCAGCGCGGTGTTTGCCGCATGGGACGAAGTCATTAAAGTACGCGACCGTGTAATGGAGGAAAAGAAACACGAATGCGGCTGGCAGAAGGAAATATCGCGCCGCGAGTTTCTTGGATTCCTGCGAACATGAAGCGAATATAGTGCAGCCGCCCGGTTTTCAGCAATACTACAACAGTATCTGGCAGATAATATCCTGTGATTTCCGTATCGCTCCGAAGATAAATCAAACAAAAACAGTTGCTTACTGTTCAAACTCGTCCCGAATTGCCGTGATTCGGTCTATTGACACCTGCCACCTGCCACTCCAGAATGTCCGAAAAATTACAATAAAGAGCTTCCCGGAGGAATTATAAAAACAACCTCTCTAAAGGAGATCATCATGGCATTTGAAGACGATCGTACCGGCACATGGTACGCCTACAGCAAGGTCGCATCCCGCAAAGACAAATCGAGCGGCAATTCCCGTTTTACAGATTACCTCGCCATCCACTTCCCCGAAGTGGCCGCGACCATCGACAGCGCAGATGTCGGCACACATCTCGAAGTAGGCGCGTTCAAGCTTGCCACGCAGGACGCGATAAACAAGAGCGACTGGTCAACCGTGCGCAGGCACTTTTCTTTTATCGACAACGTGCTGGAATCAGCCGAGCCGGAACTGCACGACGCGATCGGCAATTCCTATCTCGTGAATCTTTTTTACAACGAGACTTCCCACAATTTCGCAAAAGCGCGCACGTTGATGCCCAAACGGCTGGCTACAGCACTGGAAATCATGGAGCGCCATTACGAAGATATGGCATAGCGGAAATATGGTGGCTGCGAAACCCTCCCAGGCAAGCTATTAAACAGAGTACGGCGCCGCCACCCAATTCCTGACCAACGCCGCTTCGGTATCCGGCAGGTAACTGAACCCGGCATCCAGATCGCGTGCCACCGTGTAAGCAACCTTGGGCGGGGTGATGGTGCCGGCAACCAGGTGCGCATACCAGGCCGAAATATAGCCGGCAACACGGTCGAATGCCTGCAACTGCCTCAGCATCTCTACACCGGAAAGATCGCTATTCCACTGGAAGGTATTGAGTTCGCGTGCGTGGCGCGAAACCAGCGACGCGGACATCACCGGATTGCGATAACGATCCTGATGTTCGCGCAATGCCACAATCCATTGATCGCTGAAATGACCGTGTGCTGCCGCGCTGCTGTGAGCCCACTCTGAAAGCATGCGCAACAACCCGGCGTTACGTGTATCGGCGGAAGATAGACGCGCAATCGTCTGGCGCATATCAAGCATGCGGCGGAAACGGTAACGTGGCGCGGCAACGGGCTGTGCTTCGATTTCGTCAGGCTGCAATGGCTCGATCAACTCCTGCAGATCGTCCAGCGGCACATCGGTATTGATCAATTTACGGTCCAGCACCTCCTGCAGTTCCTCGACTTCCAGTTGCAGAAAATCGGCCGGCGCCCGACCATAGGGCGCGACGAAATAATGCGTACGCCCGGAATGGCGCGTCACCAGCAAACCGCTGTCAGCATAGCGCTCGACCAGTTCGTGCATGTCTCCGCCGCAAATTTCCAGTTCTGCTTTTGCCCAGTCGGCCAGATTGTCCGCAACGCGTGTGCCATCCGCCGCAACTACCCCGCCGGAACGGTACCAGCCGCCGCGATTCAGCGCATAGCGGAACGTGCAGCCGGTACAGACACGATTGGCAACTTCCAGCAAATTGCTGTGATGCGGCCGCGGCGGAGTGGCCGCGATCTCACTTTCCAGTTTTTTCAAAGTGGCATCATCGGGGGCGTGGATGCTCATTATTATCTCCCTGCATAAATCCATACACCTGCAAGCACTACGCCATTTAGCTTGGCGAGGCTCGCAATACATCCATATGCGAAGCGGCAAAACCAAGCTTACGATAAAAATCCAGCGCAGCCTGATTGTCGCGGTCGGCCAGCAGGGTAATGCGCGTCATGCCCTGTTCTCGCGCCCAGGTCATCACATGTTCGACCAGTCTGCGCCCCAACCCACTGCCACGGTATTCCCTGCGTACGATCACATCTTCCAGCAGCAGTACGCGCCCGCCTTCTGCCGTGCTGATCGTGACCAGCGCATTGGCCATGCCTGCCATCTGCCCGTCGACGCGCAACACAAACAACCTGCCCAGCGCAGGATCATCGAAGATCATGCGCAGACCTCGCAACTGCCTGTTGCGCCCGGGATGAAAATCGTTTTCCAGCGCAAACAGTTCGGCCAGCAGATCGGCGAGATGAGGCAAGTCATCAGCAGTTGCGAAATCGATTGCAACAGACTCTGGGTTATTCAACCTGGCCTCCGCGAATCAATATGTAAACGCCCGCAGATTAATCTTCTTCATCCACGCATGCCAGCACTACGCCGATGGCTTGCCCAGCGTCTGTCGTCAGGCTGAGGCAATGCTCGCTACCACCGACCAGATACAAATTAAAATTTTCGCGTTGCAATGCGGATGGCATCCGGGCAGGCATGTCATCGTCGTTGCAGAATGTAAAACGCAGATCCGGCCAATTCTTCTTCAAGGAAGCCAGAACCTCGTCATTCAGTTCGCCCAGTGAAGCAACCTTGCTGGCGATCTGATCCAATGTCTCGGCGGCAATCATATGTTCGCTACTCTTCCGTCTCGGCAAACTTGCTCAGCGATTTCGCTTCCACACCGAGTATCCTGGCCAGCCAGGGTGGTGGTGCATCCAGCACTTCCTGCAGACGCTGCAGCGTTGCACGCGTCTTGCCGCCTTCGGGAATTTTCACCGGATGAATGTTGGCGCGTACCACTTTGGCTGTGGCCGGACCGCCGATGGATTGCACATAGACGATCTGGCAATCGTTGATGAGATTGGCGCGAGCGACATTCTTGTCTTCGGCGTCTTCCGTGATGGATGTCGAACGCGCATCAATGAGACGGATGTTGTCGCGCCCGACCTGGTAAATAAGGAAACGCGGACATGAACCGAAATGGCCGTCGAGGTTTTCTTCGGTGTTTGAGGCGACAGCCACGCGCAGGCTGCCGGGCATATCGCCTTCGGCATAGGCATCCAGCGGCGGCAAATCTTCTGCATCGCCGGATTCGCCCCATAATTGGTGCACCGCCAGCTTGATGGTAGCGCTGTCCACGTCGGGCTCGACGGTCTCGTCACCGGACAGGATCAGTTTGAGATCGGCCACAGTCACCTTGGCCAGTTTCTCCTCGGTGACGGGCAAGCCGAGATGCTCGCCCAGTTTTGCCACCAGTGCGGATGTATTCACTTCGGAAAGCGTGCGGGTGGCCATTGCGATTCGCAGAGCGGCTGCTTTTGTGATGATTCCGTTACTCATACGCTCACCTCTTCGTGTTTGGTCTGGTTTTTCAACCTGCAGCGCGGACGGAAAATCTCACGATCCGTGCTGCCAAAAAGATCCGCCCGCGGCTCGATTGGCGCGCCACGAACGGAGTTGCTTACGCTGCAATCTGTGTGATGCACCCCTTGATCGGGCATATCTTTACGCACTGGGGCTTGTCGTACTCACCATCGCACTCGGTACATTCGTCCACATTGATCTTATACATGCCCTTCTTGACACTGATGGATGCCGTCGGGCATTCCGGTTCGCAATCACCGCAAGCGGTGCACAGTTCCATATTGATACTCATTGCCATGATGAAATCTCCTATCGTTTATTCCGCCGCATCGACACGTCTGGCGCGCACCGAATAAGGCAAGCGCGCAGGCGCCGGTTGCGGTTCGATGTAATACGTCCCACCGTTGTTGAGCTTGATCTCGCCGCCCCACTTCTCCTGGGTGTCGAACTCCATCGCCACGATGGTGTCCTCGAGATCGCGCTTGGGCAGGTAGAACTGGTAGCTACCCTTGCTGTCGCGTCTGATCATGATGTTTGCCATTTGCAATTCCTTTGGAATTGCAGGATTCAGGATTCGGGATTCAGGATACAGGGCATCGGCGAATCCGATTTTCCTGTATCCCGTATCCTGTATCCCGGCACCTGCCTTACCTAACTAAATCGTGGTTGTAGTCCGTAGTCCCCATGCCGCGAGTCTCCTCATCCAGCCGCTCCAGCACCGCATTGGTGATAGTGGTCAGCATCTGCATCGCGCCCTCATAACCCAGCGTGGTCGAGCGGTGCAGGTGATGACGATCGAAGATCGGGAAACCGATACGGATCAGCGGCACCTCGAACTCCTTGCCCAGGGCCAGCGTGTCGCGCTGGATGAACTTGGCGTAGCTGTTACCGATCATGAAATCGGGCTTCTCGGTCAGCACCAGCGAACGGAAATGCCACAGGTCGGCGCCCGCGAACACCTGGGTGTTCTTGCCATACGGCGTTTCGTCCAATACCTTCTGGATCGCTTTCGTCCACTTCTTGCTGCCGTTGTTGCACAGCACATGCAGCGGCTCGATTCCCAGTTCGGTGAGGAACTTAACCATACCGATGGTGAAATCGGGATCGCCGTACAGGCTGATCTTCTTGCCGTGCAGCCAGGTGTGGCTGTCGGTCATCATGTCCACCAGACGGCCTCGTTCCTTGGCCAGCGAATCCGGGATCGGCTTGCCGCTGACTTCGGCCACCTTCATCAGGAATTCATCCGTCCACTCCAGACCCATTGGAATGGAGAGTTTGGGTACCTCATGCTTCCAGGTGGTTGTGACGAATTTTTTGGTCTTATCCAATTGCATCGGCTGCAGCAGGAAAGTGGTCATCGCATTCGGCGCATCCTTCACTTCGTCCTGCGTAGTGCCGCCCGCATACATGCGGTACTCGCCGTCGGCCGGAGTATCCAGCACTTCGGTCGGGTCGGACAGCAGCGAATAATCCACACCCATCTCTTTCATCATGCGGTGCATGACACGGTAGTTGCCGAGGTAGGTTTCGAAACCGGGCACGAGATTGATCTTGCCATTCTTGCCGGGCTCCTTGTCTTCCATCGCATTCAACGTGAAATAACGGATGATGCCCTCGAACATGTTGTCCCAGCCGGTGACATGCGAACCCACGAACGACGGGGTGTGCGCGAACGGTGTCGGAAACTCCTGCGGAATGAACTCTTCCTTCTTCGAGTTGGTGATGAACGCATTGAGGTCGTCACCGATGACTTCCGCCATGCAGGTAGTGGACACCGCGATCATGTCAGGCTTGTACAACGCCTTGGCGTTTTGCAGGCCGTCCTTCATATTTTTCTGACCGCCGAACACGGCTGCGTCTTCCGTCATGGAATCGGACACGCAGGCGACCGGCTCGCGGAAGTGGCGGTTGAAGTAGGTGCGGAAGTACGCCACGCAACCCTGCGAACCATGCACATATGGCAGCGTTTTCTCGAAGCCCAGTGCGCACAGCACTGCGCCCAGCGGCTGACAGGCCTTGGCCGGATTCACGGTCAGCGCCTCGCGCTTGAAGTTCAGCTCCCGGTACTCCATCGTGGTGGTCCACTTGAAGGTCTCCGCGATCTTGTCCGCGCTGTGCGCCTCTTCAAAGTTGGCCTTCTTGTTGCTCAGTGTTTCCTTGTATTCGTCCTGACGGAACAGGGGATAACAAGGTTTGATGTCATCGACTTTTTGCATTTCTGTCTCCTTGGCCCGAGCCGCTAATCTGCGGACACGGGCATCAATTAAGGGGTACTACCTACAACTCTCATCCATCCACGAAATTCACGAAAATCACGAAATGAACTCAGCTTTTGTTCGTGTCCTTTCGTGTCTTTCGTGGACATTCAGGTTTTCGATTACGCAGCCTCTTTCTCGGCGACCGGTTCTTCCTGCTTCAACCACGGCGGGGTCATCTTGCTCCAGCACGGGTTGTTGAGCGTCATATCCATGTCGCGCGCGAAAATGGCGAAGCCGTCATAGCCGTGATACGGGCCGGAATAATCCCAGCTGTGCATCTGGCGGAAAGGCACGCCCATCTTCTGGAAGATGAATTTTTCCTTGATGCCGGAACCGACCAGGTCGGGCTTGACGCGCTTTACGAACTCTTCGAATTCGAAGCCGG
>JBNLBY010000065.1:0-14092 GCA_050303535.1 Sideroxydans sp. | reverse complement strand
ATCAGCCCGGTTGGACAATGCGCTATGCGTTCACTTCAATAAAGCAAGAGCGCATGTGTAGACAAAGGGAATGTAGCTCCATTTGGCAAAATGGAACATTGTACTGAAGTGTAGGTGTACTAAAGTACAGGTATGGATTACCTGGAGTGCAGCGATGTCGTAACCGGTTTGGCGAAAAAAAGAATCAGCCGGATCTGCGCACGAACAATGCCGGTATTTGAGCCTTGGGTTTGCTTAAAACTGGTGGTTCACTATGCTTCTTGGCGGGTACTGCTGGCGCACTGATACTGGGCACATAAGGCTTGTCGAACCAGGGATCGTGGCTGGGCTTATTCGGGACGGGAGTATGGTACCCATGCTTGGGTTCCGTGCGTCCTCCGCGCGTTCGTTGCGGCTTGGCGGCAGCACGTTCAGGTAAACTGGCCCGTTCCTTCTTGATCTCTGTTTTGATTAACTTCTCGATCTCCACCAGATATTTTTCTTCTTCCGGCGATACCAGCGAAATGGCTATGCCGGATGCACCGGCACGCCCGGTACGGCCAATGCGGTGTACATAATCCTCTGCCGCATGGGGAATCTCGTAATTGATCACCATCGGCAGATTGTCAATATCAAGGCCGCGCGCAGCAACATCGGTGGCGATCATCACTGCAACCTTGCCTTGCTTGAAAGCATCCAGTGTCTGTATACGTTCAAGCTGGCTCTTGTCACCATGAATCGCATCGGCAGATACACCTTCGCGCTGCAATTGTTTTGCCAGACGGCTGGCGGTGAGCTTGGTCTTGGTGAATACGATCGCCTGTTTTGCATCATCGCCGCGCAATGTTTGCGCCAGCAATTGATGCTTGTCGGACTGATCGACCAGAAAAACTTTTTGCGTGATGTTCTCGGCAGATGCATTGCTGCGTGCAACTTCGATCAATTCCGGATAGTTCATGAAATCTTCTGATAGTTTCTTGATCTCCTTCGAGAAAGTCGCCGAAAACATCAGGCTTTGCCGCCGCCTTGGCAACAATGCCAGAATACGTTTCAAGTCCGGCATAAAGCCCATGTCCAGCATACGATCCGCTTCATCCAGCACCAGCATCTGCACCTGATTTAACTGCACCGTCTTCTGCTCGATGTGATCCAGCAGGCGTCCCGGTGTCGCCACCAGAATTTCAACACCCGTTTTCAGATGCGGTGTCTGTGTTTTGATATCGACCCCGCCAAACACGACCAGTGAGCGCAGTTTGGTATGTTTTGCGTAGGTTTTGATACTCTGTTCCACCTGGATCGCCAGTTCCCGTGTCGGCACCAGGATCAGCGCCCGTACCGGATGTCTTGCCGGGGAGGTACTCGCACTGGCATGCGGCAGCAATTTCTGCAGTATGGGCAGCGCGAACGCAGCAGTCTTGCCCGTACCGGTTTGTGCCCCCCCCATCAGGTCGTGGCCTTTCAGCACAACCGGAATGGCTTGCGCTTGAACAGGGGTGGGAGTGACATAGCCGGACTCGGCAAGTGCCTTGAGAATCTCAGGCGCCAACTTCAGATCAGCAAAACTATCAGTACTCAATTCTCTTTATCTCTTTGTCATAACACATGATTTCGGGCCGTATTATACGCTTTTCCCTGTCAATACTGGCCGGAACAGCCAGCATGATATGTAATATCATGTTTTTACAATGTTTTATTACGAAATTAACGAAAATTGCCCCATTGTCCCGATCTTTGCCGCCTCAGGCGGGACGTTCGCAAAATTCTGAATTACGCGCTCATACGCTACAATGCGCAGCGTTTTCCCAATACCAAAGGACGGATCATGAAGCAATACAGCAAACGCACCTCAATCCTTCACTGGCTGGTTTTCCTGCTTCTCCTCGCCGCACTCTTCCTCGGTGGTTTTCTGGCTGACAGCGCAAGCGCCGCCCAAAAACTGTCGCTGCTGCCGGTACATTTCCTGATCGGTAACACTGTTTTGCTGCTCACCCTGTTACGGATATATTTCAGGAAAAAGGACGGAGAACCTGCTCCAGCCAACGCCAATCCTCTGCTGAACAAAATCGCCACGGCCACCCATGGATTGTTGAATCTTTCACTCCTTGCCTTACCCATCAGCGGCATCATCACCGTCGCGACCTCCGGCGTGATCGGCGTGTTGAAAAAAGGTGATCCGAGTCTGCTCAAAGACTTTGATGAGGTAGGCGCAATGGAATTCCACGAAATTCTCGTCGGCGTGATGGTGACACTATTGGCATTCCACATTGCCGCCGCGCTGTATCACCAGTTCATTGTCAAAGACAATCTGATGCAACGCATCTTGATAAAGCGTTTCAAGGAATAAGTACCGTTCCATGAAGATTCCAGCAAGCTACAGCCATTTGCTTTTCGGCGGCATCCTGTCCATCATCATGGTCACCATCATCTCCGGCACGGTGTTACTCATCAGCAGGGGATATGGTGATGGATTTTATACTGCATGGTTAAAGGGCTTCGCCACAGCTTGGCCGGTCGCCTTTCCGACCGTACTGGTCGTCGCACCGATGGTGCGGCGTTTCGTGGCAAAAATCACGGTGTGATCAACGCTCTTTCCAGCCGATCATCAACGCAAAAATCCCCAGCAAGACATACCAGACCAGTGCCCACTCGGGAATACCGAGCGACAGAAACGACCAGGCCTTCTCGGCGCATTCACCTGAGCCGTGCATCAATTCCTGCCACACATCGGACAACGGAAAATGCTCCAGCATATAGTCCAGCCCCGGACCACAAGCGGGAACCTCGTCTTTGGGCAAATGCTGAATCCAGATATGACGCGAGGCGACTGCCACACCCGACAATGCAGTAAGTGCAATCAAAACGGAATAGATTTTCGCTCCGACCCGTTTGGGGTTGTGCAACGCAGCGATCAGGAACAATACGCCGATAGCGACAAAAATCAGGCGCTGCAACATGCACAAAGGACACGGCTGCAGCCGCAACACTTGTTGCAAATAATACAGACTGAAACCAAACAATCCGGCTACTGTCACGACACCCGCCAGGTTCAGCCAGCGTTTTGGAATACTGTTCCAGATACTCAACATGTCGTTCCAGGTTTTCATAGTCATTCCGCCTCGTCTATCCACGCCGCCTGAATGGCCTCCAGCACCTTCTCACCGCCGTGGCTGTGTTCATCGTCAAAACCGTCCAGTTCAACCACATAGTTATGCAGATCGACAAAATTCACTTTGAGCGGATCGACATCGGGATATTTTTCCGACAGCGCAATCGCAATATCGCGTACATCTATCCATTTCATTTTGAATGCCCTTCCAGAGTCATGATCCGCATAGCGCCCAACCGTGCTCCTCTCCCTTTGGGAGAGGGGGGACGGGGGTGAGGGAAAGGAACATGGCGCAGGTAATTCATTTTTTGTGTTGGCCTGCGCCATGTTCCTTCGCCATATTGATGGTGTACTTGGGTATCTCGATCACCAGGTCCTTATCCCCGACAATCGCCTGACAACTCAAACGCGACATGGATTCCAGCCCCCAGGCTTTGTCCAGCATATCCTCTTCCAGCTCTTCCGCTTCTTCCAGACTCTCAAAACCCTCGCGCACGATGACATGGCAAGTCGTGCAGGCACAGGATTTTTCGCAGGCATGTTCAATCTCGATACCATGCTCCAGCAATGCATCGCAGATCGAAGTGCCGGGTTCGGCCTCGAACAGCGCACCCTTGGGGCATAACTCCACATGCGGCAAGACAATAATTTGCGTCATATCAGCTTTCCAGATCGGACAGTTTATGCCCGGTCAGCGCCCGCTTCACACTCTGATCCATGCGCCGCTGCGCAAACTCGGTGGTCGCCAGGTTCAACGCCTCCATTGCACGCTTGATGGCCTGATGATCACTACCCGATAATACTTCGCGCAAGGCATCCATGCTGACACGAATTTGCGCACGTGATTCTGCATCCAGCAATGCCTCGCCGTCCTGCTGCAAGGCATTATCCACCGCTTCCAGTAATTGTGAAGCTTCAGTCTGTTGCTCGCGCAAAGCGCGTGCCACCATATCGTCGCGAGCATGCTGCGTGGAGTCCTGCAACATGCGCGTTATCTCCTCTTCACTCAAACCGTAAGAAGGTTTCACAACAATACTGGCTTCCTTGCCACTGGAAGTCTCGCGCGCCGATACACTGAGCAGCCCGTCTGCGTCCACCTGGAAGGTGACGCGGATACGCGCCGCACCCGCCACCATGGGCGGAATACCGCGCAACTCGAATCTCGCAAGCGAACGGCAATCGCTCACCAGCTCACGCTCACCCTGCACCACATGGATACTCATCGCCGTCTGCCCATCCTTGTAGGTGGTAAATTCCTGCGCACGCGCACTTGGGATGGTGCTGTTGCGCGGAATGATCTTCTCGACCAGACCGCCCATGGTCTCTATGCCCAGACTCAGTGGAGTCACATCCAGCAGTAACCAGTCGTCAGCGCTACGATTGCCGGCCAGCACATTGGCCTGGATCGCAGCCCCCAGCGCCACCACTTTATCCGGGTCAAGATTGTTCAGCGGCAGCTGGCCAAAGAACTCGCCCACCGCCTGCTGCACCTGCGGCATGCGCGTGGAACCGCCGACCATCACGGTACCTTTGATGTCTTCTGCTTTCAGTTTGACATCACGCAAGGCACGGCGTGTGGCTTGCAAAGTGCGCGCAACCAGATTCTGCGTTATCTCGTAAAATTCCTCGCGCGACAACGTCAGGTCTACCACCTCACCGCCGCTCAGGACGGCAGTGATCTGTGTCGTGGGATACTCGGTCAATTGTTCCTTGGCTGCGCGTGCGTGCGTCAACAACAGGCGCGTGTCCTTGGGTCCCAATGCAGACAATCCTGCCTTCTCCAGCACCCAGCAATAAATGCGATGATCGAAATCGTCCCCGCCCAGCGCCGAATCACCGTTGGTCGCAAGCACTTCGAACACACCTTTGGACAGTTTCAGGATGGAAATATCGAACGTCCCGCCGCCCAGGTCGTATACCGCATAGACGCCTTCTGCCGCATTATCCAGCCCGTAAGCAATGGCCGCCGCGGTAGGCTCGTTGAGCAGGCGCAGCACATTGATACCGGCCAGTTTCGCCGCATCTTTGGTCGCCTGGCGCTGGGCATCATCGAAATATGCGGGAACCGTGATCACTGCACCCACCAGTTCACCGCCCAAAGAAAGTTCAGCGCGTTCGCGCAACACTTTGAGAATCTCGGCGGATACTTCCACCGGACTCTTCGCCCCGGCGACCGTGCGTAATTGCAACATGCCGGGCGCATCGATGAACCGATAAGGGAGATTTCCTACTTCACCCACATCTTTCAGACTGCGTCCCATGAAACGCTTTACCGAGACGATCGTATTTTGCGGATCGACACTCTGCACCGACTGCGCCGCATGACCCACTTGCACGCTTTCAACCGCATAGCGCACCACCGAGGGCAGCATGGCAGAACCGTGAGCATCGTTGAGTACCGCACTGATACCGTTGCGAACGGTGGCTACAAGGGAATTGGTCGTGCCTAGGTCGATGCCGACCGCAAGGCGATGCTGGTGGGGAGCGGCGCTGAGGCCGGGTTCTGATATCTGAAGCAGTGCCATTTATGAATCTAATTCATCGAACGCGGAAGCGATCTCTTCCGCCAGTTTTTCAAGAAATTTGAGTTTGCGTACTATACCGGAAGCTGCAGCATAATCGTGAGACTCGTCGATGTCCGCAGCGAGTTGCTGTTGCAAAAGTTGCATCTCATGCTGCACCCGTTGCTCCAGTTTCTCCAGCACCGTGCCGTTCTTCGCTTTTTTTGTTTCTTCCAGCGCCTCACGCCATTCCATCTGCTGCATCAGGAAATCGGTGGGCATTGCGGTATTGCTTTCTTCCTGCGTATCCACGCCATGCAGCGACAACAGATAACGCGCCCGGCTCAGCGGGGAACGCAAAGTCTGATAACCCTCATTGACGCGCGTTGCCCACTGCATCGCCAAACGTTGCTCCTGATCGGACAGGTGGGCCGATTTATCGGGATGAACCTGTGCCTGCAAGGCAAGATAACTTTGTTCCAGCGCAGTACCGTCAATCTGGAAACGATGCGGAAGATTGAAGAGATGAAAAAAATCCTGTTTGAAATCGATGAGTGCGGAGGTCATATTCGAAGCACCCTGAAAACGTCACGAGCGCAGGTAGGACAAGGCGCGAATGGACGAGAAAGCGGAGTTTACAAAAGAGTAAATGAGCATTTCGAGTCCATCGAGCAACATAGTCATACCAAGCGCAGTAGTTTTCAGAATCAGACTTTGAAACTTTCGCCACAACCGCAAGTATCTTTTACGTTGGGGTTGTTGAATTTAAAGCCTTCGTTCAGACCTTCGCGCGTGTAATCCAGCTCCATACCATCAATATAAGGCAGGCTGTGCTGATCCACCAGGATGGTCACGCCGTTGCTGACGAATTGCATATCCTCGCTGTCCACCTCATCGGCGAACTCCAGTTTGTAAGCCATACCCGAACATCCGCTTGTACGCACACCAAGGCGCAGACCTATCCCTTTTCCGCGTTTGGCCAGGAAATTCCGCACGTGTTTTGCCGCATTTTCAGTCAAGGAAATCGCCACGTTCCGCTCCTATTTATTGCTTTTGCATGCAGCGGCTTCAACCATTTCACCGCTTTTCGCCTTGTAATCCGCCACTGCCGCCTTGATCGCGTCTTCCGCCAGGATCGAACAATGTATCTTCACAGGCGGCAATGCGAGCTCTTCGGCAATTTGCGTATTCTTGATCGCCAGCGCCTGGTCAACAGTTTTTCCTTTGACCCATTCGGTCACCAATGAACTGGATGCAATTGCCGAGCCGCAACCGTAAGTCTTGAACTTCGCATCCTCAATGACACCGTCCTTGCCGACCTTGATCTGCAATTTCATCACGTCGCCGCATGCCGGCGCACCGACCATGCCGGTGCCAACGGTGCTGTCATCCTTGTTCAGGGAACCGACGTTGCGCGGATTCTCGTAGTGATCCAGTACTTTTTCGCTGTAAGCCATTTCAACCTCCTCACATTCCTTGCTGAGGACTGATAAGTTGCCCGCCTGACAAGGCAGAGGGTTGCGCCGTTTACTATGTGGTAAACAAGCAACCCGATAACACAGTCAGGGGCGGCAAATCGTCAGTCCTTAATGCGCAGCCCACTGCACAGTATTCATATCTATGCCTTCCTTGTACATATCCCATAAGGGGGATAGATCTCTAAGTTTGGCAATCTTTTCCTGCAGCAGTTTTACTGCATAGTCCACTTCCTCGACCGTAGTGAAACGGCCGATGGTAAAACGTATCGAACTGTGCGCCAGTTCATCGTTGCGACCCAGTGCACGCAACACATACGACGGCTCCAGACTGGCCGACGTGCATGCAGAACCACTGGATACTGCAATATCTTTCACCGCCATGATGAGCGATTCGCCTTCGACAAAGTTGAAGCTCACGTTCAAATTGTGCGGCACACGGTGTTCCAAATCACCGTTGAGGTATACCTCTTCCATACTGGAAAGGCCCTTCCACAAACGATCGCGCAACATGCGAATGCGCTCGTTTTCGGACGCCATCTCTTTCTTGGCAATGCGGAATGCTTCCCCCATGCCAACAATCTGGTGTGTCGCCAGGGTGCCGGAACGAAAACCGCGCTCATGGCCACCGCCATGCATTTGCGCTTCCAGCCTCACCCGCGGTTTGCGCCTTACATACAACGCGCCTATGCCTTTGGGACCATAGGTTTTATGCGCGGAAAACGACATCAGGTCAACTTTGAGCTTTTGCAGATCAATCGCCACTTTGCCCGTTGCCTGCGCCGCATCGACATGAAACAAAACACCTCGCTCACGGCAGATTTCGCCGATGGCAGCAATATCCTGAATCACACCGATCTCGTTGTTTACCAGCATCACCGAAACAATGGTTGTATCGGGACGCAGTGCCGCTTTGAACTTCTCCAGATCAATCAGGCCATTCGGTTCAGGCTCGAGATAAGTCGCATCAAAACCCTGCCGTTCCAGTTCACGCACGGTATCGAGTACCGCCTTGTGTTCAGTCTGCACGGTGATAATGTGCTTGCCCTTGTCGGCGTAGAAATGTGCAGCGCCTTTCAAGGCCAGGTTGTTCGACTCAGTCGCGCCCGAAGTCCATACGATCTCTTTTGGATCTGCATTGACCAAAGCTGCGACCTGTCCTCGCGCTTTCTCCACAGCCTCATCCGCCACCCAACCGAAAGCGTGCGAACGTGAAGCCGGATTGCCGAACTTCTCGGTCAGGTATGGAATCATTGCCGCAGCTACTCGCGGATCAACAGGCGTGGTTGCCGAATAATCCAGATAGATGGGAAGTTGAAGTGCCATTTAAGTCCTCGCAAATCAGGCAGCAGCCCTTTGCGTGAACTCAGTGATATTTCGCACTTCCTCTGGCGTACCGCGCTTGGCTTGTACTTCAACCAGTTGCTGGAGATTGATCTTGCCCAGATAATCGTGGATCGTCTCATTCAGTCCGTACCACAGCTCATGCGTCAGGCAAGGCTTACCTTCCATGCAATCGCCACGGGTACCGCAATGAGTAGCATCCAGCGCTTCATCCACCGCCACGATGATGTCGACGATAGCAATCTTGTTTGCCGGACGTGACAGGCAATAACCGCCTCCGGGTCCGCGCACGCTGGCCACCACATTGTGGCGACGCAGCTTGCCAAACAATTGTTCCAGGTAAGACAGAGAAATTTTCTGACGCTCGCTGATACCGGCCAATGTGACGGGGCCTTTGCCGCTTCTCATTGCCAGGTCAACCATCGCTGTTACTGCAAATCTTCCCTTTGTTGTGAGTCTCATCTTGTTCTCCTATTCTGAAGTTTCATTTTTATAATAATTAGGCATGAACAACGTAAGTGTCCTTACCCTTTTCTACTGCTTCTTTCACCCTACTTTTGCTAAGGCTAAATCATAATATACTTGATTTTTTTAATCAACAATTTTATTTAGGTGATTAGGGTCAAATTTATCGGCGGTCGCCCGCTCTTCTTCTACATTCACCCCCATTTTCTCCAATTGCTGAAGGATGAAGTCTATACGCTGATCGACAGTAACACTATGCCCCAATAGTCCATGAATGGCCTTTGATAACGGATCGTCCTTGTCATTTCCTACACCATACGCATTGAATCCAGAGGACTTTTTCTTTTCTTCGTCGAGAATACGCGCCGGAATACCCGCTGCCGTGGCCCCGGCAGGCACATCCTTCACAACAACCGCGTTGGAGCCGATTTTGGCATCATCCCCAATATGAATCGGGCCCAGCACCTTTGCTCCTGCGCCGATGACCACACCGTTACCCAATGTCGGATGGCGCTTGCCCTCCTTCCAGGATGTACCTCCCAGCGTCACACCGTGGTACAGGGTCACGTCGTCACCGACCTCGGCAGTTTCACCAATAACCACACCCATGCCGTGGTCAATAAAGAAGCGCCGCCCGATGGTCGCCCCGGGATGAATCTCGATACCGGTAAACCAGCGAGCAAAATGCGAAATAAAGCGCGCCAGCCATTTCAGCTTCATGTGCCATAAGGTATTGGACAAGCGATGAAAAAGCCGCGCATGCAAACCGGGATAGCAGGTCACCACCTCGAAAGTGGTACGCGCCGCCGGATCACGCGCGAACACGCTGGCAATGTCTTCTCTAAGATTCTTAAACATCGGGATGCTCTTCCGCATAGCGTTTCTTAAGACGTGCATTGTACTCGGTAGTGACCGTCAGCATGCCGCGCAGGATATTGATCTCATCATCCTCCAGCCGGGTGCGCGAATAAAGGCGGCGCAGACGCTGCATCAGCCGTGCCGGATTCTGTGAGGTGAAAAAACCGATCTCGAACAGCGTTTTTTCCAGATGCGCAAACAACCCCTCCAGCCGCTCATGCGTAGCGGGAACGATTTCCGGAACAATGGGCGTAAAACCTTGTGCGGCAACGGCCAGTTCGTAAGCCACCACTTGCACCGCAGCGGCGATATTGAGCGAGGAGAAATCGGGGTTCGCCGGGATATTCACGCCCAGTTGCGCCTTACCCATCTCCTCGTTGGTCAGCCCGGACATCTCGGTGCCGAACAGTAGCGCAACGGGGCCAGCCTGCGCTTCCTGCAACACCTGCGGCATCGCCTCGCGCGGCGTCTTTACCGCAATTGAGATATCGCGCAACCGTGCCGACATCGCCACGGTGAACACCACACCCTGCAATGCTTCATCGACAGAGTCGCACATCACGGCATTTTGCAGGATATCGTCCGACCCTGCCGCCATCGCCGTGGCCTGCTCGTCCGGAAAGTGTCGCGGATTGACCAGGTACAGATGGCGCAAGCCCATTGTCTTCATTGCCCGCGCCGCCGCCCCGATGTTGCCCGGATGGGTGGTATGGCTTAGAACGATACGGATGTTATTGAACATAGTTTTCTACAATTGCCGCCCGGTATTGGGGCGGGTGAGGTCTGACTGACGACTAACGTCAAACGGCTGTATTCCATAAATGTTAAAATTCGCGCCGGATTTCCCCTAAGCTCATTAAAAAGGTCGTTGAAATGCACCCCATGCTCAACATCGCGGTGAAAGCCGCTATTCGCGCTGGCAAAATGATTTACCGTGCCGCCGACAATCTGGATCATCTCACCGTAACGAAAAAATCCCACGCGGATTACGTCAGCGAAGTGGATCGCGCCGCCGAGCGCATCATCATTGAAGCTTTAAAGGAAGCCTATCCGAATCATGCGATTTTAGCAGAAGAGAGCGGTGCCCAAGGCGAGTCGGAATATGTCTGGATCATCGACCCGCTGGATGGCACCACCAATTTCCTGCATGGCGTACCGCAATACGCCGTCTCCATCGGCCTGCAACACAACGGCGTGCTAACCCAGGCCGTCGTCTACGACCCGACCAGAAACGACCTTTTCACCGCCACCCGCGGTCGCGGCGCCTTCCTCAATGACAAGCGCCTGCGCGTAAGCAAGCGCAAGGAAATGGCCGACAGCCTGATCGGCACCGGCTTCCCTTATACCGATTTCGAACATCTGGATATATATATGGACATCGTGCGCGATGTCATGCAAAAAAGTTCCGGCATACGCCGCCCCGGCGCCGCTTCGCTGGACCTCGCGTGGACGGCGGCAGGCCGTTACGACGGTTTCTTCGAAACCAAGCTCAAACCCTGGGACTTGGCAGCCGGCGCCCTGCTCATCACCGAAGCGGGCGGCATGGTCAGCGACCTGCACGGCACCGACCATTACATCAAAAGCGGCAACATCTGCGCGGGCAACCCTGAAATCCACCAGCAACTGCTGCATATCATCTCGCCGCACCTGACGCCGGGACTTAAGGGCTGACACAAAAGAACGTTCCCGATGAGTGCCCCGGAAAAATCCACCCACACCCCCATGATGCAGCAATACCTGCGGCTCAAGGCCGAGCATCAGGACAAACTGCTGTTCTACCGCATGGGCGATTTTTACGAACTGTTCCATGACGACGCCGTACGTGTCGCCAAACTGCTCGACATCACCCTCACCCAGCGCGGCGCATCGGGCGGGCAACCGATCAAGATGGCGGGCGTGCCCTATCACGCCGTCGAACAATACCTCGCGCGCCTGGTGAAGATGGGCGAATCCGTCGCCATCTGCGAACAGATCGGCGACCCCGCCACGAGCAAAGGCCCGGTCGAGCGCAAAGTGGTGCGCATCGTCACCCCCGGCACACTCACCGACTCCGCACTGTTGGAAGAGAAGCGCGACAACCTGCTGCTTGCGCTGCACCAGAGCAAGAACGAGATCGGCCTCGCATGGCTCAACCTCGCCTCGGGCCAGTTCACGCTGGCCGAGATTGACGCGCAACAATTGCCTGCCGAACTGGAACGCCTGCAACCCTCCGAAATCCTCTACGCCGAAGGCGCGACCGTGCCCGCGTTCAAGGACGCCGCAAACAAATCGCTGCCCGAATGGCACTTCGACCGCGACGCCGCACATCGCGCGCTGTGCCAGCAATTTGGCACGCATGATCTCGCCGGGTTCGGCTGCGAAGAATTCACGCATGGCCTGAGTGCAGCAGGTGCATTGCTCGGCTACGCCAGACTCACCCAGGGCCAGAGCATCGCCCACATCCGCGCCGCACAGGTGTACAGCGCCGACGAATACGTGCGCATGGACGCCGCCACGCGCCGCAACCTGGAGATCACCCAGACCCTGCGCGGCGAACCTGCCCCCACGTTGATGTCGCTGCTCGACACCTGCGCCACCAACATGGGCAGCCGTTTGCTCGCGCACTGGCTGCATCATCCGCTACGCGACCGTGATGTATTGCGCGCAAGACTGGATGCAGTGGATGAACTTCAATCCCTCCCCTCTCCCGCGAGCGGGAGAGGGGCCGGGGGAGAGGGTAGTACAACCTCACCCCTCTCCCCAGCCCTCTCCCCTCAAGGGGAGAGGGAGTTATATCGCGCTGTACATGAACAACTCAAACCCAGCGTAGACGTGGAACGCATCACCGCCCGCGTCGCGCTGAAGTCGGCGCGCCCGCGCGACCTCTCCGGCCTGCGCGACACGCTACTCACCTTGCCGCAACTGCAAACCTCATTACCCCCTCGCCCCGCCGGGGAGATAACCAGCGACTTGGCTGTCGAAGTTGGACAGCCTAGTCGAATGGCTAGTAGTTCCACCAGGGTTAGGGAGAGGGGCGAAACATCCTCGCTGCTATCTGAACTGGCAAACAACCTTCAAGCCGACACCGCACTGGTGGAGCTGTTACAGAACACGTTAAAGGAAGAACCCTCCTCCGTCCTGCGCGAAGGCGGCGTGATCGCCGACGGCTTCGATTCAGAACTGGATGAACTGCGCGGCATCCAGAACAACTGCGGCGACTTCCTGCTGCAACTGGAAAGCCGCGAACGCGCCCGCACCGGCATCGAAAAATTAAAAGTGGAATACAACCGCGTGCACGGCTTCTATATAGAAGTCAGCATCGCCAATGCCAACAAAGTGCCGGACGACTACCGCCGCCGCCAGACGCTGAAGAACGCCGAGCGCTACATCACGCCGGAACTGAAGACATTCGAAGACAAGGCGCTCTCCGCCAACGAGCGCGCACTGGCGCGCGAAAAATTCCTCTACGAACAACTGCTGGACCATCTCGCGCCGTTCATCCCGCAATTGCAACGCATCGCCGCCGCCATTGCCGAGCTGGATGTGCTCGCCACTTTTGCCGAACGCGCCGCCACGCTGAATTTCAGCGCACCGCAATTTGCCGGCGACACACAGATCAACATCGTCAAAGGACGGCATCCGGTGGTGGAAGCCCAGATACAAAGTCAGTCCGGGCAGTTCACCCCCAACGATGCCACGCTCAACGACGCGCGCCGCATGCTGCTCATCACCGGCCCCAACATGGGCGGTAAATCGACCTACATGCGCCAGGTCGCCATCATCGCGCTGCTCGCGCATGTCGGCTGTTTCGTACCAGCGCAGGAAGCCGTGTTGGGCGAGATCGACCAGATCTTCACCCGCATCGGCGCATCGGATGACCTTGCCAGCGGACGTTCCACTTTCATGGTTGAGATGACCGAGGCCGCCAACATCCTGCACAACGCCACCGACAAGAGCCTGGTGCTGGTGGACGAGATCGGGCGCGGCACCAGCACCTTCGACGGCCTCGCACTGGCCTACGCCATCGCGCGCCACCTGCTGGAGATCAACCGCAGCTACACCCTGTTCGCCACCCACTATTTCGAACTCACACGATTGGCCGAAGAATTCAAACAACTCGCCAACGTCCACCTCGACGCCGTCGAACACCAGCACACCATCGTCTTCCTGCACTCCGTCAACGAAGGCGCAGCCAGCCAGAGCTACGGCCTGCAAGTCGCCGCCCTCGCGGGCGTGCCGGGCAGCGTCATCCGCAATGCGAAGAAACAACTGGTGAGACTGGAGCAGAACAGCGCCGCGCAGAACCCGCAAGGCGACCTCTTCACCGCCGCACCCGAAGCGCCGGAACCGGAAGAACATCCACTGGTGTCAGCGATGCGCGACGT
>JBNLBY010000064.1:0-14653 GCA_050303535.1 Sideroxydans sp. | reverse complement strand
CTGGGCACATTACGCAAGAAATTGTTCGATCGCGGTGAGCCTCATCTGGAAGCATTGCGCGGCGGGCTGGCTATCCTGCGCGATGCGGATTTACGTGTTGTGTTGCCGCAGATTAAACAGCCGACGCTGGCGATCGCGGGAGAACGTGACAGGCTGACGCCGCCGGAAGCGTCGCATTATCTGGCGCGATCGCTGCCACATGCGCGCGCGGTTGTAATCGAGGGTGCGGCACATGCGCCGTTTCTGTCGCATCCCGGAATTTTCAACGATCTGGTAGAGAATTTTCTGTATGAATGAATTCGAAATAGACAAACGCGAAGTGCGCCGTGCCTTCAGCAAGGCTGCGAAGCGTTACGATGCAGCCGCTGTGCTGCAACGCGAGATATGCAATCGCATGCTTGAAAAGCTGGGCATCATAAAGCATCAGCCTTTTCATTTGCTGGATATAGGCAGCGGCACGGGCTGGGGTACGCGCCAACTTGGCGGGCTGTATCCCCAGGCAGAGATTATTGCGCTCGACATCGCCATCGGCATGCTGCAGGCGGCGCGCGGCATGTCTGGCTGGTGGACAAAATTGTTCGCAGGAAAGCGAGAAAATTATCTGTGCGCGGACGTTGAGGCTTTGCCGTTGGCAGCGCAAAGCGTGGATATGGTGTGGTCCAGCCTGGCCATGCAATGGTGCAATGACCTGCCAAATACTTTCATCGAGTTGTATCGCATCATGAAAACGAACGGGTTGCTGATGTTCTCCACTTTCGGTCCGGACACGTTGCAGGAAATGCGTGTCGCCTTTAACGGCGTGGATGGCTACAATCATGTCAACCGTTTTGTCGATATGCACGACATTGGCGACATGATGGTGGCGGCAGGTTTTGCCGATCCGGTGATGGAGATGGAAAAGATCACGCTGACTTATAATGACGTCAAAGCAGTGATGCAGGATCTGCGCAGCATCGGTGCACACAACGCGACGGCGGGACGTTCTCCCGGCATGATGGGTAAGGCGCGATGGGCGCATATTGTGCAGAACTACGAAACCTTGCGCCGTGACGGTAAACTGCCCGCGACGTTCGAAATCATCTACGGTCATGCGTGGAAACCGGCAGCGAAGAAGACGCAGGATGGACGCGCCATCGTCAAAACGGATTTCGGGTTATGAGTTATTTCGTTACCGGTACAGATACCGGCGTCGGCAAGACGCTGGTGAGTTGCGCACTATTGCAGGCATTTGCGGCGCAGGGAAAACGGGTGGCCGGTTTCAAGCCGGTGGCGGCAGGCTGTGATGATGACGATCATAATGAAGATGCAAAACTTCTGCTCGAGTCCAGCAGTATCCAGGTCGCATACAGTCAGATTAATCCCTATTGTTTTTCACATGCGATAGCACCACACCTGGCAGCACACCAGGCCGGGGTGTATATAGACTTCAAGCGCATCATCGCTTCTTATCGCGAACTGGCCGGTCAAGCTGACGAGGTTATCGTGGAAGGTGCAGGCGGTTTTTGCGTGCCACTGAACGAGAAACAGGACAGCGCCGACCTTGCCGGAGAAATCAATTTGCCTGTCATCCTGGTAGTGGGCGTGCGGCTGGGTTGCCTCAATCATGCCTTGCTGACACTGCGCGCCATTGCCGATTACAAATTAAAATGTGCGGGCTGGGTGGCCAATGTACTTAATTCCGAAATGTCTGCATTGCAGGAAAACATCGATGCATTGCGCGAACGCATTGCTGCTCCGCTTTTGGGCGTGATACCGCATATGGAAGAACCGGATGCGAAGACGGCAGCGACATACCTGGATTTGGATTTGCTGAGCGTATTGATGTTTCAAACGTAATTCGTGATTGGTTGAAATGAGTGAGTTCAGTTTACTGGCGGTTTTTGTTGTGGGCCTGCTTGGCGGAGTGCATTGCCTCGGTATGTGCGGCAGTATCGTCGGTGTTTTTACGGCGCAGGTGCCGAAAGAGAAATTGCGCTGGCCGTTCCATCTGGCCTATAGCGGCGGGCGCATCCTGAGCTATGCGGCGGCGGGCGCCTTGGTTGGCGCAATCGGCCAGGCCGGGTTACTGATGCGCGATGCGGTTCCCGTTCAACACCTGTTGTTTGCGTTGTCGAGTCTCGTGCTTGTCGCGCTCGGCTTGTATCTGGCAGGTGTGTGGGGCGTGGTGAGCCGTCTTGAGCAGATCGGAAGCGGCTTGTGGACACGATTGAGACCCTATACGACCAGATTGTTGCCGGTGAACACACTGCCACGGGCTTTCGGGCTGGGCGCGTTATGGGGCTGGTTGCCCTGCGGGCTGGTGTACAGCGTGCTGCTCACCGCGCTGGCGAGCGGCAGCGCTGCACAGGGCGGGCTTATAATGCTGATTTTTGGTCTGGGCACCCTGCCAAATCTGCTGGCAATCGGTCTGCTCTGGGAAGGCATCAAAAGCTGGGTGCAATCGCCGGGTGTCCGGCTGACGGCCGGGTTGCTGGTGGCAGCACTTGGCGTATATGGTTTGATCAGGGTAGGGTATTCATTTTATATAAACGGTTGGACAGGGGCGTGTCATGTGGCTGCGTAATCTGATCATGCTGGTTTTGCTTGCCGGACTTGGTGCTTGCGGTGAGCAAAAATTGCCTTCACCTTTCAAGGCCAGCGACGTGAGCACAAAGTATGCGCAGGCAGATTTCAACCTGAACGATGCATCCGGCAAGCCGGTCAGCCTGAAAGATTTTCGTGGCAAAGTGGTGGTGCTGTTTTTTGGCTATACGCATTGTCCGCAAATATGTCCCACCACACTGGCGGAACTTGCCCATGTGATGCGCATGCTGGACAAGGATGCGGACAAGGTGCAGGTGTTGTTCGTAACGCTTGATCCGGAACGCGATACGCGCGAACTACTGGCGCAATACCCCTCTGCGTTTTATCCTACATTCAAAGGTTTGTCCGGAGACAGCATGGCAACGTCGCAAGCAGCGCAGGCGTTCGATGTGATATACGAGAAGCATCCGAACAAAAATGGCGGTTACGAACTGGACCATTCTGCCGGAACATATCTCATTGCGCCAGACGGCAAACGTGTACTGCTGTCGCCTTACGGGCAGCGTGCAGAATTTCTGGTACACGACATCAGATTATTGCTGGCAATCAAATGAATTCATTGATCGACCTGTTGCGTTTTGAAATAAACGAAGAAAATCTGCCGATCCGCGCGGAACAGATTCGTGCCCGAATCGACAGTTATCCCCTGATGCTCATGGCGGAATTGTTGCTGGCGCCGCTCCTGGTGGCGTTGGCATGGGATAAAGTGTCACACAGCATTCTGCAGGCATGGGTGGTGGCGGTTTATGGTGTGCATCTGCTTGAGTTTCATTTCTGGCGAAAGTTGCGCGATCAAACAGAAACGGTCGAACAAAATCTCGTCTGGGATCGTCTGTTTAAGAGGATGACCGCATTGGCCTCCATTACCTGGGGGAGTGCCGGGGTGCTCATGTTTCTTCCAGGCGATCTTGCCTATCAGGCCTTGCTGATCTGTGTGGTAATGGGTTTGTCGGCAGGTGCAGCGACCAGCAACCCGTTTCATCCCCCTTCAATGTTTATCTACCAGGCATGCATCATCCTGCCTTTGCTGGGCAGGTTGGCATGGGTGAATGATACGACGCACTGGATATTGTTTGGTATGTTGAGCCTGTTTTGTGTTTTCGTACTCAAATCCGCTGTGGAATTGATCCAGACCTTCGAGCAGTCGCAGCAGCGCAGGTTCGAAAATGAATTTCTGGTTGGCGCTTTGCTGGAGCGCAAAAGAGAGGCCGAAGCATCGCGGGTGGAAGCCGTGCAGGCGAGTCAGGCCAAATCCAAATTCCTTGCAACGGCCAGTCATGATCTGCGTCAGCCGTTGCAGGCGTTGCGGTTGTTCAGTGATGCCTTGCTGGATACGGCAAAAGAAAAAGATACTGTGCGCCTGGCCGGACAGATCGGTAAATCGGTTAGTGCGCTGGTCGATATGTTTGATGACCTGCTTGATGTTTCGCGGCTGGATGCAGGGATCGTTGAACCACGCAAGCAGCATTTCAAGCTGGAAAACCTGTTCGACCGTCTATACAGTGATTTTGCACCGATCGCACAGGCTAAAGGGCTGAGCTTTCATTTGCCAATTTGCGAAGGGCGGGATGTTGAAACTGATCATGTTTGCGATGTTGTGATCTATAGTGACCCTTTCCTGCTCGAGCGCCTGCTGCGCAACCTGATTTCCAACGCAATTCGCTATACGGACAGCGGCGGGGTGGCGTTGCGTTGTATCTGTCTGCAGGGGAAAGTCGGTCTGGAAGTTGCGGATACTGGTATTGGCATTCGAGCTGAAACTATACCGCATATTTTTGAAGAATATTATCAGGCGGATAATCCGCACCGGGACCGCCGCAAAGGGCTGGGGCTGGGCTTGGCCATTGTGCGCCGTATCGAAGGATTGCTGGAATGTAAAATTGAAGTCAGATCGAAGCCGGGCGTCGGTTCCGTGTTCAGTTTCGAGGTGCCGAAAGGTGATCTCCGCAATCTGGCGCAGCCTTTTGTCATCACCCATTCGCATTATGACCTGAATGACATCGTGGTCGCCCTGGTGGAAGATGACCAGGAAATACGTGAACATACAGTCGATCTTCTGGAGCAATGGGGATGCACGGTGGTGGCGGGTGAGTTTGCCGAAGATGTGATGCGCAAACTGGATCATGCTGAATTGAAACCAAATCTGCTGGTATGCGACTATCGCCTGCCGAACGGTGTGACGGCCATCCACGTTATTCAGCAGATGCGTGAATTGTGGGGGAACGAGTTGCCGGCGGTGGTATTGACAGGTGATACAGCTAGCGAAACACTGCACAGGATTCATGGTAGCGGCGCGATTCTGCTGCATAAACCCATTGCGCCTGTGCGGCTGCGCGCAATGATGTATTTCGCCCTGTATGGGGAAAACGAGAAGCCTGTGTCGGGAGTGGTATGATTGCAATTGCCGATGGGGAAAGGGAGGCAAAATGAAAATCAAGGTATTAATGGCGGATGATCACGCGCTGTTCCGCGATGGAATGCGCTATGTATTGCAGCAACTGGCCGACGAGGTCGAGATACTGGATGCGGGCAATTATCAGGATGCACTGCAACTGGTGCATGACAATCCGGATGTCGACCTTGCGCTGCTGGACCTGAACATGCCCGGCAGCGAGGGCGTTGCTTCAATCCAGTTTTTCCATTTGCGCCATCCCGAAATTCCGCTGGTGGTCGTGTCCGGCTCCGATCATCGCGACGACATTGAAAGCGTGATGGAATCCGGGGCAATGGGATTCATTTCCAAGATGTCATCCAGCAAGATCATGCTGTCTGCCCTGCGCATGGTGCTGGAAGGCGGAATCTATCTGCCGCCGCAATTGCTGCAACAAGCGGTGAGTAATGTCGATCCGGGTGTGACGCAAATCAACAAACGCTCACAACGCGCCGCCAAGTTTGGTCTCACCTCGCGTCAACTCGAAGTGCTTACATATCTTGCTTCAGGCATGGCGAACAAGGAAATATCGAAAAAGATGAATCTGGCCGAGGGTACGGTGAAGATTCACACCGCAGCGGTCTACCAGGCGCTGCATGTCAACTCCAGGCTGGAAGCGGTCAGCGCTGCCCGCCGTCTCGGTTTTCTGCCGCCGGCACCCAACGACGCCGAGGCGATTTAATGGCGCCACCTGCTCGCTCCCGTTCGCAGTTTTCTGAAAGGCTGCTTGGCCTTTTACGTGAATCGCACTGGGTGTTGCAGGTGGCAGTGGCGCTCTATCTTATTCTCATCCTGTCAGGTTTTAATCGCGCCGATCCTTCATGGTCGCATAGCGTGAGCAGCAAGGTCATGCTGCATAATCCCGGCGGCACATTTGGCGCATGGTTGTCCGACGTATTGCTTTACCTGTTCGGTTTTTCTGCATGGTGGTGGGTGACGCTGTTGTTGCAGCGCGTATGGGCAGGCTATCACCGCATACGTTCAGACAGCCTGTTTGATCCGCGCGCCTTGTGGGTCACCTTGCTGGGTTTTGTCGTGTTGCTGTTTTCCAGCAGTGCGCTCGAAGCTTTACGTCTCTATACATGGAAAGTCGCATTGCCGCTGGCACCGGGCGGCATGTTGGGAACGGCACTGGGGAGTGCACTGGCACATGCGCTGGGCTATATCGGAGCGACCATGTTCCTGCTGGCATTGATGATGGCGAGTTTCAGCCTGTTTACCGGTTTGTCCTGGCTGCGTTTGATGGACAAGCTGGGCGCTGTTCTGGAAGAGAGTTTTCTGTGGCTGTACTACTCCTGGCAAACATGGCAGGACAAACGCATGGGCGCACTCGCGATGCAGGAGCGTAATGCGCTGGTAGAAGAAGAAAAGCGGCGCGTGGGAGAGCACCAGCCTATCCATATCGGAATGCCTGTTTTCGAGGTGCCGCGCTCGAAGCGTATACAAAAGGAAAAACAGGTTTCGCTGTTTGCCGATATGCCGGATTCTGATTTGCCGCCTTTGCATCTGCTGGACGCCTTTCCTGAATCTGGGCGAAAGGATGCAAAACAGCAACTCGAAGTGGTTTCCGCCGAGACACTGGAATTTACGTCGCGGCTGATCGAGCGCAAGCTCAAGGATTTTGGCGTCGAAGTCAAAGTGGTTGGTGCTTATCCCGGCCCGGTCATCACACGCTACGAGATTGATCCGGCGGTCGGCGTGAAGGGCAGTCAGATCGTCAATCTGGTGCGTGACCTCGCGCGTGCACTGTCTGTTGTCAGCATCCGCGTAGTCGAGACCATTCCCGGCAAGAGTTACATGGCGCTGGAATTGCCCAACCCGAAACGGCAACTCGTGCATTTGTCGGAGATACTGGGTTCACAGGTCTATGCCGAAATGCATTCGGCGCTGACCATTGCCATGGGCAAGGACATTTCCGGCAAGCCGGTGGTCGCCGATCTCGGCAAAATGCCGCATGTGCTGGTGGCGGGTACCACCGGTTCCGGCAAATCGGTGGCAATCAATGCCATGATCCTGAGCCTGATTTACAAATCCTCGCCGCAACATGTGCGTTTGCTGCTGGTTGATCCCAAGATGCTGGAGTTGTCGGTGTACGAAGGCATCCCGCATCTGCTTGCACCGGTGGTCACCGACATGCGTCAGGCCGCTTCCGCGCTCAACTGGGGTGTGCAGGAAATGGACAGGCGCTACAAATTGATGTCGCACTTTGGCGTACGCAACATTACAGGCTATAACCAGAAGGTGCGCGACGCGATCAAGGCGGGCAAGCCGCTGACCAATCCGTTCACCATTACACCGGAGGACCCGGAGGCACTGGAAGAATTGCCGTTCATCGTCATCTTCATCGATGAACTCGCCGACCTCATGATGGTGGTGGGCAAGAAAGTGGAAGAACTCATCGCGCGCCTGGCGCAGAAAGCGCGTGCCGCCGGCATCCACCTGGTGCTGGCGACGCAACGTCCTTCGGTGGACGTGATCACGGGCCTGATCAAGGCCAACGTGCCCACGCGCGTGGCGTTCCAGGTGTCGAGCAAGATAGACTCGCGCACGATTCTGGATCAAATGGGCGCGGAAGCCCTGCTCGGGCAGGGCGACATGCTTTACCTGCCGCCGGGCAGCGGCTATCCGCAGCGCGTGCATGGCGCATTTGTTTCGGATCAGGAAGTACATCGCGTTACCGAACACCTCAAGGCACAAGGTGAACCCAACTATATCGAAGGCGTGCTGACCTCGTTGGACGAGCAGGGGGGCGAAAACGGCGAACTGAACGGTGGCGTAGATGCCGAAACCGATCCGCTCTACGACCAGGCCGTCGAGATCGTGTTGAAAACCCGTCGTCCTTCCATTTCGCTGGTACAGCGCCATTTGCGCATCGGCTACAACCGTGCTGCACGCCTGATCGAAGCGATGGAAAGAGCGGGAATCGTGTCGACAATGCAGAGCAACGGCAACCGCGAAGTGCTTGCACCCTCCAGATCGGAATAGCCATGCTGAAAAAACTTTTTCTTGCTGCCTTGTGTTTTGCAGCGTTCGATGCGCATGCGACGGCCACGGATAAGCTGAAAACATTTATTGCTGCAACGCATTCCGCGCAGGCGAATTTCACCCAGGAAGTACAGGACAAGAACGGCAAGCGTATCCAGGGCGCTTCCGGCACCATGCAATTCAAACGTCCCGGGAAATTCCGCTGGGTCTATCAGAAGCCGTATGAGCAGCTCATTATCGGCGACGGCAAAAAATTCTGGATGTACGACGTTGACCTGAATCAGGTTACCGTGAGGAAACTGGATGCCGCGCTGGGCAGCAGTCCGGCTGCATTACTCTCCGGCAGCAACGAGATTGAACGGGATTTTGCGCTTATAAATATCGAAGATCGCGACGGACTGGAATGGCTGCTGGCAACACCCAGGTCGGCAGAGTCGACTTTTGAAAAAATACTCATGGCATTCAACCGTAAATCCGAACTGGTGGTGATGGAATTGCACGATGCTTTTGGCAATCACACCGTATTGCGTTTCACCGGGATGAAAAGAAACCCGTCATTGAGTGCGCAACTTTTCCACTTCGTACCACCCGAAGATGCAGATGTACTGGGTGAATGATGAGCAGTGCTGATTTGTTTGCCGCGAACAAACCTGCTGCCCCACTTGCCGAGCGACTACGTCCCGGACATGTAGACGAGGTCATCGGCCAGTCGCACCTGCTGGGTGATGGCAAGCCGCTACGGCTTGCATTCCAGTCCGGCAAACTGCATTCCATGATCCTGTGGGGGCCGCCGGGTGTGGGTAAGACCACGCTGGCGCGGCTGATGGCATCGGCGTTCGATGCCGATTTCGTGCCGCTGTCGGCGGTGCTATCCGGGGTAAAGGATATTCGCGAAGCGATTGCCCAAGCCGAGTTGGTTTTGCAGCAAAGCGGCCGTCACACCATCCTGTTCGTGGACGAAGTCCATCGTTTCAACAAATCGCAGCAGGATGCCTTCCTGCCTTTTGTCGAGCAGGGACTGGTTACTTTTATCGGTGCGACCACCGAGAATCCTTCGTTCGAAGTAAACGGTGCCTTGCTGTCGCGGGCGCAGGTGTATGTGCTGAAATCGCTGTCCGAAGCCGAAATGGGCGAACTGTTCGAGCGTGCAGTGAAAACGGCTTTGCCGGGTATTACTTTCGATGCGGCGGCCAGGGAACGCATTGTCGGTTATGCCGATGGCGATGCGCGGCGCCTGCTTAACGTGCTCGAACAATTGCAGACTGCTGCGCAAACGGCCAAGGTCACGCAGATCGACGTTAAATTCCTCGATGCCACGCTGGCGCAGAACCTGCGCCGCTTCGACAAAGGCGGCGAGGCGTTTTACGACCAGATCTCCGCGTTGCATAAATCAGTGCGCGGCTCCAATCCTGATGCGGCGCTGTACTGGTTCATGCGCATGCTCGACGGCGGTGCCGACCCGCGCTACCTCGCGCGGCGCATCGTACGCATGGCATGGGAGGACATCGGTCTGGCCGATCCGCGCGCCATGCAGATATGCAACGAGGCGGCGCAAACCTATGAACGGCTAGGCTCACCCGAAGGCGAACTGGCACTGGCACAGGCCGTGCTGTATCTCGCCGTCGCGGCCAAGTCGAATGCGGGATACGTCGCGTATAATGCCGCCCGCGCCTTCATCAATCAGGACGGCTCGCGCGAAGTGCCGCTGCACTTGCGCAACGCGCCGACCAAACTGATGAAGCAGCTCGATTACGGCAAGGACTACCGCTATGCGCAAGACGAGCCGGAGGGTTATGCGGCGGGCGAGAATTATTTTCCCGACGGCATGCCGGAAGTGAGTTTTTACGAACCGACCGACCGCGGGCTGGAAGCGAAGATTGCAGAGAAGCTCGCGCATTTGCGTGAGCTAGACAAGAAAGCAAAGAGTAAAAAAGGATAGCAGCATGCTGGATAGACAACTATTGAGAGATGACTTGGAGAAGGTGAAGTTAGACCTTTCCAAGAGAGGCTTTGATTTTAGGGATGATATATACAAAGAGCTTGAGGCTGAGAGAAAAGAAACTCAAAGCAAGAAAGAGTATTATCAATCACAAAGAAACATTAAGTCGAAGCTAATTGGCCAAGCGATGGCCAAGGGGAACAAGAAAGAAGCCGAGGATATAAAGGCGGAGGTTGCAGAATTCGCTGGCCAACTGGAAGATTTGGAGGCTAAAGATGACGAGATTCAGGAAAAGATAACTAATTTTTTCCTGGAAATTCCCAATATTCCGCACGCTAGTGTTCCTCGTGGTAGATCCGAGGCCGACAATGTCGAGATACGCAGATGGGGCAAACCAAAGAACTCTGATGAGCTTGGGTTTCCAGTTAAGGATCACGTCAATATTGGTGAAGGGCTGGGTGGGTTGGATTTTGATACCGGTGCTAAGCTATCGGGTTCGCGCTTTACTTTCATGCGTGGTCCGGTCGCCCGCCTGCATCGCGCGCTCGCGCAGTTCATGTTGGATGTGCAGACCGGCGAGCATGGCTACACTGAGTGTTATACCCCTTATCTTGTGAATGCTGAGACGCTGCGTGGCACCGGGCAGTTGCCGAAGTTCGAGGATGATTTATTCTCTGTTGCTTTTGGTTCCGGCTCTGTATTCGGTGAAGCTGGTTTTCAGAATCTAGAGGCTGCAAAGAAGGGCGGGATGTACCTGATTCCAACCTCAGAGGTTACGCTGACTAATACCGTGCGCGACGAGATCGTGTCGCTTGATTCCTTGCCGATCAAACTTACCGCACATACCCCCTGTTTTCGTTCCGAAGCCGGTTCCTACGGCAAGGACACGCGCGGGATGATTCGCCAGCATCAGTTTGACAAGGTGGAGATGGTGCAGATCGTACATCCCGAGAAGAGCTACGAAGCGCTGGATGAGATGGTTGGTCATGCCGAGAAAATCTTGAAAAAGTTGGAGTTACCATACCGCGTGATGAGTCTGTGCGCGGGCGATATGGGCTTCGGTGCTGCCAAGACCTACGATCTCGAGGTATGGTTGCCCGCGCAGAATGCCTATCGCGAAATATCCTCGATCTCGAACTGCGAGGCTTTCCAGGCACGACGCATGCAAGCGCGTTTCCGCAATGCGGCGGGTAAGCCGGAACTGGTGCATACGCTGAATGGCTCGGGCCTCGCTGTGGGCCGCACCTTGGTTGCTGTATTGGAAAACAATCAACAGGCAGATGGTAGCGTGCGCATTCCTGAAGTGCTGCGCCCCTATATGGGCGACCTGAGTTCCATTCACGCGATCTGAATCGGATGAGGAGCATTTCGCTCCTCGTTTTCGTGATTTCATCGTTTTTTGCTCCCAAGCTTGCAGTCGCTCGTTTACAGTTCATCCAGTCAAATGACGGATGGAGGTCAATCATGAAATCAATAACTCTGCGCAACATATTTCCTGCATGCGTGTTGTCATTTTTGCTGGCAATGCCACTCTATGCTGTGGGACAAACCGATCAATCTTCGGGTGCAGAAACAAAAGACAAAGCCACTTTTACCGACCAGCAGCGCTGGGCGGCTTTTCCCGTCATTGCCAACAGCCCGGAAACCGGCTTCATGCTGGGTGGCATGCTGTTCTATTTCTTTCCGGTAGAAAAGCAGGGGGAACAGGCATCGACCATCGACACCATGGTGTTCGGCACAACCAAGGGACAATACTTGCTGCAGCTTTCGCCGAATATCTTTTTTGATGATGGCCGCTACCGTGTGAATGCGGTAGTAAGCCGCAGTATATGGAAGGCGAACTATTACGGTATCGGACCGGATTCGCCCGATGTCGCGGAGAAATACAAGGCATCGTTATTGCAGGGTAGTCTGACCCTGGAACGGCGTTTCAATGAAAGCTTCGTGCTGGATATCCTTGGGGTATATGACAAAGGCCGGATGACGCTGCAGAGCGGTGGCATGCTGGAAACGGGCAATGTGACTGGCTCGACCGACGGGACATACAACGGCCTGGGCGTGGAGGGTGGCTACGATACGCGTGACAACACCAATTCCCCTACCAGGGGCGTCGTGGCTCGCTACCGCTACATCAATTACACCACCGGTCTGGGCAGTGACCTTGCCTTCACACAGCAGAACTGGGACTTCCGCTATTTCCGCAAGACAGAATGGATAAAGGGCTCGGTGCTGGCATTGGCTGGCACAGTCCGCCGTGCTTATGGCGAAGTTCCGTTCCGTTATCTTCCTTCGCCGGATGGTACGTTGGTCCTGCGCGGCATCGAGAACGGCCGCTATCGCGACAACAATATGGTCGCACTGCAATCGGAACTGCGTGCGCCAATATATGGCCGTTTTTCCGGTACCGCATTTATCGAAGCGGCGAAGGTTGCGCCAACGATGGGTGACATGGGTTCCAGCCGCCTTCTAACCAGCGTCGGTGTTGGATTTCGTTACGCGCTGAACCCGAGCCAGCGTTTCAATGTACGCGCTGATGTTGCCTGGGTGGATCATGGTGTGGGCGTGATTATCAATGTGCGGGAAGCATTCTAGTGTTGCGCGGACCTGATTTTTTCATGCATTGAAAAAATATTGCCGATCCGTTTGAACCGGCGATCCCGGGAAGGTGGAAGATCAATGAAAAAATGGCTTGTATACAGCGGTGCAATATTCCTCTCATTCATCTTTCTGGCAATTGCTATCGGCGTTGTTTATGAGATGTGGGGCAGGAGCCGCGCGGCCATCGAATTTCCGCCACCGGGAAAACTGGTGGACATTGGCGGGCGACGGATCCAGCTGGATTGCAGAGGGAGCGGGTCGCCGACCGTGGTTTTTGAATCCGGGCTGGGCATTGGCGGTTCGCTAAGCTGGTCCGCAGTTCATGACGAGATCGCAAAGAAGACCCGGGCTTGTGCCTATAGCCGGGCGGGAATCATGTGGAGCGATCCGCATGATGGCCCCCGGAATGGGCAGCGCGTGGCAGATGATCTGCATGCCGCACTGACCAAGGCTGGTGAGCAGGGTCCGTTTGTGCTGGTCGGACATTCGCTGGGAGGTCCTTACATCATGACTTACACAAAGAACTTTGGCAGCGAAGTGGCAGGTCTGGTATTTATTGATGCGTCGCATCCAGACCAAATCCGGCGCTTCAATGACATCGGGAAATTGTCCGGTTCGAAATTCATGGAGTGGAGAGACAGGATAGGCGCTTGCCTGAACTGGACTGGTGCGGTACGAGCCGTTGTTGCCTCCTTTGACAAGATGCCTGGCCTGCGTGATGTGGATGACCGGGCCATAAAAGCTTATGCCTCAACTTCGCTCGGTTCCATGCTCAAGGAAAAGGAAGCGCTCGCGCAGACGCTTGCAGAGTCTGGAACTTTGCGCGAGCTTGGGCAGCGCCCCGTCTTCGTCCTGACTGCAACGAAAACGTTGCCGGAAAACGTTCGCGCCAGCCTCGGAATTACGGAAGAACAGTCCATTCGCCATCAACATGCATGGAAAGAAATGCATGATGAACAGGCGGCGTGGTCGTCGCACAGTCAGCATCAACTGGTTCCTGATGCCGGCCATTACATTCAGTTCGACCGTCCGGATATCGTGATCGTAGCGGTTCTTTCGGTGGTCGGGAGCGTACGCACGAACCATTAATCGGTCCTTTGCATTTTGTTATAAGTGTACGGGTTTGCTTTGCTTGCCGCGATATGAGGATAAAATCGGCATCTCTCTGAATTCTGCTGCGAAGCAATCCATGCACTTATGGCGCCGTTCTCCTTATTGAAGATTTTGTCCGAATTACATGCCTCAGTCTTCGTCCCGGCCGCAGTCGCCACCGGGTATTCTCATCAGCAGGGGCACTCTTGAACTTCCTGGCTCATGCACTGCTGGCTGGCGATGAACCTGCCCTGATTGTTGGCGGAGTCGTCGGCGACTGGATCAAAGGCCCCCTGCCTGCGGGCTTGCCGGAAGATCTCGCGCAGGGTGTCGCCCTGCATCGTGCCATCGACCATTTTGCCGAATCGCATCCCGCTTTCAAACGAAGCCGCACCCGTGTTTCTCCAGCACGCAGGCGTTATGCAGGGGTACTCGTCGACATTTTCTATGACCACCTGCTGGCGCGAAATTGGGCCGCCATTCATCGCCAGCCGCTGCCAGAATATTGCGCATTCGTCTATGGTTTGATCGGCGACCGACTGCATGATTTCCCTGTTTTCGCGCACCCCGGACTGGCACTAATGGCGCAAGAGGATTGGCTGACGAGCTATAGGCAAATCGAAGGTATTGCAGATGTATTGGCCCGCATGTCGCGCCGTGCGCGGCGGCCGAATCCGTTGATGCATGGCGAGCAGGAGTTGCTTGCGGATGTCGATGGATTTGCCGGCGATTTTTTCGCGTGGCTGGACGATACCGGGAAATTCTGTCGGCAGTGGCAGAAGTAAGAAGAGCGGGTCAATTCAAATTCCGTGGTTCGCATCAAGGGCTTCATAATTTAATTGAAACTTGTCGCTGTTACCTGCGTCCAACTGTCCGTTGCGTGAGTATTTCATTACGTGAGCGCAGGTGTTCAATTTGAATGCATCAGGCTATATATGGCCATGCCATTCTCAATGAATGACACTTGAACTCGTACCCCATAATTACTGCTATCCTTACTTAATGGCGATGTAAGGGTTAGATTG
>JBNLBY010000063.1:0-14751 GCA_050303535.1 Sideroxydans sp. | reverse complement strand
CAGCTTGCCCGCCACCATATCGGCGTTGATATTCAGCGTCTCGCCATCCGGCGATACGCCGATGGGCGCAATGACCGGGATGAAATCGCCGGAATCGAGAAAGGAAATAATGGAAGGGTCGATTTTGTTGATATCGCCGACCAGCCCGATATCCAGCATCTTGCCCGGCTCCGCATTACTCTCCAGCATCAGTTTCTCGGCACGAATGAATGCGCCATCCTGCCCGGTCAGACCCACTGCCTTGCCGCCATAACGATTGAGCAAGTTGACGATGTCCTTATTGACCTTGCCCAGCACCATCTCGACCACATCCATGGTCTCTTCGTCGGTGACGCGCATACCCTGAATGAATTCGCCCTGCTTGCCGACTTTTTTCAGCAACTCATTGATCTGCGGACCGCCACCATGCACCACGACCGGATTCATACCCACCAGCTTGAGCAGCACGACATCGCGCGCGAAGCCTTCCTGCAGCCTGGGATCGGTCATGGCATTACCGCCGTATTTGATAACGATGGTTTTGTCGAAGAAACGCCGGATATACGGCAACGCTTCGGACAGGGTGCGGGCTTTCTGGGCGGCAGTGGCGGCGGTCAGTGGCATGTGGATTCCTTCATAAATCTGCGCGCATTCTACCGCAAAAAAACAAAACGGGCGGCTTGCAGCCGCCCGTTCGCAGAGAAGTTAATACTTACTGGATAACCAGTTTTTTGGCCGAAGTCGCCTTTCTCTTGGGTAATGTCAACTCCAGCACGCCATCTTTGTATTTTGCCTGCGAGGCGCCATCATCCACATCCTGTGCCAGGACAAAAGAGCGCGACACACTGCCGTAATAGCGTTCGCTGCGCAGCAGCTTTTCGCCATCCTTGACTTCCTTTTCATTCTTGATTTCAGCGCTGATCGACACATTTTTGCCGTCGATGTCCACATGAATATCTTCTTTTTTCACGCCGGGAATCTCGGCATGAACCTTGTAGGCTTTGTCGTCTTCGCTCACGTCCATCTTGATCTGCATATCCATATCCGGCTGCCCTTCAAAGCGCACGGGATGCATGAAGAAACCTCGAAACAAATCGTCCAGCGCATCGCTGGCAGGACTGAACCTCGTGATGTTGGCCATTTCTTTCTCCTTTTCCTGAATTAAAGTTGAGCGGAAATCCTCCGCATGGACACAATCTATGGGCAGACGATTTTTTTTCAAGAGCAAAAACGGGCGCGGTCTGTGTGGCCGCGCCCGTTCATAATAATTACACTCTATCTATCTGCAACTATTTGAGTGAATTTGAGTTTTTCATGTTTTTGGCCGGATCTGGCATTTGCATTTCCAGCCGTTAAAACTCGGCCTGCACCCCGAATGAAATCGGTAACACGAAGGCATACACAGGATCGCGTTGGGTATAGGTCGGATCGTAGCTGTAGCCGACAACATTCTTGCGCTGGTATACGTTGTTCAATTCAAAGTAAGTGTTCAATTTCCATTTATTAAACACATAGTTGCGATCCAGCCGCAAGTCAAGGCGGTGATAGACCGGCATGGTGCCCGTGTTCACCCCTGCATACACCGGAATCGGGCGCCCATCGGCATATGTTCCACTGGTTCCGATAATGGGCGTATAGGGCGTACCCGAGTGGTACTCCCATTTGGCGCCCAACGACCATAGATCCGAAAACTTGTAGGTTCCCACCAGTTTGGCGTTGACGGGCTGGTCATACTCAAAGCGGAAAGATTCGCCAGTAATGTCGTTCCGGCGTTGCGATTTGGCAAGGTTAAGCACAAACCAGCCGGACAATTTATCAGTGGTCTCCTCTTTTTTGATCAGTAATTCGAGACCGTATGCTTTGCCGCTCGCTGCATTGATATAGTTCAGCGCCGGATCGTTGATCACCAGATTGCTGAGCTTCTTGTAATAAGCCTCGGTTTTCCAGTTCCACTCGGCATTCACCTTGTGCTTCACCCCCAGCACGCTATGCTCGGCACGAATATGGCCGAGATCGGGATTACCGAAAACGCGCACCCATTGCGAGTCGGGTGGATTCTGGTTGTGCTTGCCCCAACCTGCCGAGAGCAGGGTCTGCGGACTCCACTCCCATTCCGCACCGATGCGCGGCTCGGTAAAGGTTCTGTGGGTATAACTCTCGCCGCTGTAACGTACCCCGCCGATCAGTGTCAGGTGTTGCAATACCCGTTTACGGTCCTGTGCAGACACACTCCAGGCATTGGCACTGAAATCATCATTCAACTGCCGGCGAGGGGCGGTACTCAGGTCGCAATTCGGGTTGAACTGGGTGCAGGTCGGATTCTGAAAATCCGCCTCAACCTTGACTCTGGAATTTATCAATTCATTCGCCAGCAACAATTCGTGACCGGGGTCGAATTCAAACAACAATTGCTCACGCAGTATGAGATTGTTTCGCCGCAGCTTCAGGGTGCCCGCAGTGCCCAGCACCGTCGATGACTTATTATCGGCGTGTTCGAAGATCAGCTTATTGGAAACGCTGCCGGAAAGAAGCGAATCCAGCACCACTGCCTGAGTCGAACTTATATCCGAATACGATGACGCGCCCACCAGCACCGGATTCATTTTTCCCGTGTCCGAAGTCGATACGATTTCAAAATCCATTCTGTCCGACACGCCGAACAAGTGCATGGTTAGCCGATTGCTGTCGTTCAACTGCCACAGATACTTGCCCTGGTAATCCCAGTATTTCGGAATCTGTATTACGTTACCGTCACTTTTGACTTCCTTGATGAACAGGTCGACATAACTGCGGCGCGCGGCAAAATAGAAAGATTGATCATCCGTGCGCGGCCCTTCCACCAAAAAATCCGCGCCCATCACATTCACATTCACCTTGGCACCCAGACGGTCTTTACGCGGTTCGCGCAAAGCGACATCAATGACTGCGCCGGTCACATTGCCATAATGCGGAGCGAACGCCGCACTGTACAGATTGAAATCCTGGATCAGGTCGGCATTAAATACGCTGAGACTGCCAAAGTGGAACAGCCTGTTCACATACAGACCGTCAACATAATAAAGGTTATCGCCAGGACCGGAACCGCGCACTGCCGGCGTACTTGTGCCTTCCACCGAAACCACACCAGGCAAGATTTGTATCGCCCGCAGGGGATCGCCGCCTGAACCCGCAATTTTGCGTATTGTCTGGCCGCTAATGGATGACTTGCTGACCCGGTCCGGGCTACGCTCGGCCGTCACCACCAATTCGCCCAAAGTCTGCGGCATACGCAAGTAGAACGTCTGTTCAGGCAGCGGCTCGTCTTCCGAAATTTGCACGGTAAGTGTCGAACTGATGCCGGAATTTGCCGCCATCAACGTGTAATCACCTGCCGCTGGCAGGATGATCTGAAAGTGTCCTTTTGCATCCGTAATCGCTGCAGTCACGGCTTGATCCTTGACCGAAACGACCACGCCCTGCAGCGGCGTGCGTGTGCCTTTTTCCAGCACTTTGCCATTGACGATGAAGTCTGCCGCTGCGACCGGCATGCTTGTACAAACGAGAAGCACCAACAGGAAATAATGTCTCACAACAACTCCACTTGTATTGGGTCTGGAAATTCTACCGGACACCTGAGCAACATCCATCTCGTTGCGACAGAATGCGATATTTATGGCACAAGCTGCATGGCCACACCGCTGCCTGCCGCATCACCCGAAGACTGGCCAAGCGCCAGCACCTGCTGCAATGCAACGACATATTTGCGCAACGCCTCCTGCCCGCCGGACGAAAGCGCAAAGAAAGACTGTGCGCGGCCGCCGCTGTTTTCCTTGCGTACCACCACATAACCTGCGGCAATCATCTTCTTCAGGTGTGAGTCGAGGTTGCCGTCCGACACATCCAGTCGCCGCTTGAGATCGGAAAAAGTCACCTCGCCTGCACCTGCCAGAAAAGCGGCGATCTGCGTGCGTAAAGGTTGATGCAAGATAGAGTCCAATGTTTCCATGATGATTCCTATTTCTGGTTCAGGTTGAGACGCAACTGCCCGGCATTGCTGGTGCCCTTCTGTGGAATTTCAAGTTTGACCTCGGCCGTAATCAGTTCGGGACCGGATATCCAGTGCGTGCGGTCAAAACTTGCGAACTGGCCGTAAACATAAATATTGCGCTTGAGCACCACATGCAGCATCGCCTGCTGCTCCTGTTCGAACAGGTTGCCACCCATCACCACGGATACCGGCAAGGGCGTACCCGCCGGATAAAGCACGACATATTTACCATCTTTCGGCAGCGGCTGGTCAAAGCTCAGTTGCTGTGCACTGGCAATATCGGCAGACGAAGGCGGTAAGCTGGCGCACGCACCAAGGAAAATGCCTGCCGCGACCAACAACAAAGATGTACGTATTTTCATGAAATACCTCCTCAGGTTGAATTCAGAATTCGGAATGACGCGTCTCGACAATGAGACGGGAATACAGCTCGGGGCCGGTTTGCGGTGAAAGTTCGGTCTTGATCCAGGGTATCTGGATCCAGTATGACTCGCGCGCCTTGCTCCACTCGCCCCAGGCGAAACGCCAGTCGCCGGAAGGTTTCCCCTGCTCCATCACGATCTGAACCGGCTCGTTCAGCGTAAGCTCGAGTGAAGAAAGCGCTTCCGTACGAAAGATGTTGCCCGACACATCGAGTCGCAGCGGAATGCGGCTGCCCGCAGGCAAGGTCACCACTTGATGGGCATCGGGGTTGTGCTGGAATTGCTCGAAGGTCACGACGGGCAGGTCGATCGACTCGCGCCCAGGCTGCAGTTGTTTCGCGATCAGCGGCGGGATCAGCACCACGACCAGCCAGCCCAGCGATTGTGCGAGCCGCACCCATGAGGGGCGCGTGCGTCCATGATCAAGCATGTTTGCCAGCAGCGGCAGGCCGATCCCCAGTGTGGAAGATGCGATCCATTGCGAAGCTGTATAGTTCAGGCGGAACACCAGCATACCGATGCCAATCGCAATGATGAAGGCACCCACCCATTCCAGCAATTCCTCCGAGAACAGGCCGTGCACATACAGACCCACCCCGGCCAGCACCAGCCAGGCCGCCAGCACCATGTAACCGCCGCCGTAAAAAAAGGTAGCAAACGTGAGCAGCACGCCCAGGGCCATCAGCAGCCACCACACTTTGATCACCTGGCGATGGATGAAGGACAGCGTTTCGTCACGCGCCTGTTTCACGCGCCGCATGAGTTGCCAGTCCACCAGGCCGACACCGCTTACTATCAGCACCAGTAACAAAAGCCATGCCAGCGCACGTTGCTGCAGTTCCGGAAACTGTTCCGACGTCAGGATGTTGTCACTGATCAGGATCAGGCCGCCGCAGCTCAGGCCCCACAAGATCAGGCTATGCCGCTCCATGCGCAAGCTGCGGTGACCCGCAGATAACATTGAATGGATGGAATCAAGCTGTTGTGTGGCAAGTTGTGACATGATGAGCTCCTGTATTCAACCCGATTTATGCTTAAAAAACCTGTTGTTCATGCTGTCCGGAAAACAAACCTTCCGCGATGCCGAACACACGCCATGAGCCGGAAATTTGTCCGTTCCGGATGTTCAATTGCCCGGACAGGTTCGCTTTCGCATCGTTTCTCCTGGCAACCATATGCATAACACCATCCGGCGCAATATTTCCCGAGATGAAAAAAACGAAACCGGTACCACTGGACTCTCCCGAACCGGACACTTGCCCTGTGTGATCCAGATGAAAGGAAAATACGCCGCTGTCATCGCCAGTGTATGTACCGTAATAATCGCCATATTGCGGCAAAGTCTGGCCAGAAGTGGCTAATTCCTGTCTGGAATATGCTCTGGCCTGAGTGCGAATCTGATCCAGATCGAGACGATAACCGCTCTTGTCCGAATCAAGTGCCTCAATAACCTCGTCCTGACCTGGAAATTTCAAAACTTGTCCGGACAGGTCTTGCATACGGCGATCCTCAGTTAGTGCAGCCGGAACCAGAGTGACCGTCAAATTGCGCTGTCCGCCATTGCGGATACGCAAACCATCCCAATTGAACAGGGAAAGTACAGCCAGATGCAGGATCACAGAAAACAATAACGGCAACGCCAGGCTCGCTGGCGGGTCATTTTGTTCAACCTCCCATATCAGGTTTTGTACCGTTTCTCCCACAGGAAATCCTTTACCGGAATCTAACTCTGTTTTACAGAGCGTACTACTCTGTAAAACAGAGTGTCAACCGAAAGCGTGTCCATGTTGCAAAAAAATCAGGGGGAAGCGCCGTTACTTGCAAGATTGCGGCCAATAGCCAATGTCGTGACAATGTAAAATGATATATTATTTAATTACTTACACCCTAAACATCAACCGTGATTGCTATCCCTTTAATATTGGCAGACTGTATTTTCCGGAATGACTGATTCATCAACCATAATCCGCAAGGAACTGCGCGCCCTCGCCTCACCCGCGACAGCAATAAACCTGCAGCGCTTCTTTAAAACCGGGCCGGGCCAATACGGCGAAGGGGATGTGTTTCTCGGCATCAAGGTGCCACCGATGCGCGCCCTGGCCAAACGGCACCCAGATACCGATCTTGAAACCATCGCAACGCTGCTGGATTCGCGCTATCACGAGGAACGATTCCTGGCCCTGTTGTTGTTGATACAACGCTATCAATGCGGCACTCATAGAGATCAAATTGCTGTTTACGATCTTTATCTGGGCAACACCCACCGCATCAACAACTGGGATCTGGTGGATATTTCCGCCCCACATATCGTTGGCCGCCATTTGCAGGATCGTTCGCGCAAAGTGTTGTACAAACTCGCACGTTCGTCTTCCCTCTGGGAGCGGCGCATTGCCATCATCTCCACGCTGCATTTCATTCGTCTGCACGATTTCAGCGATACGCTGCATATCGCAGCTATCCTGTTGCGGGACGAACACGATCTGATACACAAGGCGGTGGGCTGGATGCTGCGCGAAGTGGGCAAACGAAACCTAGTAAATGAGAAGGTTTTTCTGCAGCAACATTACCGCAGCATGCCGCGCACCATGTTGCGCTATGCCATCGAACATTTTCCAGAATCCAAACGCAAAAGATATTTGTCCGGAAAGGTGTAAAATCCCTTCTGGTTATAGCAGAACGTCAGCTTCAGCTAATCCACAGTGAAGCAAAAAACATAATACGGCGTGCTGCCAACCGAGGAGAGTGGCAAGCATGTTTCGCGCACTTCAAAATCTCAGTCCTAATGCCAAGGGCGCTGTATTCACCCTGGGATTGCTGTTGCTCTCTGTTTGGGTGCTCGCTTTTCTGTTCTCATCCCGCCTGCCTGATTTCAATGTCTTCACTGTGGCAACAGCAGTGTCTGTAATAATCATCGGACTTGCCTGGCTGTTTTTGCGGCATCAGCACTCTGCCGAACCGGGCACAGGCAAACTGCAATCCAGCCTCAACCCTCTGCAGGAAGACCTCTCCCAGGACGAAAACCTGATGCGGGAAGACGAAGCCTTGTATCACTCAATGTTCACCAACAACACCGCCATCAAGTTGCTGGTCGACCCGAAAAAGATGCGTATCGTGGATGCAAATCCCGCTGCCGCCGCGTTTTACGGGTGGCCCGTCGAGGTATTACGCAAGATGCACGCCTCCGACATCAACACGCTTCCACCAGAACAGCTGAAAAAGGAAATGGAACTTGCCCTCAGCGATAAACAGCAGTTCTTCCGCTTTCAACATCGTATCGCCTCAGGAGAAGTGCGCGAGGTCGAAGTTCATTCCGGACACGTCAACTATAACGGCAGAGAGTTGCTTCATTCCGTCGTCAGTGACGTAACCGAGCGCGAACATGCCCTGCAACGGGAGAAAACCCGCAACGAAGTGCTGGAAATGCTGGCACGCGGCAGGGATTTGAATTTTATTCTTAACGCCATCGTTCAACAGGTTGAAACCGAACATCCGCAAGTGCTGTGTTCCATTTTACTGTTGGACAAAGAGGACAAACATCTGCAGATCGGGGCAGCACCATCCTTCCCCGATTTTTTCAATCAGGCCGTACATGGATTCGAAACCGGTGTCGGTCGCGGTTCCTGCGGGCATGCTGCCGCAACCGGCGAGCGTACCATCATCTCCGATATCCAGACCCACCCCAATTGGGCACCGTACAGGGAAATAGCAGCCCGGGCCGGGCTGGCTGCCTGCTGGTCAGAGCCCACCATCTCTTCCAGGGGCAAGGTACTGGGAACATTCGCGCTTTATCATCGCAAAATAGCTTCACCCAGCACCGCGCAGATCCAGCTCATCGAAGAAATGGCGAAGATCGTAGGCATCGCGATCGAACGCAAACAGGATGAAGAAAATCTGCAACTCGCCTCCACCGTATTCCAGTCCAGCCCGGAAGCCATCTTCATCACTGACGCGAACAACAGGATTATTGCGGTCAATCCCGCCTTTACCAAGATCACTCAATACGAGGCATATGAAGCCATTGGCCACAACCCCAACCTGCTCAGTTCCGGGATGCAAAGCAAAGAGTTCTATCATGCCATGTGGTCGACCATCCAGACCTTCGGCAGCTGGCAAGGCGAGATCGTCAACCGCCGCAAAAACGGCGAAATCTTTTCGGAATGGCTGACCATCAATACCGTGCGCGACGAACGCAACGAAGTACGCCAACGCATCGCCATTTTCTCCGACATCACCGACAAAAAACGCAGTGAAGAAATCATCTGGCGCCAGGCTAACTACGATGCGCTAACCGGCCTGCCCAACCGCCGCCTGTTCCATGATCGACTGGCACAGGAACTCAAACGCGGCGATCGCGAACAAACTTCGCTGGCGCTGATGTTTATCGACCTCGACCACTTCAAGGAAGTAAACGACACACTAGGTCACGAGGCAGGCGACAACCTGCTGATGCAGGCCGCCAGGCGTATTGCCGGCTGCATTCGCGAATCGGATACGCTGGCCCGCCTGGGTGGCGACGAGTTCACCATCATCCTGCCGGGCGTTGCCGATCCAAAACGCCTGGGCGCTCTGGCCGACACGATCATTCAAGCCGTTGGCAAACCGTTCATGCTGGGCGAATCTTCGGCCTATGTCTCCGCCAGCATCGGCATCACGCTGTACCCGCAGGATGCGGACAATCTCTCTTCGTTATTGAAAAATGCCGACCAGGCGATGTACGTCGCCAAAGGCAGGGGGCGTAATCAATACAGCTATTTCACCTCCTCCATGCAGGAAGCCGCGCAGACGCGCCTGCAACTCAGCAACGATCTGCGGCGTGCGCTCGATGCCGGTCAGTTTGAAGTTCATTACCAGCCCATCATCGATCTATCCAGCGGACAACCGGTCAAGGCCGAAGCCTTGTTGCGCTGGCATCATCCTGAGCTTGGCCTGGTCAGCCCTTCCGTCTTCATCCCGCTGGCAGAAGAGATCGGATTGATCAATGACATCGGGGATTGGGTATTCCGTCAGGCCGCGCTCAAAGCCAAACAATGGTGTGCCAGCGAAAACCGTCTTCTGATGGCCTTGCGAATCAGCGTGAACAAATCGCCACGCCAGTTCGTCACCGGCGACGGCAATATGACCCTGCTCAGCTGGTTGCGCGCGCTGGACATATCGCCAAGCTGCATCGTGGTGGAAATCACCGAAGGCCTGCTGATGGACGACCGTAGCGAAGTGCAGGAAAAACTGCTGTCATTCCGCGATGCAGGCATTCAGATATCGCTGGATGATTTTGGTATGGGATATTCGGCGATGTCATATCTGCAACGCTTCGACATCGACTACCTCAAGATCGACCAATCCTTCATATGCAACATGAGTACCAGTCACAGCGACCATGCGATCGTCGAAGCGATCATTGTCATGGCACACAAACTGGGTATGAAAGTCGTTGCCGAAGGCGTGGAAACTGTGGAACAGCGCGACATTCTGATCAACGCCGGGTGTGATTTAGCACAGGGATACCTGTTTGCAAAACCGATGCCCGCAAGTGAATTCGATCGTTATCTTGACGACTATACAACAGACTAATCAGTCACCCTGCCGCGCAACGACTTTATCATGCCGCGCCTGACCTTATGTTCCACACGCTTGCGTTGCGCGCTGCGGCTGGGTCTGGTCTTGATACGCTTTTTAGGCGAGACAGCCACCGATTGCAGCAGAGTCTTCAGACGTCGTAGCGCCTCATTGCGGTTCTGTTCCTGATTGCGGTATTCCTGCGCCTTGATGATGACCACGCCATCCTTGGTGATGCGCTGATCGTTGAGTTGCAACAACCGTTCCTTGAATTCCGAGGGTAACGACGAAGCACCGATATCGAAACGCAAATGTACCGCGCTCGCCACCTTGTTCACATTCTGTCCGCCCGCGCCCTGTGCACGCACCGCGGTGAACTCGATTTCGCGGTCGGGAACGATGACGTTGTGCACGATGTAGAGCATTAGAGAGACACCTTCAAGAACCGTCGCGAGCGGTTCGAGTGCAAGGCGCACGGAACGGAGCGACGAGAAAACGAACGTAGTGAGTTTCGGCGAAGACTAACCTTCAGGTTATGTCGTAGCCACATACCCTTCCGACTGATAACGATCTGCAGCAGGTTATTGAAGGCGTTCACAGCTTCACCGCGTGCTCGCGCGTGGTATGGAATATTACTTTCGGCCAGCGCTCCTGAGTCAGTTTCAAATTGACGTTATTCGGAGCGAGATAAGCTAGGTTGCCCGCCGCATCGATCGCCAGATTGTGCGACAGGGCCTTCTCGAAATCGGCCAGTATCTTTTTGTCGTCGCAGGTCACCCAGCGCGCACTCGTCGTACTGGTACCCTCGAACATCGCATCCACGCCGTACTCGCCCTGCAAACGGCTGGCCACCACGTCGAACTGCAACATACCCACGGCGCCGAGAATAAGGTCGCCGCCATCCACCGGCCTGAACACCTGCACCGCGCCCTCTTCGCCCAGTTGCTGCAAACCTTTGTGCAATTGCTTCACCTTGATTGGGTTGCGAATGCGAACCGAGCGGAAAAAATCAGGCGCGAAATACGGGATGCCGGTGAACTGCAACGCTTCACCTTCGGAGAAACTGTCGCCGATCTGCATGTTGCCATGGTTCGGCAGGCCGATGATATCGCCCGCATAGGCCTCTTCCACCTGTTCGCGGCTCGATGCCATGAAAGTCACCACGCTGGACGCCCTGACCTCCTTGCCGATGCGCAAGTGCTTCATTTTCATACCGCGTTCAAAATGGCCGGAGCACACGCGCAGGAAAGCGATGCGGTCGCGATGGTTGGCATCCATGTTCGCCTGTATCTTGAACACGAAGCCGGAGAATTTTGGTTCCGCCGGTTCCACCACACGCATGGTTGCATCACGCTCGCGCGGCGCAGGCGCCCAGTCCAGCAATGCATCCAGTATCTCGCGCACGCCAAAGTTGTTGATGGCGGAGCCGAAAAACACGGGCGTCTGTTTACCGTCGAGAAAACGTTGCAGATCGAACGGATGCGACGCGCCATGCACCAGTTCCACCTCCATCTTGAGCTGCTCGATCTCCAGCGGGAACATTTCTGCCAGTCGCGGGTTGTCGATTCCTTTGATGATCTCAAAGTCTTTGGTATCGCGCTCCTCACCCGCCTCGAACAACATGATCTCGTCGCGCAGCAGGTGGTACACGCCGCGGAAGGTCTTGCCCATGCCGATGGGCCAGGTCACCGGCGCGCACTGTATCTGCAGCACCGATTCCACTTCGTCCAGCAATTCCAGCGGATCGCGCACCTCACGATCCATCTTGTTCATGAAGGTCAGGATGGGCGTATCGCGCATGCGGCACACGTTGAGCAATTTGATGGTCTGTGCCTCCACACCCTTGGCCGCGTCGATCACCATCAATGCCGAGTCGACGGCGGTAAGCACGCGGTAGGTATCTTCGGAAAAATCCTGGTGGCCGGGTGTGTCGAGCAGGTTCACCACATGATCGCGATATTCGAACTGCATCACCGAACTGGCGACCGAAATGCCGCGCTGTTTCTCGATAGCAAGAAAATCGGAAGTCGCATGACGTCCGCTCTTGCGCGCCTTCACCGTACCTGCGAGCTGGATCGCGCCGGAAAACAGCAGCAGTTTTTCGGTCAGCGTGGTTTTACCCGCATCCGGGTGGGAAATGATGCCGAACGTGCGGCGGCGCGCCACTTTGCGCGAGATCAGGTCGCGCGAAACGGCAGCGGGTTCTCTGGTGGTCTGTTCGAGCTCTTCGGACATGGTTACAGCCTGTAAAAAAGGCCGCAAGTCTAAAGGCTTGGCGCGTGAATGTCTAACCCGCGTTACGCATGGATGCGGTGCTGCAGCAAAGCATGCACGAATATCGGGTAAATGCTTCTGGACGGCGAATTATCGAGTTACTATTTCCCCGGACAGCCAATACCGGACATATCCATGAGTAAGGATTCTGCTTTTTTCCGCAACCAGATCGAAACGGAGCTGCTGCGCCTGGAAGAAACACTGGCGCAGGCAACCAGTGCCGCCGGCACGGTAACGCTGGATCAATCGAGCGTGGGACGGCTATCGCGCATGGATGCAATGCAACAGCAGGCCATGGCGCAAGGCATGCGCGAACGGCTATTGCAACGAAAAAGAAAACTGGAGGCCGCGCTCGCCAGGATCGATGCCGGCACCTACGGACGCTGCTGTCAGTGCAGCACGGAGATCGAAACAGAGCGGCTCAAGGTCGACCCCGCCAGTGTTTTCTGTCCGGAGTGCAAGGCTGAACGCGAAGCCGATTCCGGACATTCAACTTGATACCATAAATAACAGCCCCTGCCTGAACCGGGTTAACCAGATGCAGGCAGGGGCTACTTTCTGAATCACGCCAGATCGAAACGATCCAGGTTCATCACCTTGCTCCATACCGCCACGAAGTCGCGCACGAACGCCTCCTGCGAATCGCTGCATGCGTAGACTTCCGCCAGCGCCCGGAGCTGGGCATTCGAGCCGAAGACCAGATCGACGATGGTGCCCGTCCATTTGAGCTTGCCCGTTGCCCGGTCGTGTCCTTCCAAGACGCCTGCTTCGGTGGCGGACTTCTGCCACTTCGTGTTCATGTCGAGCAGATTCACGAAGAAATCGTTGATCAACGTTTCGGGCTGTTTGGTGAAGACACCGTGTTGCGACCGGGCGACGTTTGCATTCAGCGCGCGCAGGCCGCCGATGAGCACCGTCATCTCGGGCGCGGTCAGCGTCAGCAACTGCGCCTTGTCCACCAGCATCTCGGCTGCCGCTCCTTCAAGTCCTTTGCGCACGTAGTTGCGGAATCCGTCCGCGGCCGGTTCCAGTGCAGCGAATGAGCTCACATCGGTCTGCGCCTGCGATGCATCCATGCGCCCCGGCGTAAACGGAACCTTCACCTCATGTCCTGCCTTCTTCGCTGCGGCCTCGACGGCTGCGTTGCCGCCCAGCACGATCAGATCGGCAAGTGAAACTTTCTTGCCGCTGGACTGCGCGCTGTTGAACTCACTCTGGATGCCTTCCAGCACTTTGAGCACTTTCGCCAGTTGCGCAGGCTGGTTGACTTCCCAATCCTTCTGCGGCGCCAGGCGAATGCGCGCACCGTTTGCACCGCCGCGCATGTCGGAACCGCGGAACGTGGACGCCGATGCCCAGGCAGTGGCAACCAGTTCCGAAACGGACAAGCCCGACGCAAGGATCTTGCCCTTGAGGCTGGCGATATCCTTTTCGTTGATCAGCTTGTGGTCCACCGCAGGAATGGGATCCTGCCAGATGAGCTCTTCCGCCGGCACCTCCGGACCGAGATAGCGCGCGCGCGGACCCATGTCGCGGTGCGTGAGTTTGAACCATGCGCGGGCAAATGCGTCCGCAAACTGATCCGGATTCTGGTAGAAGCGCCGCGAGATTTTTTCGTACGCGGGGTCGAAACGCAGCGAGAGGTCGGTGGTCAGCATGGATGGCGCGTGACGTTTGGCCGGGTCATGCGCATCCGGGATCGCGTCGGCACCCACGCCGCCTTTCGGCCTCCACTGATGCGCACCGGCCGGGCTCTTCGTCAGTTCCCATTCGTAGCCGAACAGATTCTCGAAGAAATTGTTGCTCCATTGCGTCGGCGTGTTGGTCCAGGTAACTTCCAGTCCGCTGGAAATGGTGTCGCCGCCTTTGCCGCTGCCGAAGCTGCTCTTCCAGCCGAGGCCCTGCTCTTCGATCCCGGCCGCTTCCGGCTCCGGGCCCACCTGAGCCACATCACCGGCGCCATGCGTTTTGCCGAAAGTATGACCCCCGGCAATAAGCGCAACTGTTTCTTCATCATTCATCGCCATGCGCGCGAAAGTCTCGCGAATATCGCGTGCGGCCGCGATCGGGTCCGGATTGCCGTTCGGTCCTTCCGGGTTCACATAGATCAGGCCCATCTGCACCGCGGCGAGCGGATTCTCAAGGTCGCGGTCGCCGCTGTAGCGTTCGTCCGCCAGCCACTTGCCTTCCGCTCCCCAGTAAATATCTTCTTCCGGTTCCCAGATGTCTTTACGCCCACCGCCGAAACCGAAGGTCTTGAACCCCATCGATTCCAGCGCGACGTTACCGGCCAGGATCATCAGGTCTGCCCAGGAAATTTTCCGTCCGTATTTCTGTTTGATCGGCCACAGCAGCCTGCGCGCCTTGTCGAGGTTGACGTTGTCGGGCCAGCTGTTGAGCGGGGCGAAGCGCTGGTTGCCCGTCCCCGCGCCGCCGCGGCCGTCGCCGGTGCGGTAGGTGCCCGCACTGTGCCACGCCATGCGAATGAACAAAGGA
>JBNLBY010000062.1:0-15153 GCA_050303535.1 Sideroxydans sp. | reverse complement strand
GGCAGAAAAATCGGTTACATTAACTGCGGACTCTAAAGCCGCGTGCTACTGAAAAACGGGGGGACGTCGTGTGGATTCAGGATTGCAACGGGGAATTACTACACAACGCACCCGGCAACCAGATGCCGTCGAGTACAGATGGCTTTGCTATCTCGAAACTTAGTTACCTTCGGGGGGCTTACAATCAACGACAGGAATTTTTAAGCTCATTTTCAAGTGCATACAAAGCTATTCTGTTCTTTATTTTTGTTGGCGCTTGAAGTAGATATTTCTTTACGAAATATCCGTAATATGAACGTATCTGTTTAAACCTGGATTCATGGTAATTAATACTAAGAGACATCTTTCGCAGCTGATGGTAAGAATGATCCACAGTATAGTAAGGCACATCTTTATCAGTTAACCAGTAGTTATCATCAATCTTGCCGGCTTCTTTCATTTTGTCATATACCTCTGTATCCGGATACACCCAGAGAGGAGCGACACCACTCAGGTTATAAGACTTTATGCTCTTTAGCTTTTTAACAAGATTTACGGTTTCCTGCACCGTCTCATCACACTCCTCCGGGAATCCAACCATCAGGAAGGTGGTCGGTGTTATTGGAAGATCCTTCAGCAGACCAAAAGTCTCTAGAACATCCTCTTGTGAAATACTCTTGTGAATATTTTTTAACATTTTAGGGCTTCCTGATTCAAGCCCAAAACCAATGTCCGTAAAGCCTGCCTCAACCATCAGCTCAAAAAGTTCTGTATCTGCGGGCTTGAACCTCGTAGAACACCAGAACTTCACCTTGATCCCACGCCTTATAATTTCCCTGCAAAGCTCCTTTGCCCTTTTCATATCCAAAGCAAAAGTATCATCAGCTATCTGAATAAACTCTACACCCGCAAAAGTATCAAGGATATATTCCACCTCATCAACTACGCTTTCAATAGAACGTTTTCTGAACTTCCGCTTGGAAATCGTATGCAAACAACAGAAGCTGCAGAGAAAGGGGCAGCCTCTTGTAGTAATAATATTTGCTATCTTTGACTTTTGAGTCACAAAAAGCTCATGGGCAGGAAATGGCAAATCATCAAGTTTCTTGTTCAACTCTCTCATCTCTGTGACAACTGTCTGCCTCACTGGCAACAGACCCTCACCTTTATCTATAAGGGTATAAGCAAGTCCTTTGATATCGCTTGTCGGCTTGCCGTTCTCCAGCGCGTCAAGCAGCTCGATAATTGCCAACTCCCCCTCCCCAATTACCACATAATCTATCGGGAAATTTTCAACCAGTTGCCTGTAAAGCACAGAGGCATGAACGCCGCCAACAATGATCTTAATGTTTGGGTTCAGCTTTTTTGCTAATTTGATAACACGATAACTGGACACTCTGGTCATGGTAAACATCTGAATAAGAAGATATTCAGGTTTCTCTTCATCCAATATGCCACGAATACTTTTCAGCGCTATGTGCTCTGGTATGTTGTTATAGTTCTCCGTATGAATATCATACCCAGCTTGCCGAATAGATGAATGGAGATAGGCCATTCCAAGGCTGTAAGAGTTATCCTCAACTTGCAGTTGCACACTCTCCTGCAAACTTGTACTTAATAAAAATATCTTTGCCATCTATATATTCACCGCTCCATCAATGACACCTTCAACACACGAAGTGCTTCCATTGCAATAAAGCATATCTCCCAGTATTACACCGCTCATGCTATTTGGTTTCGAATGCAGCTCTTTAAATTAAAAAACTCTCTGGCGTTGACAAACGTCCCTGCTGTCATAAAGTTAACAGCACCATCACTACCGCAATGGTTTTTTGATTGCCGCTCACCCACACTGTTCACTCTATACCAATAATTCATTCAACTTGCACTTTTGCAAGTACCATTAAAGTATCCCCTCCCAACAAGCGAACTCCCCAATCGCGGTTGATCCAATATGCCAACCGCCTGGGTATTCTCGCCAACCAGCTCCTCCAGGTTGTTTGTGGTGCCGTGAAAGCTGCCCCAGTGTATGACCAATCCATGACTTTATAACCACATTCCTCGATAAGCGACAATGCCAGCTCTTTGGTGAAATAGTGGATATGCCCCACTTTTTGGCGAACTCGCAACAGTGGCTGTTCCCTGGCCACACTCAGCGCGCTCAAATCCAGCGGGATATGAAAAACATAATATTCTGATCTCCCGCGCAATTCAGAAAGAAATTCAAATGGATTGGGGATATGTTCAATTACATCCAGCAATAGCAACAAATCAAAATGCGCAGTCTGCTCTTGCAGAAAATCGCCGATCGAAAACGTGATTTTTTTGTTTTCGTGCTTCTTCCAGAATATGCTGGCATCCGGCGCGATCTCGAAGCCGAAATACTCAATCTTTGGCAAAGCATCATACAGCGATGCCAATATCCCACCAGCCCCGCAACCGACCTCAACGATGGATTCTGGCATAAGGTGATTTTTATTAATTATTTTCAGTACCTGACCAGCTTTCCACCCACTATCCTCTGCATCCCAGGTAGGATTGTTGGCAAGATAGTCGCCTGACTCATAACTCTCATACGGTTTACTCATCTCAAAGGCTCCGGGATACTTACATGACAATCATTCATGGACAATCGTAATCAGCGAATCGTAGTATTTCAAACCTTGCTCACTTTGAACAAATGCGCGCCCTGCTTCACGCATGGATCGAATTTCTACATCAGACATACCCATAACCTTATTGTGCATCTCATCCCATGAAGGAAATTTTCTGCAATCAATGTAGGCATCTTCCGGTATCAAATCGGTGATGTCTTTCGCCCCCAGATACAACGGGATCGTACCTGCATACAAACAATCAAATATCTTTTCCGTGATGTATCCCTTCATGACCATATTTTCGAAGCATAAAGCAAAGGTATATCGGCTCAGCACCTCATATTTGGATCTGCACGATCCTTTATAAACTGACATGATTTTTTTTCGATGCTTCCAGTATGGCATCCACATGGAGTTACGTGACCACCATCTCTCCCAGCCCCGGCCATACAAATCGATTGAGTCAAATACTGAAAGTGCGGCAAGCGCCTCGATACGTTTACTGTACAGTTCATTGTTATATGAAGCTGGTTTGTGGTTGCCATTGATCATTACTATACGATTCAACCGCTCTTCACGATTCCAGAAATCGGGCAGCACATCTTTATAAGGCTGCGGCCAATAAAGTTTGTGCAGCCGGGATTGATCCACGCCTTCAAGCGAATAACCATCACCCTCAGTGTTATGAACATAGACACGCCTGAAAGCAACCGTCAGTTCCGGCAAAGCCCGGTATAAACGAGGATCAACAACCGGCGGCTCGAATATCACAAATGCCTGAAGCCTTGCTTCACCGCGGGCACGCAACTGCTCATAATTATCCAGCACCCCCAGTGAATAGTAATCACAGACCTCTTCCTGCTCACCTTGCAGTAAAAGCCGGTCAGCCGTATGCAGCGCGATGCCCTGTTGTTCAAGCGCCACGCGTAGTCGAATATAGGATGCCAGCACATCATCACGATTCAGTACCGGATCAGCATGATCAAACAGCCGATCCTCGTAGTAAGCCTTGGAAGGAGGATCCACAAAGATATTTCTTGATTGGTCACTCGTCATTTGCGCATCACCAATTTCATATAAGCCAGCATTTTTTTTCCGATTCCATGCAGCCCCGTCAAAACTGTTAGTCGCACGTATGCTCCCGCCAACAAAGTGAACAAGGCACGCCTGGATTGAAATGCCGCCCGCAAGGCATCCATGGAAAATATATCATCAACCAGCATCTCAGCATCCTGGGGTCGATCTGTCAGAATCAAATTTACGGCACGCATAACTTTGTCACTTCGTTCCAGCCGTTTGTAATTCTGAAAATCAGCGGTTTCGAGTATAGCTCTGACACGATCCTGCTTAAGGTAATAGTCAACGATTTTAAAAATGATACCTTGCTCTGTTTCCAGACGAACACGAGCTGAGAATTGATTATTGCTGATCCGGTATCGCATCAACCGCTCTGGAAGATGGCCTATCAGATGGTTCTGAAGAATACGCAACCAGACATCCAGATCAGCTCCCGAACCAAACAATTCTCCCCGCCAGGTCTTTATCTCTTGCTGATATATTTGAGTTCGGACCATAAAGCTGGGGCAAATAAAAAAGTTTGAATGGCGTAATATCGCTTTAAACATTGTGGGAAAATCATACAGTCCGCCTTGAAAAGCTATATCGCGTGGCAGCCGGATCTCACCTATTCTATTCCCTGATTCATCGATCAAGCTTGCCTCGGTAAACACTGCACCAGCTTCTGGATGAGCTTCCAGAAAAGCCACTTGCCGATCCACCATCTCAGGCTCATATATATCGTCAGCATGGAATATTGCCGTATATTTTCCTTCTGCCATCTGGATACAACGGGTAAAGTTCCCTTCGCCGCCAATATTATCCTCGTGACGATGAATAGTGATTCGCGGGTCTGTAATGGACTCGATCACCTGCAGCGTGTTGTCAGTAGAGGCATTGTCCGAAACATGAACGACCAGATTGGGATAGTTCTGAGCCAGAATAGACACTAGTGTTTCGCGCACTGTGCTTGCCGCGTTATAGGTCGGCACACAAATACATGTCAGGGGCGCATTACTCATCCAGCAAACCCATTCGTTGAAACAGTGCACTAAAACGCTGCGCAAAAGTGTGGTTTTGTAATGTCCGATTGTATGCGGCTGTTGCCATGGATTCGCGTAACTTCTCATGCGCCAGATAGAATTTAACCTTCTCAACCAGATCATCCGCATCTGCATACACACCAATCTCCTGATCGATATCATAGCAATGCGCAAGTCCCTCAACGAAATACGAGAGTTGGAAAGCACCGCATCCGCTTACTTCAAAGATGCGCGCTTTCAACTGTTCTGTGCTTTTTTTGCTGCGCAAGCGATTGATCAACGCACGGGGAGATAACGCCAGATAACGAATATCCCACGAGGCAGAGTTGGAAAGATTCAGATTGATACGGCTTTCATTGAACAATCTCACCATACCTTCCTGGTTGATCTCACCGTTGGGCCAGCGGTAACCAACGACCTCAACATTGACCCCGGATTTCCTGATCCGGTTGATCATCCATTCACGGTAAGGATGCCAGGCTCCGACAAATGATACGTCGTACTTTTTCAGGACATCCAGCTTGCGGAATATTTTTTCATTACAACCAAATGGGAAATAGACCGCATTAGGCAAACCGATCTCGCGATATTTTTCTTCGCCATGCAAATCAGATGTTGAAAAATAATCGAACTGCTGCGCCCAATAGCGCGAATAGTCGACGCGCCAGGTATCATCATGAAAAAAACAGAAGGTCTTTGTGTAGGCGCGCAATGAATTAACGATTGCCGGATCAAGCTGGTCAGTATATAGAGAGAACACGGTGACTCTCGGCTGCCAATCGCAAACACGCTGGAGCAGTTTCCGGTTCATTTCAGCCTTACCGAGAGCTTTCATCTCACCCATGTAGTCGAACAATTCGACCTCGTGCCCCATCGCTTTAAAGACCTGGTAAAAATTGAAATATTCAAAAGAGTATTCGCGCTCTGGATCGCCATAGGTATGCAGCATACAAACAACCAATATTTTCATGCTTCCCTCTTTTCCAGATACCGCCGCAATAAAGCATATTGCAGGCCCACGAAAGCAATGCCGATCAGCATTGTGACGCAAACAATCACGCGCCAATCTGTTTCATCAAACATGTACCGGATACTTAACGTCAATCCCCATAGCACGGCAGCAAATATCCCCGTCCGCAAGAAAAAGCGAACTGGAGTTCCTCCCCCCGCATGACGTGCAAGCAAAACATGCATCGACGCTACCACTGCAAATCCAGCTGTTACTAACCCGATTCCAGCGCCCTCAGCACCAAAATATGGTATCAGCAGTGCGCACAGAACGACTGAAAGAACTGCCCCGATTGAATTGGGAAGTATCAGCCAGCGTGTTCGCATGTGAACATGCGCAATCATCGAATATATACCCGTCAACACACGCGCCATCTCGGCAAGTGCACCCCAAATCACATAATCTGCCGCAGACTGAAAACTATCTCCGAGAAATATGCGGGTCAATTCCGGTGCCAGCAGCACAATAAATACAACCGTCAGCAACAGTGATGGAATCACCGCTGCGGCATAGTGTCGCCATGCGAGAACCTGCTTGCTTGGAATATCACTGCTCGCATCGCGATACAGGCGGGGTTGAAAATATGTCGTCAAGACAGACTCAAAACCCGCGATCATCCCCGCACTGATTCCATACCCCGCAACGAACAACCCTAACTGCGCCAGACCCAACTGGTTTTCCATCAGGTAACGGTAACCCTGGCCCTGTAGCCAACCTAAGCCTGCAGCAATTGCAACTGGCCATGCATATTTATAGAGTGATTGCTGATGTAGCCGGCTAATAGGCGGGTGATCGGATGCGGCTGCAGGCTTGTTCAATAGCCCGAATAAAACCTTGATTCCTATTACACCCACCAGTGTCTGCCCTGCTAACAGACCAAGCAGCCAGTATTGAGCTAATGGTTGCACCAGCTGCACCAACAGGGTGGCGCAAGCAAAACTTGCCGCTATCGTGGCAACCGACAACAGCATATATCTTCCACTTTCACCCAGCAAATTCAATAAAGGGATTGCCGTTTGACTGGCCGAATTAAAAAGCAGCGACCCACAGACCAATATCATCAGCCATGAAATCGAAATACCAAAATTTATCACCCCAGTAGTGTAGAGAGGCAGCAACGTTGCCAAGGCAACAAGCGCAACCATTAGCAGGTAGCTCATATATCGAATCAAATAGCGCCTGGCGACCCCATTTGCCTGCCAGGAATGCAACCGTCGATTGATGAACATTCCAACTGGATTTAAGAGGAACATTGCAAAGAAGGCGATAGTAGATGTCACCAGAAAGACTTTGCCCATTTCTTCCGGAGATAAGAGCGTTGTTGCAACTCGCATCATGACGAGTGTCAGCAGGAATTGGGCAGCTCTCCCCAGCACAATAGCGATCAATCCGCATTCTCCTTTGAACTTTTTGGCTGAAAGATAGCTGTTGTTTCCTGCAGAATCCCATCCAGAGAAGTTAACTTAGGCTGAAAACCGAAGTCAGCGGCGCGCGTATTTAATGAATAATAGTATGGCTTAATCCCTGTTGCATTTACGTTCGATGCCGATTCCGCCACTTCATAGCGCAATCCAAAATTCTCCTGCATGGCAGCCAGCAAGCTGGCTTTATCTATTGGCGCCCGGCTATAACAATCAACAAATGCATTACAAGCAGGCGCAGACAAAAGCACATTGACCAGGCTAAAAAAATCCGATGGGTGCAGAAAGTCGCGCACGATGGATTCAGGCGAAGTCTTCAGCACAGTTTTGTCACGAATAGCGCGCAAAATGTCCGTGATCATGAACCGTGCATTGATATCCTGAGTGCGACTGAAATAATTAAACACGCGTATATCGATGATAGACAATTCGGAATGCGCGCGATGTCTGCACTCCGCGTGCAGTTTAGCTACGCCATACCACTCCTGAGGTGCCAGGTTGTTTATGGGCACAACGGCTGGAGTATTTCGATTTGCCGGCTCTTTGAATCTCGATCCATATACTGCCCCGCTACTCAAGAATAAATAGCGGCATGCAGGATGTGCCTGCAGATAATCCAGAACCATTTCATCAAAACGAAGCGTTACTTCAAAAATCGAACTGCCCATTGCCAATGCTTGTGCCGGGTTGCCTACACCAACAAAATTGATAACAGCATCAAATTCTTGCCGGGCGAATTCCGAGTATTCCTCCACTTGATAACGTCCCGCCAAATTCATGGCGGACAGCCATTTCCTTACCTCATCGCGGCGGCGCGCAAACAGGTATAGATGCTTATCCATCAAGCTGGAATAGGAAACAATCAAGTCTTTGGCAATTTGACTGGTTGCCCCGAGAATCGCAATTCTCATCGTGTTCCTATCATTGTGAACTCTCCGAGACCATGAATTGCGATATATCTTTTCATTTTTTGACTGGCGCAAGCTTGGAGGGCCTGGATATTTTTGAGCGCCCCCTGGCCCAGTTATATATATCTTTCAGCTTTAAATAAGCAAAAGGAGACATTGCTTTTATCAAGAGACTGATGAATATGATGCGCTGATGTGGCCCCGCCCGAAATATCGACGTCAAAACATAAGGGAGCATATCCACCTGGGCAATGAACCCCTTAAATGTAAACATCCGCTCCAGCGCCAGGGCATCCAGTATCCGCTTTTTATAAGCGTGAAGCTGTTCGATGCTGTGCTCAGCGGCATAGAGCGGAGCCGGCCCATCACCTAACCAATAACTATCGTCCATGAAATTCTTGGTCTTGGCGATTTCATAAACCTCGGTACCCGGATAAATAGTCAATATCCCGATATCCGAAAAATGGAAGTAACGTATTTTTTGCAGCTTCTTAACGAAAGCAATGGTTTCTGACACCGTTTTATCGTCTTCCCCAGGCAATCCCACTATCAGGAAACAGATAGGTTCAACTTTGGCATTTTTGATCAGGCTGAAAGTGTGCAGAATATCTTCCGGCTTTATGTTCTTATGTGAGGTCTCCATGAGTTTGCGTGAACCTGTCTCCAAGCCAAACATCATCGTCTCGCAACCGGCTCGATCAAGCGCCTCTGCCAGCTCCTTATTGAATGGCTTAAACCGTCCGCTGCAAATGATTTTCCTCTTAATGTTTCGCTTAACAAACTCATCGCAGATTTCAATTGCACGCTTGGGCTTGATGAAGAAAACATCATCATGGATCCAGAAAGTATCTATCTGTGGATACCTGGTTACCAGATATTCAATCTCATTCATTACATTTTCTACCGAGCGATATCGTACCCGGCGATTGGAGACAACCCCCAAAACACAATAGCTGCACTGAAAGGGGCATCCCCGGCTGGTGAGAAGGCTCGCCACAGTGCGCCCCCCATGGAAGAAAAGTTCGTGTTTGGGAAATGGCAGAATGTCCAGATCCTCAATCAACTTTTCTCTGGGAGTAACCTTGACAGTATATTGACCTGACGCTGTTGCGCTCTCCGCATAAGCAATCCCATTTACACTGCTTAGCTCAGCATGAGACTCAAATGCCGCCAGAAGATTGCCAAGAACAATCTCCCCTTCCCCAATTACCGCAATGACCTCGGGATACTTCTCAATGATCTGCACATACATGTCGCTGGCATGAATGCCGCCAATCACGATGCGCATGTCCGGATAATTTTTCCGGACATGCTCTATCAATGCAAAACAACTGACCCGGTTGGAAGTCAGCATATTCAATCCAACCACCTGGGGTATGAACGTGCGCAATTTTTCACCGACGATTTCATCAGCGTCGGAATACGTATGACTATTGAGTGCAAGTGTTTCGACTACATGCCCCTTAGTCTCAAGGTAGCTATGTAAATATGCAATCCCGAGAGGGTAATGCGAGTTGTGATGGATTTCAGGATCACGCCACTCCACCTCAAATGGCGGTGAAACAAGCAAGATTTTCATATTATTTTCCAGTAAAAATCCATAACATTCGGCATTTCAAAATTAATAGCGGAGAACATTAATACGATCGCCAGTCATTTGATATGAGGAACCTGTTCGTCCAGCTTTGAGCCAAAAGTCAGGCGCGGACGGCATTCCGTCGCATCTTCCATCATCACTTCGATAAGCATGGGGCCTTTATGATTGGCGATCAGCGGCAGAATGCTGTCCATCTCTGTTGAATTACCGATACGTCTTGCAACAATTCCATAAGCTGCAGCAATGTCGACGAAGGCGGGACTGCTGTAGCCCTTCTGGGTCGACTGGTTGCGTCCATTAAAGTACATATCCTGAAAATTCTTGACCATGCCCAGCATGGCATTGTTCATCACGATGATGGTTACATCAAGATCCATGCGTTTTAATGTGTCCAGTTCCTGGATGTTGATTTGCATGCTGCCATCGCCAGTGATCACAACAGTCTTCCTTCCTGACTCAAGAGCGATTCCCAGAGCTGCAGGAAAAGCAAAACCCATCGCCCCCATACCGCCACTGTAATGCACTGTTTGGCCAGCACTCAGCCGCAAATTTTGCGCCGCCCACATTTGGTGATTGCCGACATCGCAAACGTAGTCAACAGTCTGCTTGGCAAAAACATGATTCAGCTTCCTGAACAGTTCACCGGGACTGATCTTCCAATCCGCATATTCATCAAATTGGGCTCGTTCACTTTGCTGAGCCAACTCGGCTACCCAATTACGATCCAGTTCCGGAAAAATTGTTGAACTGAGCGGAAAAGCCCGGAAGAAGCTTTCTGCTGTCGCACAGATATTCAAATCCGCATGCACCCGGTTATCCAGTTGCCCCGGATCGATATCGATCTGGACGATACGCGCCTTGCGGGCAAAGTCCTCCACATCCGCGCCGGTTTGTCGAACGTCGAGGCGGGCACCAATCACGATCAGCAAGTCGCAGTTCTGCACTGCCCAATTCGCTTCGCGGTTGCCATAACTGCCAATCATGTTGAAATAGTTTTTGCGCACAACCACCCGTTCATGCCCCATCAATGTCGTCACATAGGGTATGTCCAGCCTGTCTGCCGCCAACAGCCATCCATCCATTGTGTCGGCCCATCGTGCACCGCCACCTATACAGATTAGCGGGCGTTGTGCATCCTTGCACAAGGATGCCAGCTCCTCCAGTGCAGCGGGCAATACTTCAGGGCCTGTGTGTATCGCCAAAGGTGTATTCAGCCATTTATTGACAAGTGCATCCGGAATATCAATGCGCTGCACATCATTGGGAATATCCAGCAACACTGGTCCCTGGCGCCCGCTTATCGCTGCCGACAGGGCCTCATGCAAACTGGGCAACAAATCTTCGGCCCTGTCCACGCGCACCGCATACTTGGTCAGCGACTTCACGACCTCAACGATATCCAACTCCTGAAAGCCTTGCTGGCGGACGGATCGCTCGCCCTTGAGTTCGCGCGTATTGACTTGGCCAGTGATGAACAGGCATGGCACGGAATCGAACCAGCAACTGCCGATGCCGGTAATCAAATTGGTCGCTCCAGGACCACTGGTACCCATTGCAACCGCAATGGTCTTACCTTTTGTATATCTGGCCACGCCCTCCGCTGCAAATGCCGCAGACTGCTCATGGTGCATCGAGACGATGTTGAACTGCCCGGACTCGGCAAAACTGTCGAGCATGTGAGTGATCATGCCACCCACGAGTTCGAAGCAGGTCTGTACTCGATGGGCGATCAAAAATCTGGCAAGCGCATCAGATGCTTTCAAAGCGTATCCCTGTTGTCCTGTTCTAGAAATTCACACCAAAGAACGTTTCGATCTTTTCAACCACAAATTTCAGCATCTCTTCAGTCAGACCCGGGTATACACCGATCCAGAAAGTGTCGTTCATGATCCTGTCGGTATTAGCCAGCTCACCTGAAATCCGGAAATTGCGCCCCTTCATATAAGGTTGACGCGACAGGTTGCCGGCAAAGAGCAAACGTGTACCGATCCTGTTCTGATCGAGATATTGCAACAGGTCGACGCGATTGACGTCCGCGCTTTCCTTGATAGTGATGGGAAAGCCGAACCATGATGGATCGCTGTTGGGCGTAGCTTCCGGTAGTTGCAGGAATTCTTCACAGTTCTTCAGGCCGTTCTTCAGGTAGGCGAAGTTGGCTTTGCGCACGGCGATGAATTCTTCCACGCGGTCCATCTGCGCCAGCGCACAGGCTGCCTGCATGTCAGAGATCTTGAGGTTGTAACCGAGGTGCGAGTAGGTGTACTTGTGGTCGTAGCCGTAGGGCAGGTCGCCCAGTTTCTGGCAGAAGCGTTTGCCGCAGGTGTTGTCTTTGCCGGGCTGACAATAGCAATCGCGGCCCCAGTCGCGGAACGATTCGACGATCTGGCGCAACTGGTCGTTGTTGGTGAACACCGCGCCGCCTTCGCCCATGGTGATGTGGTGTGCAGGATAGAAGCTCAGTGTGCCGATATCGCCAAAAGTACCGCACAGTTTGCCATTGAAGGTCGAGCCCAGCGCATCGCAACAATCTTCGATGAGCCACAGGTTGTGTTTCTTCGCCAGTGCAGTGATACCGTCAAGATCAAAGGGATTGCCCAGCGTGTGAGCCAGCATGATGGCCTTGGTTCTGGGCGTGATCGCGGCCTCGATTTTGGCTGAATCGATATTATAAGTACCGAGTTGCACGTCGACGAACACCGGCACAGCGCCGAATTGCAGGATGGGATTTACCGTGGTCGGAAAACCCGCCGCTACCGAGATAATCTCGTCGCCCGGCTGGATGGCACGGTCGCCCAGTTTGTGCGAAGTGAGCGTGGAGAAGGCGAGCAAGTTGGCGGAGGAGCCGGAGTTGGTGGTGAGCGCGTGCTTCACGCCGAGGAATTCAGTGAGGCGCTTTTCGAAGGCGTCGTTAAAGCGTCCGGTGGTGAGCCAGCCGTCGAGCGAGGCTTCGACCATCAGTTGCAGTTCCTTTGCGCCGATCACTTTGCCGGAAGGCGGTACGGCTTTTTTGCCAGGTTCGAAGGCGCTGGGTGCGTAAGCCAGGTCGGCATATTGTTTGACGAGATCGGCGATCTGGGTACGAAGCTGTTCTTTAGTACTCATAATTCTCTTTCACTGTGCATACTGTTCTATCTGCTTCAAGGTAAAGCTGCGCATGTCCTGCTTCGTTAACCAGGCGCGTTGCCAGGCGACAATCATTTCCAAAGTATGCGCCAAATGCCATCTCGGCTGCCAATCCAGGCGCATCTTTGCTTTGGAGCAATCCAGCTTCAGGTAATGCGCCTCATGCGGATGATCGCCGCCATCCAGTATCCAGCTTGCGTCGTCGCCCCATGCTTCTGTCAGATTCTCCACGATCCACTGTACCGGCCTGGCATCTTCATCATTCGGCCCGAAATTCCAGCCTTCCGCATAAGACGCACCTTCTTCGTAGAGTTTTTGTGCCAGTACCAGATAGCCGGAGAGCGGCTCCAGCACATGCTGCCAAGGGCGAACAGCATGCGGGTTTCGTATCACCACAGGTTGGTTACCGCTAATGGCACGCAGGATATCCGGGATCAATCGGTCATCAGCCCAGTCGCCGCCGCCGATGACATTACCCGCACGCGCCGAGGCAAGTGCGACTCGATGATCAGCATATTTCTCAGGGTTGAAAAAAGAATTGCGGTAAGCCGATGTCACCAACTCGGCACAGCCCTTGCTGTTGCTATAAGGATCGAAACCGCCCATCGCCTCGTTCTCGCGATAGCCCCATATCCACTCTTTGTTGTCGTAACACTTATCGCTGGTGACATTGACTACGGCTCGCACCGAAGGTGTTTGTCGCACAGCCTCCAGCAGATACACCGTTCCCATCACATTGGTGGAATAGGTCTCAACCGGGTTCGCATAGGAATAGCGCACCAATGGTTGGGCCGCCATGTGAATCACAATATCGGGCGTTGCACTATTCATCGCCCGGCGCAAAGCTTCGCCATCACGGATGTCACCGATAATGGAGTTCATGCCCTGTGAAGCATTTGCAACTTCGAACAAACTGGGATTAGTTGGCGGTTGCAAAGCATAGCCCGTCACCTGGGCACCCAGCTGCTGCAGCCACAGACTCAACCAACTGCCTTTGAAACCGGTATGGCCGGTCAGGAAGACCTTCTTGCCGTGCCAGAACTCGACGTTCACTTCCACACCCTCCATGGTGCCTTGCCTGATTGCCACAATTCCTCGAGATGCAATTTATCGCGTAAGGTGTCCATCGGCTGCCAAAATCCCTCATGATGAAAAGCCGCCAGGTTTCCTTCTTCTGCAAGACGCTCTATCGGATCCCGTTCCCAGATGGTTTTATCGTCGGCAATATAGTCTATGACTTGCGGGGATAACACAAAAAATCCGCCGTTTATCATGGCACCGTCACCCTGAGGTTTTTCTCGAAAGCTTTTGACCTTATTGTCTTGCATATCGAGTGCGCCAAAACGCCCGGGGGGTAAAGTGGCTGTCAATGTAGCTTTGACCTTTTGCGCCTTGTGAAAGGCGATCAAATCGGTGATATTAACGTCACTCACCCCATCGCCATAGGTAAAGCAAAATACCTCTTCATCCTTGACGTAATCCGCTACACGCTTCAAACGTCCACCAGTCATGGTCTCTTCACCTGTATCCACCAGCGTCACCCTCCACGGTTCAGCATGCCGCTGATGCACTTCCATTTTGTTGTGCTCCATGTCAAAGGTTACATCCGACATGTGCAGGAAGTAATTGGCAAAATACTCCTTGATCACGTAACCCTTGTAGCCACAGCAGATTACAAAATCATAAATACGGTGGGCCGAATAAATTTTCATGATGTGCCACAGGATCGGCTTGCCACCAATTTCGACCATTGGCTTGGGACGGGACGCGGTCTCTTCGTTGATTCGTGTGCCCAGTCCGCCTGCAAGAATAACTGCCTTCATTGTTTTTCCTTACAATTCTGAAAGCGCGACAAACGCTTCCGGGATTGGAAAATGATGATTACTCACAAACAGTCCGTTTTGATCGATGTATTCGGCATTCTTCAACGTGCCATGCACTTCTGAATCAAAGTATTTCACTACTTCGTTTTTGGCAAAATTTCCAGCAACGATCGGACGGCATTCGAAACCCTGTTTATTTATTTTTGCCACCAGTGCTTTGCGTGTGAGCTTGCTACCGGGGCGGATCACCAGACTGAAGCCAAACCAGCTACTCTCGCCGATCTCCTTCTGGATAATGATATTGGGATGATTAGCCAGGGCAGTTTGCAGCAGCTTGCCGTTTTTTCGCCGCTCTTCAATCAGCGTCGGCAATCGCTTCACTTGCTCGACTCCCAGCGCACCTTCGATTTCCAGTGGTCGCACGTTATAACCGGGTAGCACGAAGCGGAACGATTCCTCGAATGGGTCATCACTTTTCTCGCCGCACACCAGGTTGTGCTTGGGCAGATTGCGGGTCCAGCCGTGAGCGCGCAGTGACAACAGGATCTGGTATAGCTCCTCGTTATCAGTAACGATGAGACCACCCTACATGGTGGA
>JBNLBY010000061.1:0-15192 GCA_050303535.1 Sideroxydans sp. | reverse complement strand
ATGGAACGTAACGCACCCTTAAACAGGGAAAAGATAATTGCGTCCGACGCTTGCTCCCTGGCCTGATAGCGATCAATACGAAAATGGCTATTCGGGCGCAAGGCAATAAGTCCACTGTCTTCCGTAACGATTTGCACCTCGCCATCCGCCGCCGTCTGTATGCTTTGTCCGGCATATATTTTCAGGCCGGAAGTAATGCGTTGTCTTCCTCCTGCAACGTCAGTTACGACCGCCTCTCCGGAAATGGCATCCACCGTACCAAACAATTCAGCTGCACCGGCGGTCTGAATCATCAGAAAACTCAACAGGAATATCGCCAAGCCTCTCATTTTTCACCCTTTCTTTGCAGTGTCATTTACAACCTTCCCACACGATAACCGATGAAACAAAACAGGTAAACCGGTTAATTGCTCACTGCTGTAAAACAATTTAACGAACATGGTCACTTGTTGCGCATGCGCTTCATTCTCCGGCGTATGACTTTTTTGCGTTGCTCCGGCGTCATGTTGCGTACCCGTTCGCGAAATCGGGCACGTTGCTCCGGTGAAAGTTTCTGCCAGCGTTCACGTAGCGCCTGGCGTTTTTCCGGAGGCAGTTCGCGAAATTCGCGCATACGCTGTCTGACGAATTTTTTTTCTTCCGGTGGCAATTTATTGAAACGATCCATGCGTTCACGCGCCCTGGTACGCTGCTCCGGGGTCATGTTGGCCCATTTTGTCGCGCCTTTACTCAGCCTCTCCTGACGTTCCGGTGACAGGTTGTCCCAGCGATCCTTCATTGGGGACAGGATCTTCTGCTGTTGCGGATCCAGGTCGCTCCATGCCATACCCGCAGCAAGCGCATTCGTTGAAGCAAATCCGGCAACCATAACCAGGATCAGGGCCATCGCGTATCGCCGCAGATCAGCCTGCATTTTATTCATCATCTTTTACCTCCTCGGGGAGATTCTCTTTCACATTCAGTTTTGCCTGTTTGATCTCGATCTCCGACATGGCTATTTCAATATCGGAATTCGCTTCATCCGTTTCGCCCAGCATTTCGATCAGTTCCATGGGCGGATCGCTTTCTTCCGCATGGACGCCTGGAAAAGAAAGTAGCAGGGCAAAAGCCATGCAGTACCTAACTCGCATTACTTGACATCTCCTCTTCCAGAAACATGGCATCCAGCCATACATAAAAATCCGGGTCGCCGGTGATGTCATCATCGGTCAGCAACTCCAGTGCAATATCCGTATCTGCCTGCGCAAGCAAATCGGGCCCCTCTTGCGCCGGACTGATCAGCAACGCCACGACCATGACCGCAACTCCCGCAAGCGCCGTTGCCGGAACCCATTGTCCGAAACCCGGCCAGCGCGAAAAAAACGGTTTGCGTTCGAATGCCTCTCTGCGGATAACCGTCAGGCGTCTGCGTGTCTCGGCATCCAGACTACTGACACTGTCATCCAGTGCCGTTCTGACCTTTTGCTCGAATATGTCTTCGTCGGATTTCATCGAAGTTCCTCCAGTTGTTCACGCAGTTTTTGCAACGCCCGGGCATGGTGTGTTTTCACGCTGCTTTCCGAGCATTTCATCGCCGCCGCCGTTTGGGCAACATCCAGGCCTTCCCATACCCGTAGCAAAAAGGCTTGCTGCTGCCGGTAAGGTAATGCGTTTAATTCCTGATCCAGCCGGGTCATGAATTGCTCGTTTTCCAGCCTGACTGACGGTTCGCTGGATCCCGCCGCAGGATATTGCTCCAGCGGATTTTCGGTTTCTTCGTCCTGCCAGGTGAACCACGTTCTGAAACGATTGCGCACTTTTTGCCGGCGATGCCAGTCACGAATACGGGTTTGCAGAATGCTGTAGAACAGCGGTTTCCATTCTTCCGCATTGCGTCCTGCATAGTTCTGTGCCAGCTTGACCATGGTTTCCTGCACCAATTCCAGTGCATCGTCGCGGTTGCCTGTAGCGAATTGCGCGATGCGAAAGGCACGACCCTCGATACCAGCGAGAAAGACCTGTATGTTCTGCTTGTTATCCGGGTCATGCCCCATGGAAGTAGATGAAACGCCTCAGTCAATCAGTTTGAGTTTCTGCGTTGTGCACGGCGGTCAAGACGACGATTGATGCGTTCGCCTTTTCTATCCATGCGACGGTCGATTCGCTCGCCCTTTCTGTCCAGACGCCGGTCAATACGGTCACCTTTTCGCTCAAGCTTGTTCGCCAATTTATCATTACCTGCGTCACGAGCCCTGTCAGCGCGCCTATCCAGGCGGTTTTCTATCCTGTCCCCGCGTCTGTCTAGCCGGTTCTCGATCCGATCGCCGCGCCTGTCCATGCGCCGCTCGATGCGATCGCCCACTTTGTCCGGATCGGGGGCGCCGTTCCTCGCCCGATTCTCTTCCCGGTTTTCAAGGCGGCGGTTGATGCGTTCACCCTTTCTGTCCAGGCGACGATCAATTCGCTCACCCTTCCTGTCCAGACGCTGATCAATGCGGTCGCCCTTTCGCTCAAGTTTGTCCGCCAATTTATCCTTGCCCGCGTCACGAGCCCTGTCGGCACGCGCATCCAGCCTGTTCTCGATTCTGTCCCCGCGCTCGTCCAGCCTGTTCTCAATCCGGTCACCGCGATTATCCAGACGCTGTTCGATGCGGTCGCCCACATCGTCCTCCGCGTAGGCGGGTGCTGACAGGATCAACAAAGTACCTGCAATAGTCAGTGCCTTATTCATTGTCATGCTCCTTGAGTAATGTTTGAAAACAAGTACCCCCAATCAATGGGATACATAAGCTATAACGCAGTGACTAAACCCCGGACTACAAGCTCGCAATAATCTTTTCATGTCTGAGGCAACTTTTCAGACAACCTCTCTATTCAGGCAGGAAGCACGATTTTCCATGCTTATCCCGATATTTGCTATACATGGCACATGGTTGACACGTTTTACCAAAACCCGGACACTTCATCCCGTGCCGATTTGAATCAGCTTGCGGGGCACGTTAAATATACCAGCTAAAGCGAGTAAACCCGCTCTAGCCCAAGCTGAGCGGGTTTTTCTTTTGGAGTGCAATTGAACCATTCTGTTGGTGCCGTCAACGCGCAGCGCGCAATCTTTGATACGCCGTTCACTTTTAAAAGCGGCGCTGTTTTGCCGCGTTTTGAGCTGGTGTATGAGACCTATGGCAAACTGAATGCCGACAGGTCCAATGCCATCCTGGTTTGTCATGCCCTGTCCGGCAGTCACCATGTCGCCGGATACTACGCAGACGATGCAAAGAACATTGGCTGGTGGGACAACATGATCGGGCCGGGCAAGCCCATCGATACCAATCATTTCTTTGTCATCGGCCTGAATAATCTCGGCGGGTGTCATGGTTCTACCGGTCCCGCCAGCATTGATCCGGACACTGGCAAACCCTATGGCGCAAGTTTCCCTGTCGTTACGGTGGAAGACTGGGTGGAGTCGCAAGCGCGTCTGGCCGATCTGCTGGACATTCCTCAATTCGCTGCCATCGTCGGCGGCAGCCTGGGCGGTATGCAGGCAATGCAGTGGGCGCTGTCTTATCCAAAACGTGTGCGGCATGTGCTGACCATCGCCTCGGCACCGCATCTCACTGCGCAGAACATCGCCTTCAATGATGTCGCACGTAACGCCATCCTGACCGATCCCGATTTCCATAACGGCGACTTTTACCAGCATGGCGTGGTGCCTACGCGTGGCCTGCGCCTCGCGCGCATGCTGGGACACATCACTTATTTATCGGACGATGCGATGGCGGACAAGTTCGGGCGCGAACTGCTGACGGGCAAATTGAATTTCAATTACGAAATTGAATTTCAGATCGAATCGTACCTGCGCTACCAGGGCGACAAGTTTGTCGAACATTTCGATGCCAATACCTATCTGTTGATGACCAAGGCACTGGATTATTTCGACCCGGCGCGCGAGCTCAATGGTGACCTGAATCGCGCTTTTGCCGCAGCCAAAGCCAGATTTCTCGTGGTGTCGTTCACCACCGACTGGCGCTTCTCACCGGAGCGCTCGCGCGAGATCGTACAGGCGCTGCTGCATAACAAGCTCGATGTAAGCTATACCGAGATCACCTCCTCGCACGGTCATGATTCCTTCCTGATGCAGGACGAGCATTATTTCGCTGTAATGCGAAATTATCTTAATCGTGTGGCTGAAGGAGGACAGATATGAGTGTGTCCCTCATACGGTCGCGCCCCGACTTTGCCGCCATCGCCGCCTGGATTCCGCAAGGTTCATCCGTGCTCGACCTCGGCTGCGGTGACGGCAGCCTGTTGCGTCATTTACGCGAGACACGTGGTGTGCGCGGCTATGGGGTCGAAATCAGCGATGCGAACATCGCAGCCTGTATTGCCAATGATGTTAACGTGATCCAGAACGACCTGGAATCCGGTCTCGATGATTTCGAAGACCGGTCCTTTGATTACGTCATCCTGTCGCAAACCCTGCAGGCCACACGTCATACCGAAACGCTCATGAACGAAATGATGCGCGTGGGACGCGAAGGCATCGTCAGCTTTCCCAACTTCGGTTACTGGAAAAACCGCCTGCAGGTATTCTTCGGCAACATGCCTGTTTCGGACGAATTGCCCTATCAATGGTATGACACGCCAAACGTGCACCTGTGTACGCTGAACGATTTTGAAATTCTGTGTGCGCATCTGCAGATACGCATCCTCGACCGTCATGTGATAAACGACGGCCACAACGTGCGAATACTGCCCAACCTGCGCGGTACCACGGCGGTTTATCGTTTTCAACGGGATGCGTAACGTATGACAGTCTGGGAGCAGCTATTCACCAGACGCATGTTGATCTGCGTGTTCACGGGTTTCGCTTCCGGCCTGCCATTGTTCCTGCTGTTCAACCTCGTTCCCGCCTGGCTGCGTAGCGAACAGGTCGACCTCAAGACCATCGGCCTGTTCGCATTGATACAGTTTCCCTACACCTGGAAATTCATCTGGTCGCCGCTGCTCGATCGTTTCGTGCTGCCGCTGGGCAGGCGACGCGGCTGGATGCTGCTCACTCAGGCAGGCCTGCTGCTCGTGATCGCGGCGCTCGGCGGATTTTCACCGCAGACGGAAATTACAAGCATTGCAGTAGTCTGCACGCTGCTTGCCCTCCTTTCCGCCACGCAGGACATCGCCATCGATGCCTACCGGCGCGAACTGCTGAGCGATGTTGAGCTGGGCCTGGGCAATGCGATTCATGTGAATGCCTACCGCATCGCCGGACTGGTACCGGGCTCGCTCTCGCTCGTCCTCGCCGACCACATGGCGTGGAGCATGGTATTCATCATCACCGCACTGTTCATGCTGCCCGGTATGGTCATGACCTTGATGGTAAGCGAGCCGCACCGCGCTTCGCCACCCAAGACGCTGCGTGAAGCAGTCGTCGAACCTTTCCACGAATTCATCACGCGGCATGGCTGGAACAGTGCATTGCTGGTGCTCGCCTTCCTGCTGTTCTACAAACTGGGCGACAGCATGTGCACCGCACTGGCAACACCCTTCTATCTCGACATGGGGTTCAGCAAAACCGACATCGGCCTCATCGCCAAGAACGCAGGCCTGTGGCCCTCCATCATCGGCGGTATGCTGGGTGGACTGTGGATGGTGAAGATCGGCATCAACCGTGCACTGTGGCTGTTCGGCGTGGTGCAGATCGTATCCATCTTCGGCTTCGCCTGGCTGGCCTCGCATGGACATTTCGACAGCATCGGCGCTGCCGAGCGCACGCAGCTTGCCATTGTCATCGGGCTGGAAGCCCTGGGCGTCGGCCTCGGCACCGTCGCCTTCGTCGCCTTCATCGCGCGCACCACCCACCCGGCCTACACCGCCACCCAGTTCGCGCTGTTCACCAGCCTGATGGCCATCCCGCGCACCTTCGCCAATGCCGCGACGGGCTGGCTGGTGGAAGGAATGGGATGGACGATGTTCTTCCTGCTGTGTGTACTGCTGGCTATACCGGGGATGCTGCTGTTGCTTAAGGTTGCGCCGTGGGGTGAAGAGCAACACAATAACCGCGATTGATTTGGATCAACTCGAATTTTGAATATTTATTACTGATAACTTTTCCAGATGTTGCCATTATCTTTAAATGAAGGTAACGAATAATGCCTGTTCCAATTGAAGTAAACGAATTAATACAAACAAGCGGAAATAATTTTCATGCAAAAGTAGCACGATGGTTTGTTTCACATGATTGGCATGTCATCGTAAGCCCATATTATATGGATCAGACGCTAGGTAAAGCTCGTGAAATAGATTTGATTGCTGAAAAAACCTGGTTTATCCCCGGCCCGTTTGGAAAACCAGCGGGAACCATAGCAATACGACTATTTGTTGAATGTAAATTTGTTGCCACATATTCTATATTTTGGTTTGCAGATAAAAATATGAACTCCGCAAAGGAACTTGTGTGCTCATCGGGAGTATTTAGGGCAGATAACACTTACACCAACAAGCATCACTATCTTTCGAGCAGCCCACGTGTTGCGAAACTGTTTGCAACAAGTAATAGCAAGCAGTTTGAAAATGAACCTTTTTACAAAGCCCTAAATCAAGTACTAAATGCCATGGTTTCAATGCGAGGCCAGCAGGTGTCAACATCTTCACAAACTGGAAGTGGAATTACCCCTTCCGAAATTCTACAATTTCCAGTCGTCATATGTAATTCATTTGACAAAATTTACGGTGTTGATTTCTACGCGGAGTCAGTGCCTGAGCCTATACACGAAAATTTTCAGCTCGAAGTTCAATATGCTTATCATGACCGGTATGAGAATCAGCGTGATGATTATTTCCTGCTAGATTTTGTGTCATATGACAAGTTGGACTTGTTCTCAGCAGCCTTAGATGCAGATGGAAAAGCTGCTGCCGCGCTTGCTAGTAATATCTAGTTATTGGAAGCAGACCAATTACGCATAAGCATACCCACCATGCGTTCTTCTTAACGCTAAAAGGATCAGCTTCGCAATAGCTGTTCATCCTGTATTTTCTCAACTTGCACCACCTACACCTTACTCGTCAAAACAATAAATATAATTCCCGTTTTTCCTGAGTTTTCAAAGCATTCAGGATGCCGTAACATACAATCGTCCCTGTTGGGTATCCCCTTCATCCATTGCGGGTTTGCCGGGCCATAACGTGAAACTTTCCATCAAACTGTTCCTGTTCCTTCTCTTCGTGGCCGTGCTGGCGCACGCGGAAAATCTTGCGGAGCGGAAAAAGAAGGTTCTGGTGCTGCATTCGTATCACCAAGGGCTGGACTGGACAGACAACATTACGCGCGGAATCAAGTCGGTCTTTGATCCACTCGAAAGCTCATACGAGATTCATTACGAATATCTGGACACCAAGCGGAACACCGGAGATGCCTATATGCAGGATATGGCCCGCTTCGTTTCCGAGAAGAACAGCAAGATCCAGTTTGAGGCGATCATCGCTTCCGACAACAATGCACTGCAGTTGTTGAATGAGGGCAAGCTCGTTTTCGGCAAATCCCCGCCTGTGATTTTTTGCGGCATCAATAACTATGAACCATCGCTGACCGATCACATTGCAAAGGTAACCGGTGTTGCCGAAACCAACGATTATCGCGGGACGATCGATCTGATGCGGCGGCTGCATCCGAACAGGACCCATGTTCTTGTCGTGCTTGACCGCACGCCCACGGGCAACGCCATCAGGGAGGAATTCAGAAGGTTCGAGGACTTATACAAGGGACAACTGGAATTCAGGTTCATGCGGGATTTCTCCCTGGATGAGGTCCCTGACAAGGTGGCCCATCTCGACGACAACGATATCATCTATATCCTGACGTTCAACCGCGACAAGAACGACAATTTCATTTCCTATACGGAAGGAATTGAAATGATTTCGCGCAGTACCGACGTGCCTATATATGGATCGTGGGACTTCTATCTGGGAAAGGGGATCGTTGGCGGAAGCATCACTTCGGGTTTCCTGCAAGGCGAAGAAGCCGCAAAGATGGCCGTCAGGGTGTTACAAGGCTACCAGATAGAGAACATGAAGGTACTGCTGGAAGGCGCATCCCAGTTCATGTTCGATTACAAATACCTGAAAAAGTACGGCATCGACCCTTCCCAATTGCCAAAGGGAAGCACCATCATCAATGCGCCCCCTTCCACGTTTGAACGGCATAAACTGCTGCTGACCTGGGTCACCGGGATTTCGCTGGGATTCATGCTGCTGCTGTTGTGGAAATACATGCGTCAGCGCGTCGTGCTGAAAGAAGAAATAGCGCTGGCGATGGAACTTGAAAAGAAGGTCCAGGAAAGAACGCGGGAACTGGCAGAAAAGAACAGGGAACTGAGGCGGCTTTCCAATCTTGACGGCCTGACGCAACTTCACAACCGGCGTTATTTCGATGAAGTGCTCATTAAAGAGATCAACCGGCTGCAGCGAGCATCGTCGCCAATTTCGCTGTTGATCTGCGATATCGATTTTTTCAAGCAGTATAACGATACCTATGGACACCTGGCCGGTGACGATTGCATCAAGATCGTTGCCAATGCCATCCAGCAGAATTGCAGGCGGGCCACCGATGTTGCTGCGCGCTACGGAGGTGAGGAGTTCGGCATCATCCTGCCCGGTGCGTCACCGGAGGATGCCTGTCGAATCGCCGAGTCCATACACAAGGGGATCGAATTGCAGAACATCGCCCACGAAAGTTCGACAATAAAAAATATCATTTCCATCAGCATCGGGATCGCTTCCATCATCCCCGACGCCCATACAACACCTGCGTCACTGATCGCGATCGCTGACAAGGCGCTATATGTCAGCAAAAGCAGCGGCAGGGATCGGGTGACCCTGCTGCAAAGTCTCTGACTGAGACTTGGAGATTCATATCTGTACCATTTTGCCTGACGGTACTTTCAATTCCTCTGTCATTCCCGCGCAGGCGGGAATCCAGTACCAAGAACATTTCGCAAAGTGACAAATCAGAACTGATTGTCACGCTTTGCGTGAACAAATTGAATCACCTGGATTCCCGCCTGCGCGGGAATGACGGACATTCATGTTGTGGTTATTCTCTGTAATCCACCATCAGCGGCGCATGGTCGCTGAAGCGCTGTTCCCTGTAGATGCCTGCCGCAATTGCTTTATCGGCAATGCCGGGGGTGGCGATCTGGTAGTCAATGCGCCACCCCACATCCTTTTCCCAGGCGCGGCCACGATTGGACCACCAGGTGTAGGCCTCCAGTTCGGGGTGCAGTTTGCGGAAGACGTCGACGAAACCGACCTCGTTGAACAACTGGGTGAGCCAGGCGCGCTCCTCGGGCAGGAAACCGGAATTCTTTTTGTTGCCGCGCCAGTTTTTGAGATCCTTTTCGGTGTGTGCGATGTTCCAGTCGCCGCAGACGATGACATCGCGTCCGCTGGCTTTCAGTTGTTGCAGATGCGGTAAGAAAGCATCCATGAACTGGTATTTCACTGCCTGGCGTTCTTCGCCGCTGGTGCCCGAGGGCAGATAGAGAGAGATGACGCTAAGATTGCCATATTGCACTTCGAGGTAACGTCCCTCGACGTCGAACTCGGGAATGTTCAGGCCGACAATGACGTTATCCGGTTTGGTCTTGCAATAGATCCCGACACCGCTGTAACCCTTCTTCTCGGCATAGTGGAAATAACCGTGATAGCCATGCGGAGCCAGCATGTCAGGCGTCATATCCGCTTCTTGCGCCTTGAGTTCCTGCAGGCAAACGATGTCGGCAGCCTGCTGCGGCAACCAGTCGAAGAAGCCTTTGTTATTTGCGGAGCGGATGCCGTTTAGATTTACAGTAATTATTCTCATGTTTCTCTCTTTGCCGGGTGGCGGGCATTATAATGCGTGTAGTCCACGGTGCCCGCTTCGTCATTCCCGCGAAGGCGGGAATCCAGTGGTGTTAATTGAAAAGCATTTTGTCTTGCTGGATTCCCGCCTTCGCGGGAGTGACGATCCGCCAAAATGCCCGCATCAATTTTGGAGAGCTAATGCACGCTTACCGTCAGGATTTCATCCGCTTCGCTGTCGCGCAAAATGTACTCCGCTTCGGCGAGTTTCAAACCAAGGCCGGTCGTCTGTCACCCTATTTTTTCAATTCGGGCTTGTTTCAGGATGGCGCGGCGTTGCGTGAACTATGCCAATTCTACGCACAGGCCATTCTTGCTTCAGAAGTGCAGTTCGACATGCTGTTCGGCCCTGCTTACAAGGGTATCCCACTGGTAGCGGGCACTTCCATCGCGCTGGCCGAACAGGGACGCAACGTACCGTATTGCTTCAACCGCAAGGAAGCCAAGGATCATGGTGAAGGCGGCAGCACAATCGGCGCGAAACTGCAGGGCAGGGTGCTCATTATCGATGATGTCATTTCGGCGGGCACTTCGGTGCGCGAATCCATCGAACTTATCCGCGCTGAGGGAGCCACACCGTGCGGTGTGGTTATTGCGCTGGATCGCATGGAACGCGGCCAGGGCGAATTGTCTGCAACGCAGGAAGTTAAACGCGATTATGGCCTGCCGGTCATTTCCATTGCTGCACTGAATGACTTGCTTGGGTATTTGCAAGAGCAGGCGGAATTGGTGCAGAATCTACACGCAGTCGAATCTTATCGCGACCGTTACGGAGTAAATGATGAATAAAACCAGTTTCCTGATTGCAGGTACCGCTCTTTTTGCTGCCCTCAGCTTTAACGCCGAGGCCAAGCTTTACAAATGGGTGGATAAGAATGGTGTTACGCATTATGGCGAAACGATTCCGCCAGAATATGCCGGCCGCGATACCAAACAACTGGAAAAGGGACGTATAGTTGACAGTACCAGGAACTTCGATGACAGGAAGCAAAAAGCAAAAAAAACTGAGACTGCCGAAGAAAAAGCTGCCAGGGAACAGCGTCGCAGTGACGAGGCTTTGCTGAACAGTTTCACAAATGAAAAGGAAATCGATCTCGCGCGCGACCGCAACCTGTTGCAGGTCAAAGCACGTATCGACAGCTATCAGACCCTGATCAAATCAGCTCAAGCTTCTTTGGAGGATCTGCATAAAGAGTCCAATGCGCGTACCAACAGAGGCTGGGATATTCCAAAATCGCTGACGGACGACATCGCCGCTGCTGAAGCGCGCGTCAAAAAACTGCAATCGGGCCTCAAAAACAACCAGGATGAGTATGAGGCGGTAAACGCCCGTTTCGATGCTCAGAAAAAACGTTTCCGAGAATTGAAAGGCAAATCGCCCGCGAACAGATAGTTATATTGCAATAAAATTGCCGGTAGTTTCATCGTAACGCAGCAACTGCCCGCATTTGATATCGAAATACCAGCCGTGCAGATTTAATTCACCCCGTTCAACGCGTTCGCGTATCCAGGGAAACGTCATCAAATTTTTTAAAGACACCAGGATTGCGCGCTGTTCGCAGGCGCGCTCCTGTTCTGCCTGCGGTGCATCGGGCATCGCAGCCATTACTTCCACGCGTGCACTTTCCACCAGCCGCATCCAGTCGCCGATGTAGGAATCTGGCGTTCCCACACCGTCCGTCCTGACCAGGGCATTGATGCCGCCGCAATGTGCATGCCCCAGCACGATGATATGTCTGACTCCCAGCGTAACGACTCCATATTCGATCGCTGCGGTAGTACCGTGATGTCCGCTGTGTTCTTCGAGCGGTGGAACCAGGTTGGCGACGTTGCGGATCACAAACAGATCGCCCGGATCGCAATCGAACACCAGCGCCGGATCGACGCGCGAATCGCAGCATGCCACAACCAGTATCCTGGGTGTCTGTCCCTGCTTCACCAGTTGCTGGTAGAGCCTGTCGTGGCTTTCGAAATGCTGGTTGCGGAAACGCCGGAATCCTTCGATGAGGTTCGAAACCGATTTCATGTGCCCGTCAGCAGCCGTTGCGCTTCGCGGTATTTATCGGCGGTTTTTTGCAGCACGTCTGCCGGAACCTCTGGGGCAGGCGGTTTCTTGTTCCAGCCGGATGATTCCAGCCAGTCGCGTACAAACTGCTTGTCGAAACTCGGCGGGTTGCTGCCGACCTTGTATTGGTCGGCAGGCCAGAAACGCGAGGAATCGGGAGTGAGTGCTTCGTCGATCAGGTACAACTTGCCTGCGGCATCGGTACCGAACTCGAACTTGGTGTCGGCAATGATAATGCCCTTGGTGAGCGCGTAATCTGCAGCCTGGGTGTACAGCGCCAGTGTGGCTTTTTTCACCTGCTCGGCCATATCGGCTCCCAGCAGTTTTTTCGCTTCTTCGAACGGGATGTTCTCGTCGTGTGCGCCCACTGCTGCCTTGGTAGACGGCGTGAACAAGGGCTCGGGCAGTTTCTGCGCTTCCTGCAATCCGGCTGGCAACTGGATGCCGCATACTGCCCCGGTCTTCTGGTAATCCTTCCAGCCGGAACCGACCAGGTAACCGCGCACGATGGCCTCGATGGGCAATGGCTTGAGTTTTCTGGTAACGAAAGCACGGCCGCGCACTTGCGCTTTTTCCGCTTCGGTCTTGACGACGGATTCGGGGTCGATGCCGGACAGGTGATTGGGGATTACATTCGCCAGTTTCCTGAACCAGAAGTTCGATACTGCGGTAAGTACCTCGCCCTTGCCCGGAATGGGCGTGGGCAGGATCACATCGAACGCGGACAAACGATCGGTCTGCACGATGAGCAGGTGGTCGGCATCGACTTCATAAAGATCGCGCACCTTGCCGCGGTGCAGGAACTTGAGACTGGGGAGGTTGGATTCGTGCAATGCAGACATGCGTGCTCCGTTATTTAAAACCGTCAACTATCATGACTTCAAAAGTCCCGATTCCCTCGCGCAGCTTTCTGGCTTCGGTATATTCGGGAGAATGGTAATAGGCTCGTGCCTCCGTCATGCCGGGAAACTCCAGTACGACCGTGCGGCGTTTGTCTTCTGGTCCTTCGAGTGTTTCCGTCGCACCGCCGCGCACGATGAATTTACCCTGGTATTTGGCAATGATGGGTGGCGCCGCTTCCTGGTAGGCCTTGAGCCCGGCAGGGTCGTCCACGCTTATTTTGACAATGAGGTAGGCCGGCATTTTTCCTTCGGACTGGCGTCAGGTCAGTGTCGGCAATGTGGTTGCCGCAACTTTTTCTGCCTGTTTCTTGCGGTAATCGGCCAGCTTGTCGGCCAACGCCTTGTCATTCAGCGCCAGCATGGACACCGCGAACAACCCTGCATTGGCAGCACCCGCCTCGCCGATGGCGAAGGTGGCAACCGGAATGCCTTTGGGCATCTGCACGATGGACAGCAGCGAATCCATGCCCTTCAGGTATTTGGAAGGAATGGGCACGCCCAGTACCGGCAGCGTGGTCTTGCCCGCAATCACACCGGCCAGATGCGCCGCACCGCCTGCACCGGCGATGAAGCATTGCACGCCTTGTGCGCTCATGTCCTTGATGTAGTCGAACAGCAAATCGGGCGAGCGATGCGCCGAGATGACGCGTGAGTCAAAGGCAATGCCGAAATCCTGCAATGCTTTCGCCGCCTGTTGCATGATCTCCCAGTCGTTGCTGCTGCCCATCACGATTGAAACGAGCGGTTTGCCCATCTGTTCCTCCGTTGTGTTCCGGAATGCAAGAGCGAAATTTTACCTTGTTACGCGTTCTTGTGGTAACTCACCACGCGCTCGACCTCGTTCTTCGAACCCAGGATAACGGGCACGCGCTGGTGCAGGTCGCTGGGCTTGATGTCCATAATGCGCTCGCGGCCGGTGGAGCTGGCTCCGCCAGCCTGTTCGACGATGAACGACATCGGATTGGCCTCATACATCAGGCGCAGCTTGCCTGCCTTGGCCGGGTCCTTGGTGTCGAACGGGTACATGAAAATGCCGCCGCGTGTGAGGATGCGGTGCACTTCGGCCACCATGGAAGCGATCCAGCGCATGTTGAAATTCTTTTCGCGCCCGCCGTCCTTGCCCTTCACGCATTCCTCGACATAGCGCTGCACGGGTGCTTCCCAGAAACGCTGGTTGGACATGTTGATGGCGAACTCGGCAGTGTCGGCCGGGATGGTCATTTTCGGATGGGTCAGGAAGAAGTCACCCACGTCGCGGTCCAGCGTAAAACCGTTCACGCCGTTGCCGCTGGTCAGTACGATCATGGTGGCCGGACCGTACAGCGCATAGCCGGCGCACACCTGTTTCGTTCCCGGTTGCATGAAATCGGCGGCGGTCGGGTTGGTTACACCATCGGGACAGCGCAGGATGGAAAAGATGGTGCCGACGGAGATGTTCACGTCGATGTTGGAGGAACCGTCCAGCGGGTCGAAACAGATCAGGTACTTGCCCTTGGGATACTTGGCCGGAATGGGATAGATGTCATCCATTTCTTCCGACGCCATCGCGGCCAGGTGGCCGGCCCATTCGTTGGCCTTGATAAAGACTTCGTTGGTGATGACATCCAGCTTCTTTTGGGTTTCGCCCTGCACGTTCTCGCTGCCCGCACTGCCCAGCACGCCGATCAGCGCACCCTTGTTCACGTCATGCGCGATCTGCTTGATGGCCGAGATAACGTCGTTCAGCAGACCGGTGAAATCACCGCTGGCACTGGGAAACTGGCGTTGTTCTTCGATGATAAATTGGATAAGGCTTTTGCTCATTTACTTCTCCGGTGAATATTTGAAACGGAAAACCCCAAACCGTCCACAAAAAGCACGAAAGTCACGAAAATGAACTGTGGCTAACTTCCTCTGCGGTATTTCACCATCAGCCTGATTCCTGCAAACAAAGATCTATGGATTTTGTTCATGGATTTTGTTCGTGGTTTTCGTGTATTTCGTGGACAAGTGCCTTTTCAAAGTCTGGCTGCAAATCTGAAAAAAGCGCCCCCAGCGAGTGGGGGCAAAGGCGTGCTTGTCAGCCGCTCAGCCTTTGACGCCGAGCTTTTTACGCCAGTCGGGGAATATCTGGTCCGCATCTTTCGGGAAAGATTCGAACGCACGCGCAAATTCCTTGTGCGTCTTGGCCCATTCGATCGGGTCGGCACCGGCTTTCCAGCATTCGTAAGCCTGACGCAATGACTTGGCACCGGCGGCTGGCGAATCGATGTGGCCGTAGGAACCGCCACCTGCGGTGTTGCCAAGTGCCCGGAATGCAAGGGTTCGCATCCGGCACGTTGCATGCTCCCCAGGGAGCACATGAAGAAGATACTC
>JBNLBY010000060.1:0-15271 GCA_050303535.1 Sideroxydans sp. | reverse complement strand
TTCTTCGTACAGGCCACGCAGGGTTTTTTCGACCATTTTCACTGCCTCGGGCGCTTCAAAACTGATCATCGGATCGATGACCCATTTTGCATCTTCCTCGCTCAGCACATTGCCGATGCAAAAAGCGAGATAGCGGTAGAAACCGTAATCCGGACCGTTTTCGTCGAAGCCGAAATCTGCATATTCGCCGGCACGCTGGTTGAACAGATCAATGAAGCGTTGCTTGCATTCTTTCATATCTGCATCAAGCAGCCGGCTGCGGTTCTCCGCATAGGTCTCGCCGACCCGGTTGGCCAGGTTACCGGTGAAAACCTGCCGGTCTTCTGCAGAGAGTCTGAGATAAGCGATACGGTCGCCCACCAGAACAAGGAACACCAGGAACTCCGCGAGGAAATCGAGATATTGCGGCCCGACTTCGATCTCGAACTTTGATTTGCGCGTGTTCTTCAGTGCGTTCTCGGCGATGCGTGAAACGACGAACGACAATGCATCCGAAATCTCTTGCGGAGAATGTTCACGACCTTCCTTGAACCAGTTGCTCTTGATGCGCACAATCGATGTCCTTATTTCGGATTTAAGGTCGGGTGGGGAAGCGTAACGAGCGCAGGCAGGACAAGGCGCGAAGCGGCGAGAGAGCGGAATTTACGATGCGGTAAATGAGCATCTCGAGCTGCTGAGCAACACCGTCATGCCAAGCGCAGTAGCTTCACCCCCTGCGAATGAAGAACTCGTGCACGCCGGCACCTGCCTCGATCGTACCAAGCAAAGTCATTCCGGTGGCAGAAGCCCAACCGTCGATGTCGGACTGCACGCCCGGGCAATCGCTGATCAGTCTCAATACCTCACCCTCCTGCATGCCGTTCAGCAGCTTTTTCGCTTCGACGATGGGGCCGGGGCAGACTGCACCGCGGATATCCAGCGTCACATTGGATTTAAGCTGCTTTTCGCCCTGACCTTTCTGGATGTGGTAGCCGGTTCCACCATCGGGCATTTTCTCTGTCTTTAAAATCTGGTTGCCGGTCAGTTTCGCCCAGGCGAAAAGATCGTCCGGTGTGCCCGGGCAATCAGATACCAGTAGCAGTATCTGTCCTGCAGACAGTTCGTCCACCATGCGTTTCGCTCCGACTAGCGGTCTGGGGCAGGATAGCCCTTTCATGTCGAGCACAATATTGACCTTTTCCATTTGCTTCTCCATAGTAATTATTATTAATAGCCGCCTTTGCCCAGCGGTTGGGGCAAGCCGGCGACTTTCGCAGCTTGTTTTGCGGGGCCGAGGGGGAACAGATCGTACAGTGCTTTGCTGTCCGCTTCCGGCCAGAATTCATTGACGCCCTTGAGCATGTTACGAAAATTGGGCGTGTGGCCATGTTCGCGATATTCGTCACGCATGTAGTTGATGATCTCCCAGTGTTTTGGTGTCAGTTCGATATCTTCGGCCGCTGCGATCACGCTCACCACTTCTTCGCTGTAATCCGGCTCCAGCAAGAATCCATCATCATTGGTTTCCAATTCGTTTCCAGCAACTATGTATCCCATCGCTCTTTTCCTTTCCTTCAGAAAAAATGTCATTCCAAACTGGAAATGACCTTGTACGGAACAAAAATCCCGCAACCAAACCGCCTGTCCTTGCCCAATCCTGCATATTGCACTTGCAACGAATCTTTTGCCGCAAGGTCGTGCAAAACCAGACTGTATCCGCTGATCACGCGCTCACCATCGCTCAACTGGTGACGTATGCCACAGATCAGACTCGCCTTGACGCCCATTGCGGCAAGATCGGCTTCCATATCAGCCATGAATGCCACCTCATCTTCCCCACCCGTCACCAGATGCGCATGCAGGGTAGGGTATGGCTGTATCGGTCTGGTCTTGCAGGCACCCAGACTTAAATCGTTTCCCGCCACACACAACTGTTTGTTGGCCAGCCCGGCCGCGACTTCGGAAAGCTCCCTGGGCAGTCGCAATGCCAGTTTCGTCCGCCTGTTCAGCAGCATCCCTTCCTTGCTTTCTGCAAGACGCAAGGGAATGATGCCTGCGCTTTCACTTTCGCCGAGTTGCGGGATGAGTCCGGATATTTCATCCCACAGTGCAAAAGGGTAGGCGGCGGGCAATGCCACACCGCTTATCTCGAATACCATGTCAACCATCTCGGCGTGAGATACAGTCACTTGGCGCCTTGTGTATCGGCCCACTGTTGCATGACGGCGGCCCATTGCGTTGCGGTTTGCGGATCGATATCGAAGATCGTGAAGCGCTTGCCTTCGCGTATGCGTAGGCGCAACATGCTCATACCGCCCTCAACATGGTCAATCTGCTGCAATTCGATCTGCTGCCCTCCAAGAGGGACCATGAATTTTGCAAGTTCGCTTATTTTCGCCATGTTTGTCCCGAGTAGAAGTATGATGAAGCGGTTTGCGTACCTGCGAACCTCTTGAATTAAAGGTTAGTCTAGCGCCAATATCGCCCTGTTTGAATACTACCGGGGAGGGAAAAAATACCCCCCTTTAGTGTTACTTTGGATAGTTGCTACGGGTAATGGTGAGGCTTGCCCTAGCACCGTACCATGCGTACTCATCAGGAAACCGGGCTGGTTCGAAGTGCGCCAGAACCCGTACGATACCGGAATTTCAGCCCTTCGCCGGGCAACAATAGCGCAACGCGACTTGAAAGGAAAAATGATGGCGAAAAAGCTGCATAAAACCCCGAATCTGGATGAACTTGAAAAGGGCAAGTGGCCGAGTTTCGTGACCGGACTGAAGCGTCTGGCCAAGGACAAGGATATGGTGGTCGACCTGCTCGGGCAACTCGAGGCATCGTACAAGACCCGCAAGGGATACTGGAAGGGCGGTACGGTCGGCGTATTCGGTTATGGCGGTGGCGTCATTCCGCGTTTTACCGAACTTAAAAACCCGGACGGTACCCCCCAATTCAAGGATGCGGCCGAGTTTCATACCCTGCGCATCCAGCCGCCGGCCGGCATGCACTACGATACCGATACCCTGCGCAAATTCTGCGACGTCTGGGAAAAACACGGTTCCGGTCTGATTGCCCTCCATGGCCAGTCCGGCGATATCATGCTGCAGGGCTGTACCACTGAAAATGTGCAGCCGGCCTTTGACGAGATCAACGAAATGGGATTCGACATGGGCGGTGCCGGTCCGGCAGTGCGTACTTCGATGTCCTGTGTGGGTGCCGCGCGTTGCGAACAGTCCTGCTACGACGAAGCCAAGGTACATCGTGCTGTACTGAACACATTCCTTGACGATATGCATCGTCCTTCGCTGCCATACAAATTCAAGTTCAAGTTTTCCGGCTGTCCGAACGACTGCATGAACTCTATCCAGCGTTCCGACATGGCCGTGATCGGCACTTGGCGCGACAATATCCGCACGGATGAACCGCTGGCACGCCAGTATTTTGCAAAACACGGCATGACCGACCTGGTCAATGATGTCGTTTCGCGTTGCCCGACCCGGGCCATCCAGATCAAGGAAATAAAGGACGTCAAATCTGGCGCCAGCATCTCTTCGGTCAAGGTCTCGGATACACATGCCCTGGAAATCGAGAACAGCGACTGCGTTCGCTGCATGCACTGCATCAATGTCATCACAGGCGGTCTGGCACCCGGCAAAGACAAGGGCGCAACCATTCTGGTGGGCGGCAAGAGCCACCTGAAGATCGGCGGCCTGATGGGTACCGTGGTCATTCCGTTCATGAAACTGGAAACCGATGAGGATGTCGAGAAGCTGGTCGATTTTGCCCAGCGCACCATCGATTTCTTTGCCGAAAACGCGCTGGAGCATGAGCGTACCGGTGAAATGATCGAGCGTATCGGTCTGGCCAACTTCCTCGAAGCGATGGAGCTCGATGCCGATCCGGCGATGATCAATTCGCCGCGCATGAACCCCTACGTCCGTGCTGACGGATGGGACGACGAAGTCGCCAAGATCAACGCCAAAAAGCAAGCCGCCTGAGGAGAATAGAAAATGAATCAAGCCGTTCAAGAGAAACCCGCTCAAAAGCGTAAACCCAAGGAAACTGGCGTACCGGACAATAAAAAATACCTGCATCCAGTGCTGGCAAAAAACTACGGCAACTGGAAATACCATGACCGTCCCCGTCCCGGCGTGCTGCACCATGTTTCGCACACTGGCGATGAGGTGTGGTCGGTACGTGCGGGTACGCCGCGCCAGCTGGATGTTTATACCATCCGCACCTTATGCGACATTGCCGACAAGTTTGCCGAGAGCCGCGTGCGTTTCACCATTCGTTCCAACATTGAATACATCGTGTCGGACGAAAAGAAGGTCGCTCCGCTGATCGCCGAACTGGAGAAAAATGGCTTCCCGGTAGGTGGTACGGGTAACTCCGTGACCATGATTGCGCACACTCAGGGCTGGCTGCACTGCGATATTCCGGGCACCGATGCTTCGGGCGTGGTCAAGGCACTGATGGACGAATTGATCGACGAGTTCAAGCGCGAAGAGATGCCTAATCGCGTGCACCTTACGACTTCCTGCTGCGAGATCAACTGCGGTGGACAGGCCGACATCGCCATTATCGTGCAGCACACCAAGCCGCCTGTCATCAATCATGACCTGGTTGCCAACGTGTGCGAACGTCCGACTGTCGTGGCGCGCTGCCCCGTTGCGGCGATCCGTCCTGCCATGGTGAACGGCAAGCCTTCGCTGGAGATCGACGAAACCAAATGTATGTGCTGCGGCGCCTGCTATCCTCCCTGTCCGCCGATGCAGATCAACGATCCGGAGTTTTCCAAGCTGGCGATCTGGGTTGGCGGCAAGAACTCCAATGCGCGCGGCAAGCCAACCTTCATGAAGATGGTGGCTTCCGGTTTGCCGAACAATGCCCCGCGCTGGCCGGAAGTGGCTGCGGTGATAAAGAACATCCTCAGCGTTTACAAGGAAGATGCACAACCGTGGGAGCGCTTGGCCGACTGGATTGACCGTATCGGCTGGCCGCGCTTCTTCGAAAAAACCGGGCTGCCGTTCACCAAGTACCTGATAGATGACTGGCGCGGTTCGCGTTATAACCTGAACGCTTCGACACACATCAGGTTCTGACAAGACTCCTTCCCCCATGCAGGGGGAAGGTTGGGAAGGGGGTAGAAATGTTGCAGGTATGCCGCGCTTCTACCCCCACCCTGGCCCTCCCCCTGCAAGGGGGAGGGGACAGCAAGCAGTAGTTTTGAGTTTCAGACTTTAACTTTACAGGATGCCCAAAATGAAATTCGGCATAGTTGTTAACGAAGGGCCATACCAGCATCAAGCCAGCGATTCGGCCTATCTGTTTGCCAAGGCCGCCATCGAAAAGGGGCACGAAGTGTGGCGTGTGTTTTTCTATCACGATGGTGTGAATAACGCATCCAAGCTGACCGAGCCACCGCAGGATGACCGTCACATTGTGAACCGCTGGACCAAACTGGCGGAAGAGCACAAGGTCGACCTGGTGGTGTGCGTTGCCGCCGCTTTGCGTCGCGGCATCAAGGAAGAGAATCTGGCTCAGGGGTTTCGTATCTCCGGGCTGGGTCAACTGGTCGAGGCCGGAATCAAATGTGACCGGCTGGTCACTTTCGGCGATTAAGGAGAGACGGGATGAGTGATGTAAAAAAATTCATGTTCGTCAACCGCAAGGCGCCTTACGGAACGATCTATGCGTTGGAGTCGCTGGAAGTGGTGTTGATCAGCGCTGCGTTTGATCAGGATGTATCGCTGGCGTTTCTGGATGACGGCGTCTATCAGTTGAAAAAAGATCAACAGACCAAAGGTATCGAGACCAAGAATTTCTCGCCGGCCTATCGCGCTCTGGAAGACTACGATGTCGAAAAACTGTATGTCGAAAAGGAAGCCATGCAGGCGCGCGGATTGTCCGAAGAGGATTTCATCGTGGACGTCACTGTCCTGAGCCGTGCCGAAATGGGCAAGTTGATGGACGAACAAGACGTGGTCTTGAGTTTCTAGGGGGCAAGCAAGCATGTTACATATCGTCAACAAGTCACCCTTGTCCAACGTTACGCTGGACTCATGCTTAAACACAGCGACAGGCGGGGATATCCTGCTTATCGAGGATGCGGTCTATGCCGCCACGCGCGGCAATGTGGCCGAAGGCAGACTGCGCGAGGCAATGGGACGTTTAAAGATATATGTGCTGATGCCTGATCTGGAAGCGCGGGGCATGGGCGACAGACTTATCGAAGGGGTATCGTCAGTGGATTATGGCGGTTTCGTCGATCTGGTAAGCAATAACAAGACTTGCCAATCCTGGCTGTAAGACGAAAGTCGCGCAGTGCATTCACTTCTTTTCCCTGCGGGAGAGGATTGAGACAAGGGAAGAGCAAATAGCAGCAACCATTTTAATAAAGAAGGAGAAACAAAATGCCTAACATCGAAGTCGGCGGTAAAAGCTACGAAACAGATGAAGAGGGATATCTGGTCAATCTGTCCGACTGGAATACGGACGTCGCCAACTACATGGCCGAGACCGAGAATATCACCATGACCGATCAACACTGGGAAGTCGTTAACTTCCTGCGTGAGTATTTCGAGGAATACCAGATCGCGCCGGCCGTTCGCGTCCTGACCAAGGCACTCGGCAAGAAACTGGGAGCGGAAAAAGGCAACAGCGAATACCTGTACGGCCTGTTCCCCTATGGTCCTGGCAAGCAGGCATGCAAGATCGCCGGTCTGCCCAAGCCCACCGGCTGTATTTAACTCAGGTTTCGCGATAGGGACATATTCATGGCGAGCATCGTCTTTGCAATTCTGTTTTATCTTGCAACATTGTTGCTTGTTGTTGGGTTGCTCTATCGCATTACTGCCTATGCACGTACTCCGGCCCCGCTGAAGATACCGACCACGCCCGCGCCGACAACGACGGGAGGCGTGTTTTTGCGCATGACGCGTGAAGTGGTGTTCTTCGAAAGCCTGTTCAAGTCGAACCTGTGGATATGGGGACTGGGCTGGCTGTTCCATGCCAGCCTGTTTCTGGTGCTCATGCGCCATCTGCGTTATTTCACAGACCCGGTCTGGGGGTGGGTCGCTCTCATCCAGCCGTTTGGCATCTATGCAGGCATCACCATGCTGCTGGGGCTGGGCGCCCTGTGGGTACGGCGTCTGTTTGTCGAACGCATCCGCTACATCTCCACGCCGTCCGATCATCTGATGCTGCTGTTGCTTCTCGGCATCGCCGCTTCCGGCCTGATGATGAAATTCATCGCACATACCGATGTGATCGGCGTCAAGGGATATTTCCTGGGTCTGATGCATTTCGATATCCAGGTGCTTCCCGCCGATTTGCTGCTGTTTGTGCATTTATTCCTGATCGTATCGCTCATGATCGTATTTCCGTTCAGCAAGCTGCTGCACGTACCCGGCATCTTTTTCTCGCCGACACGCAACCAGGTGGACAATCCGCGCGAAAAACGCCATCTGAGCGCCTGGGCTGCAAAACTGGAATCGGAGAACAACTGATATGGCAGATATTGCAGCACCAGCCTATCGCACCATCCCAATCATTCCCGCGCTGAAGCCGGGAGCGATGGAAGGGAAAGGGCCGTTTGTCGCCAGCGACAAACACAACGAAGCGCTCGGATTCCCGGGTCAACTGGTGGAAGACTGGCATGACAAGGCAATCGCCAAGATGGGCGAACTGCTGACCAAATATCGTTCGTTCAGGGTGTTCCTCGATGCCTGTGTGCATTGCGGCGCCTGTACTGACAAATGCCATTACTTTATCGGTACTGCCGACCCTAAAAACATGCCGGTGGCACGTCAGGATCTGTTACGAAAGGTATATCGCCGTTACTTCACTTTTGCCGGTAAATACTTCCCTAAACTGGTCGGCGCCATTGACCTGACCGAAGAAGTCATCAATGACATGTATGGCTACTACCACCAGTGTTCCGAATGCCGTCGTTGCTCGCTGCTCTGTCCGTTCGGCATCGACACGGCCGAGATCACCATGGCCGCACGCGAAATACTCGACTCCGTCGGTTACGGCCAGAAATATTCCAACGAGATCATCGGCAAGGTACACAAGATCGGCAACAACCTCGGCCTGCCGGGTCCGGCATTGGTCGATACGCTGGAAGGCCTGGAGGAGGACGTCAAGGAAGATTCCGGCTTCGACGTGCGTTTCCCCATCGACGTGAAGGGTGCGGAAGTACTGCTGATCACGCCGTCCGCCGATTTCTTTGCCGAGCCGCATATCGAAAGCCTGATCGGCTATGGCAAAGTATTCCATGCCACCGGCACAAGCTGGACGCTGTCCTCGATAGCTTCCGAAGCCGGCAACTTCGGCATGTTTATCGGCAACTACGAACAACTGCGCAAGATCGCGATGCGTATCCGCGAAGCGGCCCTCGAACTCGGGGTCAAGCGGATCGTGTTCGGCGAATGCGGCCATGCCTGGCGCGTGGCATACAGTTTCTGGAACACGCTCTCCGGTGTCGGCAGCGGTGCGGACGCCAGCGACAAGTTCGCGCAGATGCTGCAGAAGCAGCTCGACCATCGCTACAAACAGCCGACGCATATCTGCGAGTTCACCTGGGATCTGATCGAGCGCAATGCGCTGACATTCGACAAGTCAGCCAATGACAAGCACATCATCACATTCCACGATTCATGCAACGTGGCGCGCGGAGCCAGCATGGGCAACCTGCCCGGCGGGCAGTTCGAAATACCGCGTAACATCATCAAGGCGGTTGCCAATAATTTCGTCGAAATGGCACCGAACACCACGCGCGAACAGACTTTCTGCTGCGGCGGTGGCGGTGGCGTATTGACCGACGACCTGCTCGAAGTGCGCGTCAAGGGTGCACTGCCGCGTATGGAAGTGTTGCAACAGGTCGCGGACGAGCATGGCGTCAATTTCATGGCGACCATCTGTGCCATTTGCAAAGCCCAATTTACCAAAGTCTTGCCCATCTACGGATTCGACAGAAGGATGGTGGGTGGCGTACATCAACTGGTCAGTAATGCGATCCAGTTGGGTCCGAAATAACAAGGAGAAGAGAAATGTCAGTAGTCAGCGAAGCCCCGCAAAAACTTACATTCCGTCGCTACAAGGAAGGCGATTACAAGGTTCGCCGCTGGAATGACTATATCTTCCAGGCCGGCTGGTCGTACAAATGCCCGACCTACATTCAGGCCACGCCGCCCTGCCAGGGCAGTTGCCCGGCGGGTGAAGATATTCGCGGCTACCTGGCCATCGTGCGCGGCACCGAGAAAGTGCCAAACGGAGCCGATGGCAAACCGATCATGCCGTGGCAGGAATATGCATGGCGCCGTCTGACTGAGGCCAACCCTTTCCCGGCCATCATGGGACGCGTCTGCCCGGCTCCTTGCCAGGGCGGCTGCAACCGCAGCAAGGTGGATGAACTCGTCGGCATCAACTCGGTTGAACATTACCTCGGCAACTGGGCCATCGAACACAACCTCGGTTTTGCCCCGCCCGAAAAGGAAACCGGTAAAAAAGTCGCCATCATCGGCGGCGGTGTGGCCGGTCTTTCATGCGCCTACCAACTGCGCCGCATGGGACATTCCTGCATCGTATTCGAATCCAGCCACAAGCTCGGCGGCATGCTGACATTCGGCTTGCCCGGTTATCGTACGCCGCGCGAGATCGTCGACGCCGAAGTGCAACGCATTCTCGACATGGGCATCGAAGCGCGCCTCAACACGCGCGTCGGCAAAGATGTCAGCCTTGAAGACCTCAAACGCAACTTCGATGCCGTCTTTGTCGGTATCGGCGCCCAGGTCGGCAACAAGCTCGACATCCCCGGCTCCGATGCGCCCAACTGCGTCGACGGCCTGTCTTTCCTGCGCGACTTCAACGAAGGCAAGCTGGAACATGCGGGCAAGCACATCATCGTCATCGGTGGTGGTGATACTGCCATGGATTGTGCAGCCGTTGCTCGCCGCCTCGGTGCCTACAATCCCGATGCGGAGTCCTATGATCACGCCAAGGTCATTGTCGCGACACGCGAATGCGATGGCGGCCGTGGCCGCGCAGGCGCGCAACACTGGCGTCAAAGCGCGGAGGTGGTTATTGCCTACCGGCGCCACGTCGTGGAAATGCCGGCTTCCAAACATGAAATCGATGCTGTTGTTGAAGAAGGGGTCGAAATTCAGCCTTGCGTCGCACCGGTCGAGGTCGTCAAGGATGAGAACGGCATGGCGGTTGCACTGCGTGTGATCCAGGTTGACTGGGTAAACAAGAAAATGGTGCCGAAGGAAGGCACCGAATACGATATTCCGGCTGACCTGATCGTTTCGGCTGTTGGCCAGTCGAGCAACTGGGCCGGTATGGAAAAGTACAAAACCGACAGGGGCGTTGCCAATGCGGACAAGAACTACATGCTGGAGCCGGGCGTATTCGTCGGCGGCGATGCCGTCAAACCGTTCCTGCTGACGACCGCCATCGGTCATGGCCGTATTGCGGCCGAAGGCATCCACCGCCACATGACGGGCGAAGAACTCGAGCGTCGCCCCAAAGTGGATGCCAAATTCTTCGATCTGTCGAAAAAGATGGTGGAGGCAGGGACCCAGTTCGAGCCCGTCACCGAGGCCATTCGCGGTACAGACAAGAGCAAAGGGGCCATCCACAACTTTGACGATCGCTCAAACCGCGCCGTGATTCCTTCCGAGGCGCTTTTCCTCGGTCATTTCAATGCGACGCCGATGAACCAGCGCCAGACGCGCACCATTGATACGAACAATGTGCTGGGCAATGACGAAGAGCGCCTCATGCCTCTGACTGAAGCTGAGGCCCAGGCGGAAGCGAAACGCTGCATGAGTTGCGGCATGTGCTTCGAGTGCGATAACTGTCTGGTGTACTGCCCTCAGGGCGCGGTCAAACGGGTACCGAAAAAGGAAGCCACAATGGGCCGTTATGTCTATACCGACTACGACAAGTGCATCGGCTGCCATATTTGCGCAGACGTATGTCCGACGGGATATATTCAAATGGGTCTGGGCGAGTAACGAGACATGAACCTACTGTGCGATCAATCTGCTGTGTTGCGTACTCGCTCGCCGCTCGCCTACCAGCAAGGTATGTCTCGCGGTTCGCTCCGCCGCGCCTTGCAGCTTGATCTGCTCGTGACGGTTCCTGTGCGCGTTACTATCATGCTGATACTGTTCCTGGGATGTTTTATGACGGGAACCGCATTCGCGGAAACAAACGCCCCCAGGCTGGATATCGGCAAGGGCGGGGAATGCGTGAGGGACACGCAATGGATGCGCAAGAACCATATGCAGCTGCTCAAGCATCAGCGAGTCGAGACGGTACGCAAAGGCGTGCGCATCGAGAAAGATGGATTGAAAAACTGCGTGGAATGCCACGCCAGCAAGACTGACAACAGCGTGCTGGCACGTGAAGACAGCTTCTGCGTGGGATGCCATCGCTATGCCGCGGTCAGTATCGATTGCTTCGAATGCCATTCCAGCAAACGCAAGGCAGCGCTCGCCATGAAGGACGAACAATGAGCGATATCAATACGCAACGCAGACAGTTCATGAAAACCTCGGCAGGCGTCGTAGCCGTCGCCATCGCGCCAGGCATGCTGCTGTACAGCACGGCACATGGCAAGGCAGAAACGGCTGCAAGCAGCGGTGTGCGCTGGGGCATGCTGATCGACACGACACAGTGTTCGAATGACTGCAGCGATTGTGTAATCGCCTGCAACAGGGAGAACGGATTGTCCGGCGGTACCAAGGCAACCGATTCGCAATGGATACGCAAGATCGAGATCAAGGACATCAGTACCGGGCGTTCGGCGTCATTGCCGATGATGTGCCAGCATTGCGAGCATCCGCCCTGTGTGGATGTATGCCCGACTGCGGCTTCATTTAAGCGTGCAGACGGTATCGTGCTGGTGGACAGGCATCTTTGTATCGGTTGCCGTTATTGCATCATGGCCTGCCCGTACAAGGCACGTTCTTTTGTGCATGAGCCACTGGATGACCAGAATCCGGACGTGCCACGCGGGAAAGGCACTGCAGAAGCCTGCTCACTGTGCGTACACCGGATCGACAAAGGACAGATCCCCGCCTGCGCAGAAGCCTGCCGCAACAAGGCGATCCTGTTTGGTGACCTCAATGATGCGAACAGCAAAATCTACAAGAAGGTGAGAGCTGTCGCTTCCGCTCAAATACGCGCCGATCTGCAACTGAATACCGGCGTCCGTTACCAGGGACTATGAACATGGCTGATCTGTCCAAACTGCGTTCCATGAATCGTTTGTACTATGTGCTGCTTGCTGCAGGCGGCTTGGTAACACTTGCCGGCCTGTATGCCGTACACATGATGGAGTCGCACGGCCACATCATCACCGGCATGAATAACCAGATCGTGTGGGGTTTGCCGCATGTGTTTGCCATTTTCCTGATCGTTGCCGCTTCCGGCGTATTGAACGTCGCTTCCATCGGCTCGGTGTTCGGCAAGGCCATCTACAAGGCGCGCGCGCCACTGGCCAGCCTGTTGTCCGTTGCCATGCTGGCGGGCGGTCTGACCGTCCTCATGCTGGATCTGGGCAGGCCGGATCGCATCATCATCGCCGCCACCCATTACAACCTCACCTCGGTGTTTGCCTGGAACGTGGTGCTGTATTCCGGCATGTTCTCGCTCGTCATTATCTACCTGTGGACGATGATGGAACGCCGCATGAACATATACAACAAGGCAGCCGGGGTGGCTGTGTTTGCCTGGCGATTCATTTTGACCACCGGTACCGGCCTGATCTTCGCTTTCCTGACTGCACGCCAGGCCTACGGCTCGGCATTGCTGCCGCCGATGTTCATTGTGCTGTCATTTGCCTGGGGATTGGCCGTATTTCATGTGGTGCAGCCCGTGGTTTACGCCTGGAACGACAAAACAATCAACCCGGACATCCTGAGCCGTAAGAAAAACCTGCTCGGCGTATTTGTCATCGGTTCGTTGTACATGGTCGCCGCCTACCACATCACCAACCTCTATTTTGCGCATCAGACTGGTTTCGAGCGCTTCATCCTGTGCGATGGCGGCGTCTTTCCCACGCTATTCTGGTTGGGCTATATTCTGATCGGCAATCTGCTGCCGCTGGCGCTGATCTATGTGCCGGGTCTGGGCAAATCGGCCGGCAGCGTCATGCTCGCGTCCCTGCTGGTGATCCTTGGCGCATTTGCATTGCTGTATGTATTCATCATCGGCGGACAGGCTTTCCCGCTCGATATTTTCCCCGGCTATGAAGTCAGCAGCAGTTTTGCTGACGGACAAATAACGGCCTATCACCCGTCGATCTATGAATTCCTGCTGGGTTTCGGTGGTCTGGCGATCGCTTTCATCATCACCACGATCAGCGTGCGGGTGTTGAACTTCATGCCGCAGGATAAACCGTACATTTCGGATTAAACCTGTCCACGAAATACACGAAAAACACGAACAGATTCGCACAATGGTTCGTCTATTTTGTGGCTTTCGTGCCTTTCGTGGATGAGATGGTTTTCAGGTTGCAGCAATAGCATGGCGGGGCATGCATGAATCGTTTTCTTATTTCGGCTGCACATAAATCTTCTGGCAAGACCATGGTCAGTATTGGTCTGTGCGCGGCGCTTGCTGCGCGCGGCCATGCGGTACAGCCATTCAAAAAAGGGCCCGATTACATCGACCCGATGTGGCTGAGCCAGGCTGCCGGACACGTCTGCTACAACCTCGACCTTTATTTGATGGAGCGCGACGACATCGTCGCCACTTTCGACCGGCACAGCGCGGAAGTAAACCTGGTCGAGGGCAACAAGGGACTGTATGACGGTCTTGCACTGGACGGCAGCAACAGTAATGCCGCGCTGGCAAAGCTACTCGATTTGCCGGTGATGCTGGTGATCGACGCACGCGGCATGACCCGCGGCATCGCGCCGCTGATACTCGGCTACCAGGCTTTCGACCGCGATATCAACATTGCCGGGGTCATCCTCAACAATCTCGGCGGCCGCCGCCACGAATCCAAACTGCGCCAGGTCATCGAGCATTACACGGATGTGCCGGTGATCGGCGCGATCCAGTATGACGAGCGCCTTTCCATCGTCGAACGCCATCTCGGGCTGATGCCCAGCAACGAATCCCATGTTGCGTCTTCCAGGATCAAGCAGATCGGTGAAGCCATCGCCGAACAGGTCGATCTGGACAAACTGCTGTCGCTGTCGCAAAAATCAGAACTCCCTCCCCCTGTAAGGGGGAGGGCTGGGGAGGGGGTGGAGGCGGACAAGGTTGTGCCGTTTCCTCAACCAAAGGTGCGTATCGGCATTGCACGCGACCGTTCCTTCGGTTTTTACTATGCAGACGATCTTGATGCGCTGGAAGCAGCCGGGGCCGAACTTGTGTCGTTCGATGCATTGCGCGATGCGAATCTGCCCGATGTGGATGCACTGTACATTGGTGGCGGCTTTCCCGAGACCTGTGCCACCGAACTGGAAGCGAACGTCAGCCTGCGCGAACAGATCAGGCAGGCCATTGAGAACGGCATGCCGGCCTATGCCGAATGCGGCGGCCTGATGTATTTGTCGCGCAGCATCGAGTTCGGAGGGCGTAATTACCAGATGGTCGGCGCCATTCCCGGCGACGTTAAAATGCACGCCAAACCCATCGGGCGCGGTTATGTGCACCTCAGGGAAGACAAAACCCACCCGTGGCCGCGTCCACGGTCGAACCCTCTCCCGGCTGTACCCTCTCCTCAATCCTCTCCCGCAAGCGGGAGAGGAGGCGATCGAGAAGAGCAATTTCCGATTCCTGCGGGCGAGGGGGCAAACGTGAAAAGCGATCCTTTGATCCGCGCGCACGAGTTTCACTACTCAAGCCTGGAAAATCTTCCGTCCGATTCGCGCTTCGCTTACCATGTCGAGCGCGGTTACGGAATCAATGGGGAGCGTGACGGATTCATCCTGCATAATTTGCTGGCATCCTATACACACTTACGAACAATAGGCAGTTGCTATTGGGCTACCCGCTTTGTCGCCTTCATCCGGCGTCACAAGGAAAACTGCTGTGTTTCACGCGGGGACGCGGAGCGCGCGGAGAAAAACACTTGAAATGTCCGATCCCACGCGGAGACGCGGAGAGATCAAACACCAGGTTTTTTCTGCGCCTCGGTGCTTCGATGTCTCCGTGTGAGTAATTTGATTGAAAGCATATGGTTTTACACTGAGGTTCGAAGATCGCGAAGGTTTCATGATTTGGTTTTCCTCCGCGAGCCCCGCGCCTCCGCGTGAGCTGATTTGAT
>JBNLBY010000059.1:0-15987 GCA_050303535.1 Sideroxydans sp. | reverse complement strand
ATTTGGTGCGCAGTGAGATTACTGCATTGGGCGGCCGCATCGATGTAAGCTCCGAGCCGGGACATGGCGTGACCTTTACCATCCATCTGCCGCTGACACTGGCGGTGACCCAGACACTGCTGGTACATGCCGGGCACCACACATATGCTTTGCCCTCGAACATGATCGAGAACGTGCAGCAGCTTAAAGCCGCTGAGCTGAAAGCTGCATATAAAAAGCAATATCTTGAATGGCAGGGAGCGCGTTATCCAATGCATTCCCTGACGCAACTGCTGGGGGATGACACCGAGATGCCGCACAAGCCGTATAACGCGGTTTTGCTGCTGCGCGCCGGGGATAGCCGTATTGCGGTGCATGTCGATGAGTTGCTTGGCAACCATGAAGTCGTGGTCAAAAATATCGGTCCGCAACTGGCGCGCATGCCCGGGATTGCCGGTGCAACGGTATCCAGCAGCGGCGATGTTATTCTCATCATCAACCCGATCGCATATTCACAGCGCATCGTGCCGGCGAAAAAGAAAGCCAAACCGACCGTGGTTGAAGAGGCCAAAGGTTTGCCAGTGGTGATGGTGGTGGATGATTCTCTTACAGTACGCAAGATTACCGGCCGTTTGCTGGCGCGCTCCGGCTATCACGTGGTTACGGCCAAAGATGGAGTGGACGCACTGGAACAACTCGCCGAGACGTTGCCGGATGTGATGCTGCTGGATGTTGAAATGCCACGCATGGACGGTTTCGAATTGACCAAGCGTTTGCGCAAGGACAAACGTACCAAAGCGTTGCCGATTATCATGATCACTTCGCGTACTGCCGACAAACATCGTAACTATGCCAAGGAACTGGGCGTGAACGATTACATGGGGAAACCCTATCATGACGAAGAATTGCTGAAGAGCATCGCCAGTTTCGTGAAGGGCTGACCAGTATACAAAATTGAGATTAATGTGCAGGCAGATTACAATAGCAATATGCTCGAGTTTAATCTCACGAATCACTTCCTGATTGCCATGCCGGCGATGACAGATCCCTTTTTTGCCAAGTCCCTTACCTATGTGTGCGAGCATAACGACCAGGGAGCCATGGGCATCGTGGTGAATCGCCCGATCAGTCTTACCCTGAGCGAATTGTATGCTCAGATCAATATGCCGCTGAAGCCAGCCGAACTGGAAGATGTGCTGGTCCATTTTGGTGGACCGGTACAAACCGACCGCGGCTTTGTATTACATGATGAGGTGGGATCCTGGCAATCCACACTACGGGTCAACGACCATATCGCGCTTACAACTTCAAAGGACATCCTCCAGGCAGTCGGTGAAGGGCATGGGCCGCGCCATTTACTGGTGACCCTGGGTTATGCCGGATGGTCAGAAGGCCAACTGGAGCAGGAACTTGCTGACAATGCCTGGCTCAGCGTGCCCGCATCCGAGCAGATACTGTTCGACCTGCCGGCCGAGGAACGTCTGCCGGCGGCTATGGCATTACTAGGTATTGATTACGCTACACTTTCTGACGAGGCGGGACATGCCTGACAAGGCAGGATCGAGGATCAAGGATCAAGGATTGAGCAAGGCGGCTGAAGTTGAAAAACCTGCGATCACCCCAACACAGAGTTCCACCATCCCCCCCCCAATCCCAAATCCTCAATCCTCAATCCTGACTGGCACGCTACTCGCATTTGATTTCGGCACCAAACGTATCGGCATAGCAGTCGGCAATACCGTCTCATCCACTGCCCGGCCGCTCACCACGATCGGCGACGAAAAAAACGATATCCGTTTTGCTGCCATCGCCGCACTTCTGGCTGAGTGGCAGCCCGTGGCACTGGTGGTCGGGGTGCCCTGCAACGACGATGGTACGCCGCACGAGATGACCGCACTGAGCCGCCGTTTTGCCAACCGCCTTAAAGGGCGGTTTAAATTACCCACGATATTGGTAGATGAGCGTTATACTTCAGCCGCCGCGAGCTCAGTGCTGGATAATGAAGGGATTCACGGCAGGAAACAGAAATCCCTGATCGACCAGTATGCTGCGCAGCAAATACTGCAAGCGTATTTCGATGAACCCAGCGCAGGAAGTTATGCATGAACAACCCTCAGTTAAACAGTAACGGCGAGCTTCAGCACCTGCTGAGCACCGAAGGTCTTCCTGCGCCCATCATGCGCAACATCCTGGATAAAGCTGCCGAATTTGTAAGTGTTGCCGAAGAGCACGAAATCAAGAAAATTCCGCTGCTACAGGGCAAGTCGGTATTCAACCTCTTTTTCGAGAACAGCACGCGCACCCGTACCACCTTCGAGATCGCAGCCAAGCGCCTGTCTGCGGACGTGGTCAACCTGAACATTGGCTCCTCATCGACCAGCAAAGGCGAAACATTGCTGGATACGGTGGACAATCTGTGTGCGATGCACGCCGACATGTTTGTGGTGCGCCATTCCTCAGGCGGTGCGGCACACCTGATCGCCAGGCATGTCGCGCCCAGGATACATGTCATCAACGCCGGCGATGGCCGCCATGCGCATCCTACGCAGGCATTGCTCGACATGTTCACCATCCGTCATTACAAAAAGGAATTCCATAACCTGCGCGTTGCCATCATCGGTGACGTAATGCATTCACGTGTAGCACGATCACAGATACACGCGCTGACAACCCTGGGCGTGCCGGAAGTGCGCGTGATTGCTCCCAAGACCTTGCTGCCTACACATGTCGAAAAACTGGGCGTACAGGTCTATCAGGACATGGCACAAGGCTTGAAGGATGTAGACGTGGTGATGATGCTGCGCTTGCAGAATGAACGCATGCAGGGTGCATTGCTGCCATCGGCACAGGAATATTTCAAAAACTATGGTTTGACGCAAAGCCGGCTGGCGCAGGCAAAAAGCGATGCCATCGTAATGCACCCGGGACCGATGAATCGCGGAGTGGAGATCGACTCCAGCGTGGCGGACGGCGCGCATTCCGTTATTTTGCCGCAGGTGACATTCGGTATCGCAGTGCGTATGGCAGTAATGAGCATGTTGGCGGGGACAAAATGAAAATTCATATCAAGAACGGCCATCTGATCGACCCCCATAACAAACTGGACGCAAAGCAGGATGTGTTTGTCGCAGAAAAGCGCATTGCCGCGATCGGCAAGGCACCGCAGGGTTTTGTGGCCGATCAGGTAATCGACGCGAAAGGATTGATCGTCGCTCCGGGTCTGGTGGATGTCGCTGCACGTCTGCGCGAGCCGGGCTACGAATACAAAGCCACGCTGGAATCGGAGATGGAAGCCGCGATGGCCGGAGGCGTGACATCGCTTTCCTGTCCGCCCGACACCGATCCGCCGCTGGATGAGCCCGGCCTGGTGGAAATGCTCAAACATCGCGCCCGCTCGCTTAATCAGGCACGGGTATTTCCCGTCGGTGCGTTGACCTATGAATTGAAGGGCACGGAACTGACCGAGATGAATGAACTGACCGATGCCGGCTGCAAGGCATTCAGCCAGGCCGATGCGCCGCTGACCGACACGCGCGTCCTGATGCGCGCTATGCAATATGCGGCGACATTCGGCTATCGCGTATGGTTGCGTCCGCAGGACTCATTTCTTGCCAGGGATGGCGTGGCGCATGACGGGGAGGTGGCGACGCGCCTTGGATTGCCCGCGATTCCTGTGGTGGCCGAGACCATCGCACTTTCCACCATGCTGCAACTGGCGCGCGAAACAGGTGTAACACTGCATATATGCCGTATTTCCAGCGCGGAAGGTGTTGAAATGGTGCGCGCAGCCAAGCAAAGCGGACTGCCGGTGACTTGTGATGTATCCATGAATCATGTGCATCTGTGCGAGATGGACATCGGCTTTTTCGACGCCAATTTCCGCCTGCTGCCGCCATTGCGCAGCCAGCGCGACCGGGCGGCGCTACGTGCCGGACTGCTGGACGGCACCATCGATGCGATCTGTTCCAACCATTCTCCGGTGGATGAGGATGCGAAGCAATTGCCGTTCGGCGAGGCTGAAGTAGGTGCGACGGGCATGGAATTGCTGCTGCCGCTGGTATTGAAATGGGCAGAAGAAGAAAAGCTGTCCATGCTGGACGCGCTGACGCGCATCACTATCAACCCCGCACAACTGCTCGGTGTGACAATGGGGCATCTGTCTGTTGGCGCGCATGCCGATGTGTGCGTGTTCGATCCCAAGGTCACCTGGAAGGTGGAGCCAAACGCGCTGAAAAGCCAGGGCAAAAACACCCCGTTCAACGGCTACACCATGCAAGGCCGGGTGTGCCACACCATCGTCGAGGGGAAAGTCGCCTATTCCCTTTGAAGGATTGAGTCGTGGGGCCTGCGCAGGAAACCCCGAAAACCCAATTTGTCCACGAAAATCACGAAAGGCACGAAAGAAAAACGGATGCAAAATATTCGTCGTACTATTCAGAGGGCGGAAATTTTTGATGGTTGTCGTTTTGTTCGTGTGTTTCGTGATTTTCGTGGACAGTTTTTTGAATGACAGGTTATTGAAATGAACCCATTGTTGGATTTCTCGGGTCTGCCGCGCTTTGCGGAGATCAAACCCGAACATATTACTTCTGCTGTAGAAGAATTGTTGTTGCGCAATCGTGCCTTGACGGCCAAGCTTTTGAAAGAAGAAAAGCTGCCGACATGGGACAGCTTCGTGCAACCGTTCGAAGATGCCAACGAACATCTTGCTCGCGCCTGGGGACAGGTTGGGCACCTCAATGCAGTGATGAATTCGCCGGAATTGCGCGAAATGTACAACGCCAACCTGCCCAAGGTCACACAGTATTACGCCGAGCTGTCGCAGAACCTTGCGCTTTACCGCAAATACAAGGCGATCCACGATAGTGCGGAATACGCAAAACTGAATGCAGAACAGCGCAAAGTCATTGAGCACGAATTGCGCGATTTCCGCCTCGGCGGCGCTGAATTGCCGGAAGACCAGAAGGCGCGTTTCATGGCGATACAGGAAAAAATGTCGGCGCTGGCATCCAGATTTTCCGACAACCTGCTGGATGCGACCAATGCCTACAGCTGGGTGGTCGAAGATGAAAAGGACATTGCAGGCATTCCGTCCGATGAACGCCATGTCGCTGCCGAAGCGGCACAGCAGGCCGGGAAGAAAGGCTGGCTGTTTACGCTGAAAGCGCCGTCCTACGGTCCGGTGATGCAGTACGCCGAAAACCGCGCCCTGCGCGAACGGCTGTATCACGCCTACACCACGCGTGCCAGCGATCAATCAGCCGAAGACAACAGGGCAGAACTGGACAATACGGAACTGATGTCGCAAATCCTCAAACTGCGCGCGGAAGAAGCACACATGCTGGGTTTTGCCAATTACGCAGAATTGTCGCTGGCAAGTAAGATGGCGGACAGTCCGCAACAGGTAGCCGAATTCCTGCGCGAACTGGCACAACGCGCACGGCCGTTTGCGCAAAAAGACCTGGAAGAAATGCGCACATTTGCAGCTGACCAGCTTGGCATTGCCGAATTGCAGGCATGGGACATGGCCTTTGTCGGCGAGAGGCTGCGTCAGCAACGTTACGCATTCTCGGAGCAGGAAGTGAAACAGTTCTTCCCTGAAGATGCCGTACTACCCGGGCTGTTCGGCCTGGTCGAAACCCTGTTCGGTCTCAAGATTACGCCTGCGTCGGCGCCCGTCTGGCACGAAGCGGTACGGTTTTTCGATATTCGCGACAACAAAGGCCAACTGGTCGGTCAGTTCTATATTGACCTCTATGCACGCGCCAGCAAACGCGGCGGTGCGTGGATGGACGACGCCATTACACGCCGCCGTACGGCAACAGGCATCCAGCTTCCGGTGGCCTACATTAATTGCAACTTTGCCTCACCACTCAGCGGAAAACCGGCGCTGTTCACGCATGACGAGGTCATCACGCTGTTCCATGAATTTGGCCACGCCTTGCATCACTTGCTGACGGAGGTGGAAGAACTGGGGGTGTCCGGTATCAACGGCGTGGAATGGGATGCGGTCGAACTGCCCAGCCAGTTCATGGAAAATTATTGCTGGGAGTGGGACGTGTTGCAGGGCATGACGCGCCACGCAGATTCCGGCCAGAAGCTGCCGCGCGCGCTGTACGACAAAATGATCGCCGCGAAGAATTTCCAGAGCGGCCTGCAAATGCTGCGCCAGATCGAATTCGCACTGTTCGATCTGCGTCTTCACAGCGACTATGACGTAAATGGAAAACAATCGGTGCAGGAATTGTTGGACGAAGTGCGCAAGGAAGTTGCCGTACTCATTCCGCCTGCATTCAATCGCTTCCAGAACAGCTTCTCGCATATCTTTGCGGGGGGCTATGCGGCAGGATACTATAGCTACAAATGGGCAGAAGTATTGTCGGCCGATGCCTACAGCCTGTTCGAGGAGAGCGGCGTGTTGAATGCAGTCACGGGCAGCACCTTTCGCGCGCAGATCCTGGCGGTGGGCGGTAGCCGCGATGCGATGGAATCGTTCAAGGCATTCCGCGGTCGCGAACCGGAAATAGATGCGCTGTTGAGGCACAATGGGCTGGCGGATGCAAAAGCATAATGGAGGCAATGTGAAAGCAAAATTCCTGTTGTTGGGGCTGTTGTTGATGGCAAATACCGCAGTGGCCGAATTGTACCGATCCATCGACAAGGACGGCAAAGTGCATTACAGCGATACGCCGCTGATGGATTCGGAAGATGTGGAACGCCTGAAATCGGCTAAAGAACCGGTGCCGGAGACCAGCTTTCCATATGAAACACGACGCGCGATGCAGAATTTTCCGGTGACCCTGTATACCTTTCCCGAGTGCAAGTCGGCATGCCAGCAAGCGCGTGAATTCCTGGTCGCTCGCGGTATTCCCTTTACGGAAAAAAGCCTGGTTATGCAGGAAGATATTGATGCATTTGTAAAAGCTTCTGGCGGCGGTCAATTCCCGGCGGCAACCGTTGGCAAAACCTGGCTCAAGGGTTTCCTGGATGAACAGTGGAACAATGAACTGGATATTGCAGGTTATCCAAAAAAAAACCTCACTTATCGCCCTCGGCCTGTTGCGCCACCCGCCCAGCCTGAAAAAGAGACAACAACTGAACAATCCGAAGAACTGACACCAACCGACCAAGCCGAAGAACAATGAAACTGGCCACCTGGAACGTCAACTCACTCAAGGTGCGTCTGCCGCACCTGATCGAATGGCTGGCGGAAAATCCGGTGGACGTAGTATGTCTGCAGGAGACCAAGACCGAGGATAAGAATTTTCCGCTGAATGAGTTGCAGCAAGCCGGGTACCATGCCGTATTCAGCGGGCAGAAGACCTACAATGGCGTGGCAATCATCAGCCGCCAGCCCATCAGCAATGTGCAATGCGGTATTCCGGATTTCGAGGATGAGCAAAAACGCGTTATCGCTGCCACTATCGACGGCGTGCGCATCATATGCGTGTATATCCCCAACGGACAGGAAGTCGGCTCCGACAAATTCCAGTACAAACTCAAATGGCTGTCAGCGCTCACGGCCTGGCTGGAAGATGAACTGGGAAAATATCCCAGACTCGCGCTGCTGGGTGATTACAACATCGCACCGGAAGACCAAGACGTATACGATCCGGTCGCGTGGCAGGGCAACGTGCTGGTAAGCGAACAGGAACGCGAAGCTTTCAGGGCATTGCTCGGCCTGGGGCTGCGTGATGCTTTCCGCCTGTTCGAACAGGAAGAAAAAAGCTACTCGTGGTGGGATTACCGCATGATGGCTTTTCGCCGCAACAGGGGCCTGCGCATCGACCACATCCTGGTCAGCCCTGTGCTGCAATGTTCTTCGTGCATCATAGACAAGACACCGCGCAAACTGGAGCGGCCGTCCGACCACACTATCGTCATAGCGGAGGTAACATGAAAAAATACTGGCTGCTGTTAATGCTGATGGCCGCGCAAACTGCAACAGGCGGCGAATTGCCACGCCCGGACCACATCGTCATCGTGATCGAAGAAAATAAATCATTTTCCCAGGTCATCGGCAATCCGGATGCGCCTTACATAAATGAACTGGCCAAACGCAGCGCGCTGTTCACCAACTCCCATGGTATTACCCACCCCAGCCAGCCGAATTATCTTGCGCTGTTCTCAGGCAGCACACATGGCATTACCGGCAATGCCTGCCCGCTGGAGCTGAGCGGCGACAACCTTGCCAGCCAGTTGCTGGCGAAAGGCTTGAGCTTTGCAAGTTATTCAGAGTTTCTGCCAGAGACTGGTTCTAAGGACTGTTACTTCAATTTCTACAGACGCAAACATAACCCCGTCGCAAACTGGAAAAAGCTGGCCGCCTACAACCAGTCATTTATAGCTTTCCCTTCCGATTATGCAAAACTCCCTGCTGTTGCCCTTGTCATTCCCGATCAGAGCAATGACATGCATGATGGCGGCATCGTACGCGGCGATGCCTGGCTGAAGGAGAATATCGAGCCATATGCACAATGGGCGATGAAACATAATAGCCTGCTCATCGTGACCTGGGACGAAGACAATGGCTCAAAGGATAACCGCATCGCGACGATCATGGTGGGGCAGATGGTCAAGCCTGGAAAATACGGACAACGCATCGACCACTACAACATACTGCGAACCATTGAAGAAATGTATGGGCTGCCGCCGTTGAATGAGAGCGCTTCCAGGCAGACGATAAAAGACATCTGGCTGAAATAAGGCTGAGCTCTGTGGGCTGATTTGTTATTCGTTCACTTCGTCCAGTCCCAGTTCCTGAATCTTGCGCGTCAACGTATTGCGCCCCATGCCCAGCAACGTTGCGGCTTCGATGCGCCGTCCACCGGTGTGTTGCAATGCCTGGGTGATGAGTGTGCTCTCGAATTGTTTGGTGAGCGTATCGAGGATGTTGGGTTCGCCGCGTTGCAGGGCGAGCGCGGCCTGCTGGGCCAGTGCCGCCCGCCAATCCAGGTTGAGCGTACTGCTGACATGGGTGTCGCGCCATTCCGAAGGCAGGTCGGCAATCTCCACTACTTGCGTTGGTGTCATTACGGTAAGCCAGTGACACAGGTTTTCCAGCTGGCGCACGTTACCGGGGATATCCTGCGCAGATAAATAATCCAGCGCAGCTTCGCTTAACGTTTTTTGCTCGACACCCAATTCAACCGCGCTTCTCTGTAAAAAATATTTTGCCAGCAGCGGGATATCTTCGCGGCGCTCGCGCAATGGCGGCAGGCGCAGGCGAATGACGTTGAGACGATGAAACAGATCTTCACGGAACAACCCCTGTTTAACGCGCTCATCCAGATTCTGGTGCGTGGCGGCGATGATACGTACGTTGGCCTTGATCGGCTGATGCCCGCCGACGCGGTAGAAATTGCCATCCGACAGCACGCGCAGCAGGCGCGTCTGCAATTCGGCGGGCATGTCGCCGATTTCATCCAGGAATAGCGTGCCTCCTTCCGCCTGTTCGAAGCGGCCATGACGGGTGGTGGTTGCGCCTGTGAACGCACCGCGTTCGTGACCGAACAATTCGGATTCCAGCAGATCCTTCGGGATCGCCGCAGTATTGATGGCGACGAAAGGTTTATCGGCACGCGGGCTGTGACGGTGCAGCGCCTGGGCGACCAGTTCCTTGCCGGTTCCGGATTCGCCGTTGATGAGCACAGTGGCATTGGATTGCGCGAGGCGGCCGATCGCGCGGAATACTTCCTGCATGGCGGGCGCATGGCCTAGGATATCGGGTGCTGTCTGCGCATCTTCCGCATGCACGTTCTTGCGCTGGTTCTGTTCCAGTGCGCGGCGAATCAGCTCTACTGCATGATTCACGTCGAACGGCTTGGGCAGGTATTCGAATGCACCACCCTGGAAAGCGGAAACCGCGCTTTCGAGATCGGAGTAGGCAGTCATGATGATGACCGGCAGGTTGGGGAAATCATTGCGCAGTTTTTGCAGCATCTCCAGCCCCGAACTGCCAGGCATGCGGATATCGCTGATCACCATCTGCGGCAGGTTGCCGGGCAGTTCGGCCAGCGCCTCATCGGCGGAAACGAAGCTCTTGTATTCGATGCCCTCGCGTGCGAGCGCTTTTTCCAGCACCCAGCGGATGGAGCGATCATCGTCGATGATCCAGACAGGTTTGGTCATATCATTTCCCCATGCTTTGAATCGGAAGCACGACGGTAAAACAGGTGCAACCGGGTTCACTTTCGAATTCGATACTGCCTTGATGCTGACTCACGTAATCCTGCGCCAGTGTCAGTCCCAGACCGTGCCCTTCAGTGCGTCCGGAAACCAGCGGATAGAATATTTTGTCGCGAAGATGGGCCGGGATGCCGGGGCCATTGTCTATGATCTGCACCATGATTGCGAGACGATGCAGTTTTTTCATCAGCGTGACCTGGCGCGTGATGCGCGTGCGCAATATGATTTCACCATTGCCCTGCATGGCCTGTGCAGCGTTACGCACGATATTGAGCATTACCTGGATCAATTGCTCCTTGTCACCGAGCAGTTCCGGCAGACTCAGGTCGTAATCACGCAGGATGAGCAGGCCCTCGGGCAGTTCTGCCAGTACCACGCTGCGTACGCGCTCCAGCACCTCATGGATATTGAGCGCCCTGAAATGGGGCACATGCTGCGGGGTGAGCAGTTGCTCCACCAGGGCGCGCAGCCGGTCCGCTTCCTGGATGACGACCTGGGTGTATTCAAGCAATGCAGGCTTTTCCAGTTCCTGTTCAAGCAATTGCGCCGCACCGCGGATACCGCCAAGCGGATTCTTGATCTCATGCGCGAGATTACGCAACAACAGGCGGTTGGCCTGCGTCTGATCCAGCATTTGTTCTTCCCGTGCCAATTTGAGCGGCCGGTCTATCGTATGAAATTCCAGCAGCAGGGCGTAGGGTTCAAGCTGTAGCGGCGTAGCCGTACAACTCAGGTACAGCTTGTTTGTATTTGCGTGGGTGCCAAGTTGCAGTTCATGTTCGATATGGCTGGCATGGCTGCTCAGCGCCGATTGAATCGTTCCGAACAACTGCTCGGTATGCGTGAAAGCATGCTGCAACGGGTGCCCGATCAGATTGGTATTGCTCAACCCGAAAAGATGCTCGGCAGCTGGATTAAGATAGGCAAAACGCGACTCATCGTCCAGCAGGATGATGGCAGTGGTCAGATGTTCCAGTGAAGGGAGCGAATCGGGCGGCATGTCATTCATATAGCAGAAAGCATGCCATGAAAAATTATTACTTGAGGTTGGAAAGCTCGGTTTTGAGTGCTGCAACGTTGTTTTCGTGCGTTTCGACCTCTTTCTGCAGGGCGCTTATTTTTTTTTCATACTTGGCGACATTGCGGAATGTCTGGCCTTTTGCAGTTTTGAATACTTCGGGACTCTCCTGGCCTTCCTTCAGCCTCTGGCGCGCTGCCTCGAGCGCCTTTTCTTCGGAAGCGAGTTCATCCTCCAGTATTCTTCGACGCCGGTCATCGCGTTTTTGCTGGGTTTCCGAATTGACTCGGGGAAAATTCTCGGATGAGCTTTTGCTCATCGGCGGCGGAGACATGACCGGCAACGGTTCGATATAAAGCTTTTTGCCGCCCTTGATCGGCTTGCTCGAATAGGTCACATGACCATCTTCATCCACAAGTTTGTATATCGCGGCATTTGCGTTGAGTGCAAAGGCCGCAGAACAGCATAAAGCAAACAGAAAATGTGATTTCATTGCTGAACCCATGGTTATGACTTGCGCAGTATAGGTCAATGGGGGGGTGCTGAGAAGACTGTTAAAAAAGAACGGAGCCGTAAAGGCTCCGCTCTTTTTATGCTTTCTGAACTGCTTAGATACTGTAGTACATATCGAACTCAACCGGATGGGTTGTCATGCGGAACTTCGTAACCTCATCCATCTTCAGGCCGATATAGGCATCGATCATCTCGTTGCTGAACACGCCGCCACGGGTCAGGAACTCGCGATCCTGGTCCAGGTTTTCCAGCGCCTGCTCGAGGCTGGCACATACGGTCGGGATCTTGGCTTCCTCTTCCGCCGGCAAATCGTACAGATCCTTGTCGGCCGGATCGCCCGGGTGAATCTTGTTTTGCACACCGTCCAGGCCTGCCATCATCATGGCCGAGAAAGCGAGGTAGGGGTTTGCACCCGGATCCGGGAAACGTACCTCGACGCGGCGGGCCTTGTCGGACTGCACATAGGGAACGCGGATCGAAGCGGAGCGGTTGCGTGCCGAGTAGGCCAGCTTCACCGGTGCTTCGAAGCCGGGCACCAGACGCTTGTAGGAATTGGTCAGCGGGTTGGTGAGGGCGTTCAGTGCGCGGGCATGCTTGATGATGCCGCCGATGTAATACAGCGCGAACTCGGACAGGCCTGCGTAGCCGTTGCCTGCAAACATGTTTTTGCCGTCTTTCCAGATCGACTGGTGAACGTGCATGCCGGAGCCGTTATCGCCAACGATGGGCTTGGGCATGAAAGTGGCTGTCTTGCCATATTGATGCGCAACGTTATGAACGGCGTATTTCAGTATCTGCGTCCAGTCGGCGCGTTGTACCAGCGGTGCGAATTTGGTGCCGATTTCGCCCTGGCCGGCGGTTCCGACTTCGTGGTGGTGCACTTCCACTTCCACGCCCATGGCTTCCAGCGCAAGGCAAATGGCAGAGCGGATATCCTGCAGCGAATCCACCGGAGGAACCGGGAAATAGCCGCCCTTTACTTTCGGACGGTGGCCGATATTGCCACCCTCGATTTTTTCGGCGGATGCCCATGCGGCTTCTTCGGAATGCACTTTGCAGAAGCTGCCGGACATGTCCACTTGCCAGTTCACGGAATCAAAAATGAAGAATTCGGGCTCGGGACCGAAGTAGGCGGTATCGCCCAGGCCGGAAGATTTCAGATAAGCATCGGCACGCTTGGCGAGAGAGCGCGGATCGCGGTCATAGCCTTTTCCGTCGGATGGTTCGACCACGTCGCAGGAAATAACCAGAGTGGCCTCATCCATGAACGGATCGACAAAAGCCGTAGCGGGATCCGGCATCAGCAACATGTCCGAAGCCTGAATGCCTTTCCAGCCCGCGATGGAAGATCCGTCGAAAGCATGGCCTTCTTCGAATTTATCCGCGCCGAATGCCTTGACCGGCACAGAGACGTGTTGCTCCTTACCGCGGGTGTCAGTGAAACGAAAATCCACAAATTTGATGCCTTGCTCTTTGACTATCTTCAGAACGTCGGCGGCTGTTTTAGACATACTCGAATCTCCCAAGAAAAAATTTTAAAACGATGCTCTTTTGGTGAAAAAAAAGGTCTGTACAACGGAATGTGGAACAGCAGAAACCGTGCCAACAAAAAAATCGTAAAAAAACGCCAAGACGCGCATTGTGCCATATTTGCGTAGCAGGTGGGCATGCAACGCACGCCCTTGAATAGGGCAAATTCAAACCACTGTGCACTATTTTGGTGCGCTATATTGATAGAGCGAAATACTCCGAAAATACGGGTCCTCCACCATAAATGGCGCCACATTTTCTTTTCAGCTCGGTCAGGCCGACTGGCGAATCGAAAAGCAACCCGATTTCAATTTTGCCTGCCGGATGATGCAGCCCCATGGGCGTGATTATGATTTTTCATTGTTGACAGGTATAGTATGGTGCTGTGCCGGGCGGGATGGCTCCAGCATGTTACGAGGTTAACCACAGGTAAGGAAAATGGGAAAAATCACCGAAATACTGAACACGGCGCAGCAACGCGCAAAAGAGTTGAACCTGCCCTATGAGGGGGCACTGACGCCGGAAGAAGCATACGAACTGATGCAGACAGCCCCGGGCGCAAAGATCGTGGACGTGCGCACGCGTGCCGAGATCGACTGGGTCGGGCGTGTTCCTGGCGCGGTGGAAATAGAATGGCTGACCTATCCCGGCATGAAACAGAATCCGGACTTCATGGCCGCACTGGAACAGCAAGTCGACAAGGAAGCGCTGGTCATGTTTCTGTGCCGTAGCGCGCACCGCTCGCACCATGCCGCGACGCTGGCGACACAAGCCGGATATAACGCCTGTTACAACGTGCTCGAAGGATTCGAGGGCGACAGGAACCCGGGCAACCAGCGCAATACCATGAATGGCTGGCGCCTGAAAGGACTGCCCTGGGAACAGAGCTGAGCTACACCATGCCGAAAAATAAAAGCCCGCATCGCGGGCTTTTTTATTTTCCTTAAATTGTCTTTCAGCTCAGGCAGCCGACCAGTTCACCAAACCGCTGAAATTGGTTGCCAGCACGATCAGGCCGAATGCAATGCGATACCACGCAAACACGGTGAAATCGTGGCGGCTGATATAGCGCAACAGCCAGCGCACACACAGGAAGGCACTGATGAAAGACGCCAGCCCGCCGACCAGGAACAGACTCCAGTCTGATGCATGAAACAAGTGGCGGTATTTCACCACCTCATACACCGTTGCGCCGAACAGCGTCGGGATCGCAAGAAAGAACGAAAACTCCGTTGCCGCCTTGCGCGACAAACCGAAGAACAAACCGCCGATGATGGTCGCACCCGAGCGCGACGTGCCGGGGATCAATGCCAGCGTCTGCGCGCAACCGACCTTCAGCGCATCCTTCCAGTTCATCGCATCCACCGACTCCACCGTGATCTTGTGGTCGCGTTTTTCCGCCCACAGAATGACGAGACCGCCAACGATGAACGCCGTGGCCACGGGGATGGGCGCGAACAGATACTGCTTGATCTTGCTCGCGAACATCAGGCCCAGCACCGCCGCGGGCATGAAAGCCACCAGCAGATTGATGGCAAAACGCTGCGCCGCTTCTTCGCGCGGGATGCCGCTGACCACAGTCACAATCTTCGCGCGGTATTCCCAGCACACAGCGAGAATGGCAGCGAACTGGATCACGATCTCGAACACCTTGCCGCGTTCATCGTTGAAATTGAGCAGATCACCGACCAGGATCAAATGCCCCGTGGAAGAGATCGGCAGGAATTCAGTGAAACCCTCGACGAGGCCGAGGATGGCAGCTTTAAGTAGCAGGATGATGTCCATAAATTCAGTAGTCATTCCCTCTCCCTTGCAGGGAGAGGGTTAGGGAGAGGGTAGAAACCCTGTGGTTAAAAGATTACGGATTATACCTGCCTCACAGTTTCGTCCGGATTAACGCAATCCGCCGATTTACCTGCATGCGCTCCGCCTCGCTCATCTCCAGCCAGCGATTGACCTCGTCAAAGGTGCGCAGGCAACTGCGACAAACCTCATCGCCCAGTACAGTCGAGCAATGGCCGACGCAGGGCGAATCGGCGGTAATTTCAAGAAAATCGTCGGTTGTTTGCATGAGGCGCGATTATAGCGGCTTTGTGGCCTGTTCCAGCCGGGATAGCCACAACATCGCCTCTTCACGCGACTCGCCGCACATCTCGGCAGAAGGTTGCAACCCAGTGCAAAAGGCCGGGCGCTGCGGCGAACCGAACACCTTGCAGCGTAGTTCCTCATTGAGCTGTATGCACGGCACACCGGCAGGCTTGCCATCCGGCATACCGGGCAGAGGTGAGGTGATGGAGGGTGCGATGCAGCAGGCGGCGCAGGAGGGACGGCAGGACATGCGTGCATTATCAGGCCGCCAGGCTATTGTCGCCAAATGAGTCCGTGGATAAGAGCAGGGCTGTTGCTTAATCGTACCATTAAGCGTATGCTTTACAGCACTTGGAATAATGCTGCAAAAGGTGCCTATCATGTCCAGTCTGACAGCCAATGATTTGAAAACAAAAGGGGTTGCTGCCATTGAAGCAGCGCTCGCCGAACGTCCAGAAGCCATAGTCTCCGTGCGCGGCAAAGATCGCTTTGTGGTGATGGACATCACGCAATATCACCACCTGCGCGAATGCGAACTGGAAGCGGCGCTGGCCGAAACCCGTGCCGACATTGCGGCGGGACGAGTCACCAAAGGTTCTGCGGCTGCGCATGTCAAACGGGTGAAGAAGATCGCCGCATGAACGGACGAAACAAATCCGTTCGTCCTGAGC
>JBNLBY010000058.1:0-16665 GCA_050303535.1 Sideroxydans sp. | reverse complement strand
GCAGGCTGATATGGATCATGGCATCGAGCAGGCGCTGATTCATTTCACTTCGCGCTCCTGTTTCAGCAGACGGCGTTGCAATAGCGTGATCAGCAGCACAACTGCAAATAGCACGACGCTGATGGCCGCGCCGCGCGCGACTTGCTGGCGCGCAAACGCGGCCTGCACGGCCTCGAACATCGCGGTGGTGGTGGCGTTGTGCGGCCCGCCCTGGGTCATGATCTGCACCTGGTCGAACAGACGGAAGGCAAGAATGGTGGTGACCAGCACAACAAAGATCAGCGTGTTGCGCAATTGCGGCAGCGTGATATGCAGGAACTGGTTCCAGCGCGATGCGCCGTCGATCTTCGCGGCTTCATACAGCTCACGCGGAATCGACTGCAAACCGGCCAGGATGATCACCATCTGGAAACCCATGCCCTGCCAGATGGAGGTAAGCATGATGGCCGGCAATGCCAGCAACGAATCATGCAGAAAATCGCGCGGCGTCCAGGCGCCCAGACTCACGGCATCGAGCACCGTGTTAAGCATGCCGCCCGGGCCGGGCGCGAAGATCAGCACCCACACCACGGCCACCAGCGACAGCGGAAATACCACCGGCATGAAGAACAGTGTGCGATACCAGGTCATGCCGCGCAGGCTGCGATTCAGCAGCAATGACAGCAGCAGCGCCAGCGCGGTTTGCAGCGGAATCACCACCAGGGCAAAGGTCGCGTTGTTGAGCAACGCACGCAGGAAGGCTTCATCGTTGAATATACGGCGAAATTGTTGCAGGCCGACATATTCCAGCGGCAGCGGAGAACCCAGACGCAGATTGGTAAACCCCAACCCGATTTCCAGCACTAAGGGTAATGCGACAAATAACAGCAACCCGATCAACGCCGGTGCGGCAAACAGCCAGCCTGGCTGCATCCGCTTCATCGGTATCCCTTGTTATCGGCGATATCCTGATCGATGGCGGCGACGGCCTTGTCCAGCGCCGCCCGCACATCGCCGTTGTTGCGGATATCCATGAAAGCCGCCTGGAACGCGGACGTGATCACCGGGTACGCAGGCGTCTGCGGCCGCGGCACGACGTAAACACCGCTGAGCTGATCGGCGAAAAGATGCAGCGGACCGCCAGTGCGATACAGCGTGGAGCGCGCAATGGCACTGCGCGTGGCGGGCACCGCACCGTTGGCGGCGGCCATGGCCAGCACTTCATCGTCGCGCAGCAGGAACTGCAAAAAGGACGCAGCGGCAGCGGCGTGTTGCCCGGTCGTAATGCCCCACACCCACGAACCCTGCCCGGTGCGGCTGCCTTTGCCAAAATCCGGCAACGGCAACACAACAAGATCGTCGCCCGCAGCCGCAGCATAGCGCGGATATTCCCAATGCCCGGCCCAGGACAGCGCCGTGCGGCCGGTGGTGAAAGCGCCATCGTCCACATTGGCATCGACATAGCCGCCCTGTATCCACGATTGCAGTTGCTTCATGGCGGCAACGGACGCATCACCGTTAAGCACGCCCGTAGCGGACTGGTAATTCCTGCGATCTATCAGGTCGCCACCCGCCGACTGCAACAGCGGCGAGAAAGCGTAGGTAAACCATTCGCCGCTGTAGTTGAGTTTGAGATCGAGCACAGCGCCATCGTCGTCTTTTTTCGCAAGCGCCTTGAGCGCGGCCTTGAATTCCTGCGCCGTCCAGGCATCAGCCGCACCGCGAGGAATACGCACACCGGCACGCTGCAAACTGCTGCGTCGCGCATACAACCCCAGACCGGAATCGAAAGTGCCGACGCCATACAGATGACCGCGATACGTGCCCTGCTTGACGATTGAAGGGAGCAGGTCGGCCTGCAGCGCAGGCGGCAGCAGTTTCTCCAGCGGCTGCAAATGGCCCTGCCAGACATAGTTGAAAAGATAGGGACCGTCGAATTCGAGAATGTCCGGCAGCGCCCCGGCAATGGCTGCTGCCTGCACTTGTGAATTGTATGAGCGCTCCGGAATCAGGGTCAGCCGGATCTGGATCGCAGGATTGAGTTGATTGAAACGTGCCACCTGATCGCGAATGGTTTTACGCTCGCCTTCCTGACCCGTGTGAAACCAGGCATCGATCTGTGTCACGCCGTCGGCAGGCTGCTGCTGTGAATCGTCGCTACACGCAGCAACGCCGAGAACGATCAGTCCGCATATGAGTATTCGTAACATAGGCCAAGTACCGGTTTGGAGCATTATAGATATTTGTGGTGCCGATTAAAGCGCAATCTGCAGAATGTTGGAATTATTTCAGGAGCATTAACATGAAAACACTACTGGCAAGCTTTTCCCTGCTGCTTTCCCTGTCCGCCTGTGGCGGCGGTAGTAGCAATACTCCTCCTCCCGGAACACCAGCGCCCGAACAACTCACTATCACGGGCAGCCCCGGTGATCTGGGCATGTTCGATCCATCAGTCACGCGTGACCCGGCTACGGGTTATATGTGGATGAGTTATTCCTCGGTGAATACTTCTCCCAATTATTCACCGCTGGTTTACTGGGCGGTCTCGATTCGGCTGGCTTATTCCGATGACAATGGTGTCACTTGGCAGGATGCAGGAGAAATATCGCCTGCAGTGGAAAGGACCGATTTCGGGCCGATGACTTATACAACGCCTCAGATCCCGGCAAACAGCAGCGGTATCTGGCAGAGTGAAACCTCTTCACTGGTCTACGACCCTGGAGCGCCAGCAGGGCAAGAGTGGAAGTTGATCTGGTTCCAGTATTTGCATGCAGACCAGTCATCGTTATATGGCGACTTTAGCTGGATCGCGTTGAAGATGGCTTCAACACCTCAGGGCCTGGCCGCAGCGACGCCGGTCAAATTGTTTGCGGGAGTAGGTTTGCAACCGACAAATACCACTACCACAGCGCCCGTGTTTTCTCCCATTGGAACGGCACCGGCAATACAGCTTAATGTGGATTTAACCCAAACCTCCGGCCCATCATTGTCTGAATTGAATACGTGTGTTTTTGTAGAACCGGGCTTGCTTGCCACGAACAGCACGCTGTATATGAGTATTTACTGTGCTGATGCTTCAACAGTGGCGACTTTAGGCTACGCCACCCAATACGTTGTTCATTTCAGTTGCGCCAGTCCATGCAACATCACCAGTACCGCAAGCTGGAAATATCTCGGCCGATTGTTGACACCCGCAGATGCGCAGGCCGTCACCAGCGACAATCACTTTCAGGCGCCGGCATTGATAGAAAAGAATGGCAAAACCTATCTGACCGTCACACCCGTGGATATCACATCAGGCGTTGACGACCGTTATAACGGTTGTCGTGTGTATGAGTTTGTCGATATAAACAGTAACCAGTTGCTCCGCAGCGGCGGCAATCTTGTCGAACTTGGGCGTGTCTATGGCGATACAGGCACGCACCATGGCGCCTGTGATACGTTTAACGGGTTGAGTGGCGGTCTTTTGTTGAGCCAGTTGAAAACGCCCGGAACGGCAGATATGTTCTCGATTTACAAAAGCCAGGTGAGTCTGCCGTAGGATGTCCTGGTTATTTTGGAGCGGGCTGGGCTAGCGCCGCCAGAACCATGGCGTGAACAGGATCAGTACGGTAAGTATCTCCAGCCTGCCTGCCAGCATGCCGAAAGTGCACACCCAGGTCTGGAAATCGTTCAGCCCCTGATAGTTGCTGGCTGGCCCGACCCCGCCCAGCCCCGGGCCGAAATTGTTGACGCAGGCCAGTATGGCTGAAAACGCCGTGATGAAGTCCATACCGCTGATCAGCAGGATGAAGATCAGTACCGCGACTGTCATGAAATACAGGAAGATGAATCCCAGCACGGCAAACACAATATTGTTCTGTACCACCTTGCCGCCGATTTTCATGGGGTTCACCACGGCCGGATGCAACAGTCTGGTGAATTCGCGCCCGGCCTGTTTGATCAGCACCATGGTGCGCATCATCTTGATGCCGCCGCCGCTCGAGCCGGAACTGGCTGCAAGGCAGGCCAGGAACATCATCCATAGCGGCCCGAAAATCGGCCACCGGGAAAAATCCGTGCTGGAATAACCGGAACTGGTTGCGATGGAAACCACATTGAAACTTGCATAGCGCAAGGATTGCAAAAAATCTGGATAGACTCTTCTCACCCAGAGAAATACGGCGATACCCAGACAGCTCAGCAAGATGACACTGATGGCCGCGATGCCTTCGATATCCATCAGGTAGACCAGAAATGATTTTTGCTGCAGCGCCAGGAAATGCGTATAAAAATTCACGACGGCGAGCAACATGAATATCATCAGCACCAGCTCAATCGTCGGGGAATCGAAATAACCGATACTGGCGTCGTGGGTTGAAAAACCACCAAGCCCCATGGTTGAAAATGCATGGCATAAAGCATCCAGCCAGTTCATCCCCGCCCATTTGAGTGACAGCATGCATATCAAGGTAATGGCCACGTACACCACCCACAGATTGCGCGCGGTTTCGGTAATGCGTGGTGTAAGCGTGCTGTCCTTTACCGGTCCCGGCACTTCCGCCTTGAACAACTGCCGTCCGCCGATGCCCAGCAGCGGCAACACGGCAACCGCCAACACAATAATTCCCAGCCCGCCCAGCCAGTTGAGCTCATGCCGCCAGACATTGATGGCCGGAGGGAGCGTATCCAGCCCGGTCAAGACAGTGGCACCCGTTGTCGTCAGTCCCGACATCGTCTCGAAATACGCATCGGTCAGCGAAAGATCGGGAATGATCATCAGCAACGGCAGCGTGGCAAACAGCGGCATCGCCGTCCACATCACCACCACCAGCAGATAGCCATCCCGTATGGAAAGCTCGCCCTTGAAGCTTCGTGTCAGGAACCACATCAATATTCCCGAACAGGCCGTCCACAACATCACCAGCAGGAAATCCAGCACCATACTCGAATCGTGGGAAACAAGAGCGGCACCAACAGGAAGACAATAGGCCACACTGAAACTCACCAGCAGCAAACCGAGCGCGTGGACAACCCTGAAGGTATGGTCAAAATGGGAGCGAAAGCGTCTCTGGAACTGTTTCAATCTCCAGCTTATTCGTCTCAAATTCTTCAGCGTTGGCAAAATACTCCCCAGGCAGGACATCCGGGATCAGGACAGAGAATTAACGCAGCAACACTTCATCCGGATGACATGGTTTTGCGAAAACAGGAATATATACCAATTCGCCATCCTGCAATATCCGGGATATGCGCCTTACATTACCCGGATATTCTTGAACTGCCAGGGATCATCTTCGTCGATGTCTTTCGGAAAGAGATTAGTGCGGCCTGCAACAGGATTCCATTCGCTGTATTCGCCGACCAGTTTGCCCCAATATGGCTGGGCAATGGAGAGCACTTCTTCAAAATCCATGTCTTCCGCCTCCACAATGCCTCGATCAGGATTGCGGATTGCCCAGATCATGCCGGAGATGACCCCTGCAACAACCTGCAGCGAAGTTGCAGAATTGAATGGCGCAAGTTTGCGTGCCTCGCGTATGTCGAGACGCGAACCGAACCAGTAAACACCACGCTTGTTCCCTGCCAACAGGACACCAAGTTCGTCGATACCGGAAATGATCTCGTCGGTGATCGGACGTTTGCTCTGCAATTTCCAGCTGTTTTCCTGCAGTTCGTAAATCGAAAGAACTGTGTCGTCACATGGATGATAGACGTAGTGCACCGTCGGACGGTATTCCGGGTTCTCACCGTCACCGATAGTGAGATAGCTCGCCAGCGAAATCGATTCATTGTGCGTGATCAGGTAACCAATCTGCGGTCCGGCCAGTGGCAACCATGTACGTGCGCGTACGGTAAAACCCGGTCTGTTGATGAAGATGGCTGACAGGTCGCCAAAGGTATGCCGCTCCCCATCTTCCGGAAAATGCTTTTCGTGGCTGCCCCAGCCGAGTTCTGCGGGTTGCACACCTTCGCCAATCAGGCCGTCGATGGACCAGGTATTGATAAATTCACCCTTTTTTTTCCTGTCGGGCGATACCTGCGTATCGCGTTCGGCAATGTGGATAACCTTGATGTCGAGCGACTGAGCCAGCTTTGCCCAACCTTCACCCGTTTCGGGAATTTCAACATCCATTCCTTCGTCGCGCGCCATGTTGAGCAGCGCCTGCTTGACCAGATGAGAAACAATGCCGGGATTGGCGCCATGGGCTAGTACCGCAGTCGTTCCTCCGTTGTTCCATTTTTTCTTAAGTGCAATAACTTCGTCACGCAATGCATACAACGAACGGCTCGACACGGAAATTTTCGGATCGGTACTCTGTCCCAGCCAGGAATCAATACAGGTGTCCAGGTAAAGAATGCCATGTTCGGCACAATATTCGATCAAAATGCTGCACCGGACATCTGATGAGAGATTCAGTAAAAAATCGCCGCGTTGCAGATTTTTGTTCAGAACGTCTTTATAGTTCTCTTGCGTAAGCGGATCGATGCTGAATGGAACCTGATAATAATCGGCAACATCCTTTCCGCGTTCGTCTGCCGTAATGATGGAAATCTGTTCCGGGCTGATGTTGATGTGTTTGAAGATCAGAGGAAGAAGCCCTTGCCCGATAAATCCACATCCAATGATGACAAGTTTATGATCAAAATCTACTTTTTTCTGTCCACTCATTCGCTCATTCCCGCAAAAAAATTGATTGAGCTCCTGAGTATAACCCGAGATCACTTTGCAAAATAAGCGCTCACCCATTTTTTCACACGAACTTCACGCTATAAACGCCCAACCATGACGAACAACATCATTTATTTTTGTACATTGGAAGATCACAGCGACATCGCCCACAACCCCCGACACAGCTTGGGTTTAGCGCTCTGAATCTGCCATCTGCGTGGTATTACTTGTTTTTTTCTTAATTAAATCAGATATATTTATGAAGCACATGTACAATTACCCGAATATCAGAATTCAGCCCGGCAGGTATACAAATTACCGGAAGGAAATCGCATGGGACATAAGTCAAATGATTTGGACCATCTGCGCACAACTGCCAAGGCTAAACTTGCGTCCACAAAACAGCCGATCAGCCGATCCAACAAGGATCTTCTGCACGAACTTCAGGTGCACCAGACCGAGCTTAAAATACAAAACGAAAATCTGCGAAAAGCTCAAATCGCACTGGATGAATTCAACGACCGCTATGTTGAAATTTACGACCAGGCTCCCGTCGGATATCTGACCCTCAACAGTGACGCATGCATTATTGAAATCAATCTCACCGGCGCAAAACTGCTGGGAGATGATCGCGCCAATTTCATGAACCGTCCTTTTGCCACCCTGGTTGTCCCCGAGGACAGAGACTACTGGCATACCTATTTCATGTCCGTACTGCAGCAGGACAGTAAACAAACCTGCGAGTTGAGCATGCTGAACTGCAACGGCTCACGTTTTGAAGTCCAGCTTGATTCGCTACGCCATGTTAAAAATAAGCTGTTACAAACTGTCAGTATCGTGATGACCGACATCACCGAACGTAAAAAAGTGGAACAACGCATCGGATATCTGGCCACTCATGACCGTATGACAGAGCTGCCGAATCGCGAACTGTTTTACGACCGGCTCTCGCAGGCGATATCGCAAGCAAAAAGAAATATGGAGCAGTTTGCCGTTTTGTTTCTGGACCTGGATGGTTTCAAGGACGTCAACGATATCAATGGTCATGAAGCCGGAGATGCCGTATTAAAAATTGCCGCAACCCGTTTTCAGACCTGTATTCGCGATATGGATACGCTTGCCCGCATCGGCGGGGACGAGTTCGCCATAATTTTGAACAACATCAGACAGCTTGAGGACGCAAGCAATGTTGCCAAGAAGATTATTCTCGGCATTTCCGATCCGATGAAATTGAATGAAACCACCGAATGCCGGATCGGCGTGAGCATTGGCATTGCAATTTACCCCCAAAACGGGCCAGAAATTGACAAACTGATGCATGCGGCAGATACAGCCATGTATCAATGCAAGAAGCACGGGAAAAACCGTTTTGCCTTCTTCGATGAGCGATCCAGCGAACAGAAGTCAAATGAGCCATGGATCAACTTTGAGGCGACGAAACCACTCGGCATCCCGATTATGGATCGACAGCATGAGGTGCTGGCAGAAATGATCAACAAGCTGAATACAGCATTCAACAACAATGAAAATATCGACATTATTTCCAGCATTCTGGACGAAATCAGTATTTTCACCCTCTTTCATTTTGATACCGAAGAACGTTTGATGGAACGCTTCAATTACCCCGAAACCATTGATCACAAGAAAGAACATCAGAATTTAATAGTTGAATTTGTGTTTCTGAAAAAGAAATTCATGAGAGGTGGCGAATCGGTTGTTTTGCAGACGCTGAAGAATTGGCTGCTTATGCATATTACCAATTGCGACAAACCGCTTGCGGATTTCCTGATCAAGCAGCACTTCGTCGATTGATCATTCATCAGGATGTTTTACGAACATTCGCAAGCTGAAATAACAGGCCATCCCCAACCGCCACACCCCTTATTTCCACATTGACAACACCCTTCCCTCTCCAATACAGTTCGTACAACTTGCAAATCTGCTGGACGCACATCGCACCGCATGTACGGTGAGGGGCTCACAGCAGAATCCCCGGATCAGGAGGCTGGCGCAAGTCCGAATTTCCGCACAGACGGAAAACCTCGCCAGCAATGTGGCCTGTTCGACATAGGGGAATCGCATGATCACAAATTACGCTCGGGTTTCTGACAAATTGCTGTCTGTCCCTCTTCATGGGTGGGCAGGCATTGCTATTTTTGTTTCTTTCGCCTGGCGTTCCTGCCGAAACCATTTTTCTTTTTCCGAATTACAGCCAGGAATCATCGCCCTGGTCTTGAATTTCACTGGTCACAGGGTATCGACACCTTGAATCCCTGTATGAAACAAGTTCTGTCTGTTCAATCAATAACAAATTAAATGTGATCCTGAACAATGCTTTGGAGAAAATACTATGGATAAAGTCTTGATATATTTTGTCACCGTGATCGGCTTCGTGCTGGCGCTGCTTTCCTTTTTCATTGTCATTCGCGGCAAGCCCATACCGGGCAACGATAACACCCCGCAAGAGCTGGAATACAAGGGCTTCAAGATCAAGACCAACGGCGTGGTAATGCTGCTGGTTTTGTCCCTGATCGTAACAATTCTGCCCCTGTCACTCCAGGCGATGCTTGAAAAAGACAAACCGCAAAATGCTTCCGATCTGGAGATTTTTATCACCGGCCAGGTACTCAAATCAGATGGTACGCCGGTGAAAGACGCTTCGGTGACCGTTACCCATCTAAGGCCGGAGCAGCCGGAAAAACCCCAGTCCTTCAGGACGGATAATAGCGGCGCTTTTGACTTTACCATCCGGAAAATCGGGGAGCATGATCGCTACAGGATAGTCGCGGCAAAGGCTGGTCTTATATCGCAGCATATGATTGTTGCCCCATCATCCATGGATTTAAAGGCCGTGCTGCTGGCCGAACGTACTGACGGGGGGATGCAATGAATAGAAAAACCATATTCCTGGCGTTCGCAACCGCGCTCCTGAGCGGCGCTGCATTTGCCGAGCCATTACCCGCTCGCATCACTACCGCACCCGACCAGGCTGAAATGATCCTGATACCCGCGGGAAAATTTATCTACGGATCAAACCCGAGGGAGCTCAGATCCCTGATAAAGAGACTCAAAACCAGGTGGGAGAATAATATTTTCTCTACCGAGTTTAAAAAGAAAACCAGAACGCTGCCCAGTTTCTACATTGATCGTTATGAAGTGACCAACGAGCAATACAACAACTTTGTAAGCGCCACGAATCATCCGCCGTCACGATTTGCCCGGTATCCACAACTCAATGCCCCCAAACAACCTATCGTGGGAATCGGCTGGAGCGATGCGATCGCCTACTGTACCTGGTCGCAAAAACGCCTGCCAACTGAAGAAGAATGGGAAAAGGCAGCACGCGGCACCGATGGCCGCATATGGCCATGGGGTAACAAACCTGAACCAAAAATATACAACGGCAAGGCAATCGCGAATTATGCCCCGATCGAAGTCGGAAAATTCCCGAAAAGCGACAGTCCCTATGGCGTTTCCGATATGGCGGGTAACGTATGGGAAATGACGTCAGGGAACTGGAAAAGGGGCGCCAAGGCAATGCGGGGAGGATCATTCCTGAACCAGCTTGCAGAAGTGCGTACGACCGTACGTTGGGCGGCCAGCGATGAAGAACACGGTGCAAACTGGCTGGGATTCCGTTGCGCAAAAGATGCCGAAGATGCGCCAGAATAAAAGTGATTATCCGCTAACTGGCGTCTCCGAAATTCAGCCTGGTACACCATTCCGGTTCGGTTTACTTAATTGCGTAATGCTGCGGGTATTTCGCCACGTGAAAAGAAATCAAACACAACCACATAGCATTCAAAGATAAGCAGGATATTGTCTGCTGTCGCAATCGTTCTTCCCGCTGACAAATACTCATTGCATGGAGTAGCTAAATGGAAAACCTCAAATACATCCTACTACTTGTCCTGATCGCCTTGTGGATAAATGCATGCGGCAACAGGGATATGGAATCAGCCAGAAGATCACCCGCCCCACCGGCGCCCGAATCTGTACTACCAACTCCCGCCCATGGTGTGGGTGATATCGCAATGGAACCAACAACCGAACCCAAAGCGGAGGCTCCGCCTCCACTAACACCCAAACCGAAACCTCATATGGCCCCTTCAAAACGCGGAGCTCGATCTTTGGCCCCGAAAAACGGACATGCAACTGCACCAAAAAACGGGCATACGAACTCACCATCAGTTACGACCGAGCAGATCAATTCCTATCTCGTGAAGGTCGAAGCCAACCGGAAAATCAAGATGAGCGTCGATGCCGACATACCCACCTCCGGCCAACTGGATGTGTGGATCGGCCAACCGCGTTTCGAGCCGAAGAATCAGGAAGGCATGAACGCAGCCAGTGGAGTTCTTTACACCAATTCCATCGCCGTCAGCGCAAAAGTTACACCCAGTTTCCCCGACGATCCGAGCGTATTCAAGGTGGAACCCGATACCAGCAAATGCATGACCGTCGAACCAACGGGAAGTACTGCGCGATTCAAGATCACACCGGTCCGGACGGGCCAGTTCAGGATAGGGGCAAGTGTCGATCTCTACAAAAACGCTGGGTGCAACGGCGACGCCGTAACCAAGACAGCCGAACCGATTACCGTCATTGTATCCGCCTATGTACCATCCGCCGGACTACTGGAGATCGCCTGGTCTGCCTTCAAAAACTTCTTCAAGGAAATCCTTGCCGCAACATTTGCCCTGATCATCATCGTCTTCAGAAAGCGGCTCACCAGATTGCTTGGCATCGGGAAAAAATCGTAAACCCCGCCAGACGCGCAAGGATCAGGCCATGACAACTCCCCCTAATCCCGGGACAATAATTGCATCAGGTAGGCTGTCACAATAATCAGCAGCGTACCCACCACCCCGATCATCATGGTGTGCAATCCAAATCCCCAGCCGGATTCGGCAAACCAGAGTTTGCTGCCGCTTGCCCAGGCGACGAATAGCAGTCCGGCAATGGTAGCGATCATGGCCTGGTTCGATCTCAGTTTCGGCATCAACACTGCGGACAGGAACAATCCCAGCATGCCGCCGCCGAAGATGGCCGACATTTGCCACCACACATCAAGTGCTGTCTTCGCGCTGATCATCGCCAGGCTGGCCAGCGTGGCAAGTACGCCGATCAGGGCAGTGGTGGTGCGAATTACCTTCAATTGCGTGTGATCATCTGCATCGTTCTTCAGGACACGTTTGTAAAAATCGACAGTAAATACGGTCGCAGAACTGTTGAGAGATGAATCCAGCGTGCTCATGCCGGCGGCCAGCACACCCGCAATGACCAGCCCCGATATGCCGATGGGTAATTCTTGCACGATGAAATAGGGAAATATCTGGTCTGCCTTTTCCGGCAAGGTATCGGCCGGCACGTTCAGGTAATAAACGAACAGCGCCGTGCCTATCATGAAGAACAGGGCAGAAACAGGGATGTACAACATGCCGCCCAGCCATAACGCTTTTCTTGCTTCCCGCTCGGATGAAGCGGACAGGAAGCGCTGGACATAATTCTGGTCGACGGAAAAGTTTTTCAGGTTCTCAACGATACCAAAAATAAAAATCACCCAGAAACCCTGCACGACCAGATCGAAATCCATCGATCCCAGCGCGAACTTGTGTTCACGGGCAGTGACTGCGCCCAGTTGTTCCCAGCCACCGGGCATATTACCCAGCAATAAGAACAGACACAGCAACCCGCCAAAGAACAGTACCACCGCCTGCACCACATCAGTCCAGATCACCGCGGCGAAACCGCCCATGAGCGTATAGATCACAGTCAGCAGACCCAGCCCCAGTATCAGCACCTTGATATCGACATCCAGTAGTGCTGCCAATGCGAGTGCCGTCAGGTAAAGCACGACGGCAAAACGCCCAACCTGTAACAGAATATAGGCCGTTCCCATATACAAACGCGCCCACAGCGCGAAACGCTGTTCCAGGTATTCGTAAGCAGTCGTCCTGACCTGGTTACGGTAGAGCGGAATAAACCATTTTCCCGCAATCCAGATGGCAATTGGCAATGTCAGGGAAAAAACAAAAGGACGCCAGTCGGATGCATAACTCTTGCCCGGATTGGCCAGAAAGCTGATGCTGCTCAGGTAGGTAGCCATCAGCGACAGGCCGATCGCCCAGCCGGGAATCAGGTTGCCGGCAAGGGTAAAACCTTTCATGTCACCACTGCGTTTTACAAACCATGCGCCAAAAGCTGTCGTTGAAACAATGTAAATAACGATAATGAAATAATCAATGGTGGAGATGCCGTTGCCCATGCACGAGTTTCCTTTTGTGTTAATTCCTGAAACAAAGAAGATTTTAAGTGAATTATGCAGGGTGGCAGTGCATTTCTTTCCAACAGCTATTCTAGCTACGCATTGACATACCCCCCCTGCCTCTCATACAGTTCAGGCAGCTTGCAGATTCGCTGGACTTCCTGAAGCCGCATGAACCGCTGTAATGCGACCACGATTTCCACCATGAGGAGAAAAGATGGCACCCCCTGATGAAAAACAAACAACAGACAAGTCCGAGGAATCGAAGAACGATACAACCGTCATACTCATGCGCTGCCCCAAGCACGGCATTGCCTTTATGATGGACGAGGAATGCCCGGAATGCCAGAAAGAAAAGGATGCTTCTGCTGGTTGAGGACAGTGAAACTATTGATCCGGCACGTATAGAGTTTCTGCCCCGTTCAGCCTGACCCTGTCGAAGGCAAGGACAACCCCGAGATAACAGAAAAAAGCGGCCGAAAGGCCGCCTTTTTTCACCCACACATTTCAGTCTTATCCCACTCACTTCCTGGCATCCCGGACGTGGACAACCTCACTTCGCGCATTCATAGTTCATTTTGCAACGGTTATAAGTCGCCAGTTTCGTGCCCAGCTTGATGGTTCCGCCCTTGATGCATCCGGCCTTATCGAACGCCTGCATGATCGCGGGACCGCCCAGCCTGGATGAAACCTTTTCTTTTCCGGCCAGAACCTTGTTGTAATAACTTTCGACCAGTCCCTTGTAGCCTCGAAGCTGGTTTGCACCTTTCGATTTCGCACCCGAGCTGTCTGGCTTGAATTCAAAAATCATGCATCCTTTGGCACGTATACAATCGGGGCGCGTTGAACTTCCGGGATAAGGTGTGTCGCGCACATCGCAGCTATAGCTGGCTTCCATGCGATCATGCATCTGCTTACCGAATTTAATGTAGAACTGCACCGATGGATGGCGGAAACCAGCCATTGCCCCGTCTCTTTGCAAACGGGCGATTTTTTTCAGCTCATCATCCATTTCCTTTGCGATTTTTTTCACATCGTCCTTTATTTCGGCCTCTTTGGCCATTTCGTCTGCCTGCTTCTTGATCTCCGCCAATTCATCGGCTAGATCCTTGTTGGCTTGCTTGACCTCGTTCACGATTCTGGTGACTTCGCTGCTCAGGCGATCTACTTCGCTTTTCCCATCACCATCTCCTGCATCTACCCCGCAATAGGCATCAGCCATACGCTGCATGGCCGCACAATCTGTTTTGAAAAAACCTGCAGCCTTCTCTTCCCATTTATCTACCATAACCTGAAGCGCTGCAAGCGCCGAACCGGTAGCGTCCGCAATTTTTTTGCGGGCATCGATAACGGCCGGGTTTTTGTCGCCTTTCGCCAATTGGGTGCATTCCTCACCAACCTGCTTATGCAGGTCAGAAATGTTGCGGTGCATGGCTTTTGCTGACGCCTTCACGGCTGCGCTCAATGCGCTCCAGTCTCCGCTTGCACCAAAACCGTTGATCTCACCCAATGTCACATCGGCCATTTTCATTGTGCCTTTGGCATTGAAGATCGTCGCACTGGCCTTTGCACCGACGTTTCTTCCCACTTTTGGAATTTCGATCATGCCGTCTGGATCCTTGCTCGGCAAATATGCCTTGATTGCCGCATCAAGAGCTTTCTGCTCATCCTGGCACGCTTTGGGGGCGACGGCTTTCAAATTGATTTGCAGATTTTTCATCTTGGCCAAGCGCACAACGGCGGCCTGAAAGGATTTAATATGGGGTGGCCATTCAGAAGCCATTTTTTTTGCCTGTGCGTCGTTGCCCTGGACTTTTTTCAAATCGTCCAGGGTTTTATTCAACGCAATAGAAAGTTTTGCCGCGTCCACCGTATCCTGGGCATTGGCATCCATGTCAAAGCCGGAGACTTCAGCAACCATCTTGTCCAGTGTATCCTCGGCTGTACGCATAAGCTTTGGCCGATCCGTCTCATCAAGTGCGAAGCATGGCATCGGGGCCGCAATATTGGTCAACACACCCACAGCAGCCAATATAAGTTTAATTCTGTTTTTCATCAGAATTGCTCCACCAGGTCGAGACTGGCCCCGAAGCCTTTTGCATCGGGATTAGTGGCGAACGGCGGCGCACCATCGAGGTATAGCCGCGTAGCATAGTTCTGGATCCTGGTATTACCGTTCGCGTCAAAACTCAGTTCGGCATAGTTGTCTCCGGCATAAGTGTCCGCTTCTGTTACCGCACCGTTATCATTTGAGGGGGGAGTGCTATCCCCCATCACGTCATTTCCCAGCATCGCCGCCAGTTCCGCCATTGCCGGATCGGCTGTCGTTGTACCGGAAGCTTCCGTTGGGGATGCGCTGGCAACATGTTCAGGTTTGGCGCCTGCTGCCATCACGGCTTTTTTCGACCCTGCCGCAAGGAACGGCTTGATCTGCACATGCAATTTTGGATCGAACGATACATTTGCATTTACATCCCATTCAAAATCCTCTGCATCATCCGCCGTCAGGGTCAAATAGCGGGACGTGCCGTTGAATTTACCGACCACGGCAGCCATGTCCGGCTGCTTGACTGCGAACAACGAACCATTGCCCCAAAAGAGATTGTTGGTAATTGCGATTGGCGGCCCTTTGACATCATCCCATTGTGCATGGATCGCTCCTCCCACATTGAAAGCAAAAATGTTGCGGGTAATATCCACCAGTTTTGCACTGGACTTGCTGCCAATTTCCAGCGTCCCGGGGTTGGAAGTGCCCGGATCGGGGTTGTACGGCCAGTTGAGGACAAAATTATTATTCTCGAAACTATAACGTTTGATCATTATTTTCCCGGACGGCGAATTCACCCGCCATGCCAATACCGTGTTCATAATGAGATTGTTCCGCACCAGGATTTCGGCATTATCCGACATGGCGCGAATAAGCGGCTGGGCTACAGTGTGAGCACCATTCAGGAATGAGTTATCCGCCACCACGAGCCTGTCGGTAGTAAGGTAGCCGAAGGATAGAATGGGATAGGTGCTCGACGTACCTTTCATCAAGCTATTGTTGCGGGAATCGTACTTGTTTCCCGGGCCGACATCGAAAGTCAGGCCGGACAGATAAAGTTCCTTGAGCGCATGTTTCCGTCCTTCGAACTGGATCACCGGTCGCGAACGGTCACTGGCCGTGATCAAACGCGTCTGGGTTGTAAATGGTGTTCTTTTGGAAAAGGTATTGTCATATCCGCCCAGGATGCGCAACCGTGCGCCGGGTGCAACGACATCCGGAAAGACCCAATGCCCGGTTCCGGCCTTGCCTGTGTAATCGCCTGCTGCAATTTTGATGTTGAGCGTACAGGTTTTGCATGCGGCAAGTTTTTCGCCTGCCAAGGTAAACGCTCTGGCCATGGACTTTGCTGCAAATGAGTTGGTCTGGTTCGCTCGTGCTGTCGCGGTCGCATATGCTGCACTCTTCTTGGACGCAACGAGAATATTGATCTCGCCAGCACTAACACTACCTGCGCATAATAACGTCAGAACGCTGACAGATATCATTGCCACAGTCGGAATATTCCAATTGATACAGAATCGGTTTGGTTCCATCACCCCCCCTTATTGAGATACAGAAAATCAAGGGGGCGACGGTAACCTTTGCGTTCTGATTAAACAATATGCCTGAAATACTATATAGTTATCTATACCTTTTAGTAAAACTATATAGATAGTTTGAAGAAAAGAAACAGCCACTCCTGCGAACAATAATGCAAAGCGCGCTTTCGCGAACATC
>JBNLBY010000057.1:0-17075 GCA_050303535.1 Sideroxydans sp. | reverse complement strand
GGCAGAAAAATCGGTTACATTAACTGCGGACTCTAAAGCCGCGTGCTACTGAAAAACGGGGGGACGTCGAATGACCTAAAGTATTTCAGAGACTCTATCGCTCATGGCAAGCCTATTGAAATAGAAGAAGATAAAGAGTCAATTGTGGAGCAAGATGAAATAAATAATGAGATCGATCTTTCCGGGGAATGGGAAAGTTATTGTACCCAAGAGGTAGTTAATAACTGTTATGAGGATGTTGACGCTATATGGAAAATTTTATTGGATAAATCTGGTATTGAGATATCAGAAACAATCACGTCCGGACATTGGGGTACAACTCTTATCGAAAAGCTCGTAGATAAAGAAACATAACAATGAAATAGTGAAATAGGGAAGTAATAATATGAGAATAATAAGGGACAAACCACGGTTTCTCCGCAAACCTTAAGCTCCTCGCTCACAAGCTAAATGGCTAATGAGCAATCCTAATAATTCCTTTTACCATAACGAACGTTGGGCACTATAAATTGTGAAAATCGAGTACGTAACTGATCCGGTTCTCGTCCCCGGCCTGCGCTGCCCACATTGCCAAGGGAAAGTGAGGCAGATTCGAATTGCGCCTTCGGAGCGCGGAATGATTGCTGCAGCATTAATCGAACCTTTAGGCTGGGTTATGCTTGGGACCGCCGCATTCGTAGGTTACTTATGGCAAGCAATTTTCGGTCTTACTCTGGCTCTGATTATCGTTGTGCCACTCGGCGGGATATGGCTATATTTACGCGGTGTCCGTCAGGGTGTTTTTTTGTGTTCTACCTGTGGCGTACAGCTTACCTTTGCGCAGGTAGCATGCAAAAAATCAGAGTGAAATGGGGACGGAGCCCGAAGTTATTGGCCGACAAGTCACCGCTCAGCGCAATTCAGGCCGCAAACACGGACTAATTGTCGTCTGCATTCATGGACGCGTAATAGCGGATGCCATTGCGGCCTTCGCGTTTGACTGCATACATGGCTTGATCGGCGCAGGTGATCAGTGTTGAAACATCGTCCGCATCATCTGGATAGAGCGATATCCCGATACTGGTAGAAATATTGGCTGTTTCTCCATCCAGGATATATGGTTCTGAAACGCTCATCAGGATGTCATTGGCGATGCGGTTCACGCTTTCGATGTGATCCAGTTGCCCGACAATAATAATGAATTCGTCCCCGCCCAGGCGTCCCAGCGTATCCGACTCGCGCACGCAAGCCAGCATGCGGCGGGCGGCTTCTTTCAGCAGGGTGTCGCCTGTCTCGTGTCCAAACCTGTCGTTGACTTCCTTGAAGCCGTCCAGATCGATGAACAGTAACGCCAGCGGCAAGTTGTTACGGCGGGACATCTTCATTTGCTGTTTCAGGCGGTCATAGACCATGCGGCGGTTCGGCAATTCGGTCAGCGTGTCGTAGTTGGCCTGCTGTTTGATGATGTCTTCGATCCGCTTTTTCTCGGTAATGTCGACGACGAATGCGATGCCGTGTTCCTTGTCGCCTTTCAGCAATGAGGCGCCCATGATCACCGGCACGGTGAATCCCCGCTTATGGATGAACGCTTTTTCATACGGTTCACAACGCCCGTAGGTATCAAGCTCCTGTGATGCCTGCCTGTCCCTTTCATGCCATTCGGGCGGGGTAAGCTTCTGCCAGGTCAGCCGGCCTTCGGCAAGTTCGGTCTTGTTATAGCCCAGCATGTTCAGGAACAAATCGTTCGCGTCGTTTATCCGGTCATTCCCGTGCCAGGAAACGATGCCGATCGTGTTGGATTCCTTGAGGCTGGTGAAGCGCGACTCGCTGATCAGCAGTTCCCATTCGGATTCGACAATCTCCCTGAGTATCTTCCTGGCTATCCAGATTCCCGCTCCCAGGAAAGTGAACATCAATGCGAGGCTTAATCTCCAGACCGTTGTTTTGACCCAGCGTGCGCCTTCGCTCAGCACTTCAGAGAACTGGTTTTCGAGGTCGAGCAATTGGGTGTTCAATACCCTGAGGTGATTTCTCAAGGCTTGCAAATGTGCAGGGCTGGGATGATGGGAACTGACTTCAAGCTTGATCTCTGCTCCGGCCGATGTCAGTTCCTCTATCATGGCGTCGGCGGCGATCCAGATATCGATCGCATCGCGCATGTATGAAACACTCCGGAAGTTGAGAAAGAACCAGATCAGGGAGTCGACATCCTGGGCGTCGTTCTGCCCTTGCAAAAATCCTGCCCTGGCTTTTTCCATATCACGGGGAGAGGCCATCAGGGCCAACCTGGCTTGCTTGTCTCCGGCAATTACTTGAATGGAGCGTTCAAAAGCGGCGTAGTCAATATCGTCATGCTCGTATGTGTAGCGCTCCAGATGAAGTACCGCATCCTTCTGCGCCTTGGCCCACAATCCTTCGCCTCTTACGTACGAACGAATGCCGTCGAATACCCTGCTTTCGATATAGATCAGTCCTGCCAGCAGCACCGTGATCAGTATGAACAACGTGACGATAGTTTTCACGCTGCGTGCCGTAGCGGAATGGTTGACCTTGATTGCACTGTTAGTCTTCATACGATGTAAAAGACAGCAGTAAGCTGTGCTATGAATCCGCGGTCATTATGAGTCTGCGGTCATTATGAATCAATGCATTAAGATTATAATCAGGGGACAGATCACGGTTTTCGCATATGTACTTGTTGTCTAAATTACGTTAGCACGCATGGCCAAGGTAGATACCGAAATTGCGCAGCTTGCCTAGACGCTTCGAAACGTAGTCGGCTGCGATGACACGAAAGACTGGGAACCCGTTCGGGAGTTCTGGGCGCGTGAACCGCAACGCGCCATCGAGCCGGAATGCATCATGCATCCTGATGAGTTCGCCGGCGGCCCCTGTTTAAGCATCGCATGTACCCAAACGGATTTGCCGGACAAGAAACAAAAGCACCTGGTCGACACATGGTGCCGGGTCTTGCCTACGCTTCGCGACGTGCAGTGGGTCTGGTTCTATTCGAAGGTACCGCAACGACTGTTCGAAGCCGCCTGCCAACTGCCCCAACTAACGGGTCTTTACATCAAATGGAGCGGGATCGAAGACCTTGAGCCGCTGAGCCAGTGTGCTAGGCTGAGCCATCTCAAGCTGGGGAGTTCAGCCGGTGTTCAATCCATTGATCCCATCGGTCGTCTCGGAAACCTGAAGTGGCTTCAGGTGGAGAACGTCAAGACTGCCACGAGCCTTGTGCCACTGAGTTCTCTGACAGCACTCGAGGGATTTGGATTAACGGGCGCTGAATTCAAGAACTACACAATAGATTCCTTCGACCCCCTCGCTCACATGACGAATCTCACGTGGCTTCATTTAGGAGGAGTACGCACTCAGGACCGATCATTGAAGGCGCTAGCCAATTTACGGAATCTCCAGTGGCTTGGCCTGGGAAACTTCTTCCCGTATGAAGAATTTGCCAGGTTGTCACTCCACCTTCCTCCTTCGGTTTGTAACTGGCTTCAACCTTACGCCAGAATGCATTCTTCCATGTTTCCCTGTCGAAAGTGCAAGCAAAACTGGCAGGTCATGACTTCCGGCAAAGGCAGTCACCGGCTTTGTCCGACGTGTGATTCATTGAAGCTTGCACGTCACGTTCTAAAGTTCAACGCGGCTCGCGAAGCTGCAAAAAAAGCCGGAAATTCATAATTTAAAGGGCAAACCCACGGTTTCTCCGTAAACCTAAAGTTCCTTACTCGCGAACTATTGGAGACAGCTTCAAATTATTATCTCGCCAACCCTGTCAAAAACCGGCCCCATTCATACCCCGGCAATTACTGTTGCAAGGATAGCTTTTTGACTTAACTCAACAGACCACCCCCACGAAACCCCTTGCTGAATGAGTTGACTTTTTGAGCCGTACTGCTACGCTCCGCTCCAACGCGTAGCATGGCCACGCGCCGAATGAAATGTGAGTTCCCTCTCAAGTCGATTTTGCAGTAAAAAACAGGGGACGCTCGTATACTTAAACAGGTTTTTTTAGAAGGAGGTGTTATGGCAACAAAGAAGAAACCGGCCGCCAAAGCCAAGAAAAGCGCAACCAAGAAACCGGCCGCCAAAAAAGCGGCTGCCAAAAAAGTGGTTGCCAAGCCCGCTACGCTGAAGTCTGTCAAGACCGCTTTCACCAAGGGAAGCCTTGTCACTCATCTGGCTGAACAGACTGGTGTAGAAACCAAGTCGGTTAAGGCAGTGCTGGCTGCTCTGGAAACGGCAGCACTGGTGTCAGTCGCCAAGAACAGCGTTGGGGAATTCACCTTGCCCGGCCTGCTCAAAGTCGTCGCCCAGAAGGTTCCGGCCAAGCCGAAGCGCTTTGGCAAGAATCCTTTCACCGGTGAAGAACAATGGTTTGCAGCCAAGCCAGCGACTGTCCGGGTGAAGATTCGCCCGCTGAAGAAGCTCAAGGACGCTGCCCTGTAAATTACCTGGCAAATATCCAGGCACGCTCAAACAGCGTGCCTGGTCAACAAATCTGAAGTTAACGCAGCATAAAAGGGTCAGCATCGCCCAACTCCCATCTGATCTCGCAATTTTCCCGCATCCATCCAGATGGAAGATCATCATGCACATCTCCATTTCCGGCCGCAACGGCAGTATCAAATGACAGATGGAATCCAAACAAAGAGAGAAATAAGAAATGGACCTGAAAATATTATTGGCCGTGTTCGGTACGGTATTCCTGGCTGAACTGGGGGATAAAACTCAGTTGGCAACAATGCTGTTTGCTGCGGATAAAGAGGTCAGCAAACTGACCGTATTCATTGGAGCTTCGCTGGCGCTTGTTGCCGCGTCTGCGATTGGTGTGCTGGTTGGTGGAGCGATGTCGAATTATGTTGGTGAGAAATATCTTCACTACATAGCGGGGACTGGTTTCATAGCCATAGGTATCTGGACCGTGTTCAAGGCATAGCGTATAACTACTTCAATCGCTTGATGTCTGTTATTGGTTGCAATTTGAGTTGGTCTGAAGCGACAGGAGGGAGTGTCAAAACAATCCTGATAACGCCGTCAAAACTGAGTCTATAATCGATTCCGGCAGTCAGGTTTATCTCTGTGAAAGGAAAGATATGATGATCAAAAAAGAACTCCTCATAGCTTTATCGCTCTCATTGAGCATCAGCCTCTCGGGTTGTAACACTGGTGCTACCCGATCCCTGAAGTACATGGAAGAATCGGCGCCCATAAAAAAGGTGACCGAACTCAAACGGAACAAACTGGAGCACGATACAGCGGTTCAGTATATTTTTTCTGATGAAAGCGAAGCCTCCAGTTTTAAAACCGGCAAGAGCTACGCCGCCCTGTTTCAACTGCCGGCATTCAAGGATTCAAGCACGATTGAGATCAAAAGTTATTGCGACTGCATTGGCCTGGCCAAGAATGTCTTCATTCCGATAGGCGTCCTGCTGGATGAAGGTTTCAACAGGGTTGGCGAAATCAAGTTCGTCACCCACAGCCAAACATGGGATGAACCCGTCCATTTCATCTCCGAGGTTGCCCTGGACAAGAAGGACAGGTACTTGCTGATCTATTCCGACCCGAGCCGCTACGGAAAACCGGCCGACAATGTGTACGCCGACGTCACCCATGTCAGCACGGAGCGGATGGATTACATCCGAAAGGGGACGGTTCAAAAGACATACTCAAGCGCCAAGGAAGGCGTGTGGTGGAAAGGAGCCGCCGTCGGGGAAATCCAGGTCTTGGTGAAGAGTCCGGGCAAATAAAACGCCTACCGGATGACTCGAACCCGCATTACGACCGCGCCATGGATATATGCCGCGCTGACATTCAGCGTGGCGCTCTGCGTTTCCGGTATTGTCATGCAGAGTACTGAAGAAGCGGGCTGGGAATTTTATGGCCTGGTCGCGTTGCTGGTGCTTTTCTTGGTGGCATTGCTGGAGGCGGCCTTCAAAAAGATCGAGAACACTGGTGAAACGATCGAGATCGTAGAAAACTTCAAAAAAGAAAAAATCCCGAAATCGGCCATTCAAAAAGTCTCGTGGGAAAAAGGAAGCGGTTCTTTCCTGAAACTGGCAAACGGGGATTTTGTTAAATTGCCGATAACGGGCAGAAATGAACAAGGTGTTGTAAACAGTATTCGCGGCTGGCTTAACCAACCCTGACAATGTGCAAATCATTCCTGCTTTTTTAACCGCCTTATGACTCATCAAAATTCCCACGAATTAAATCTGGCTGGCCCATGCGGCCTCTATTGTGGTAATTGCAGACACTATCTCGCAAGAACAAAGGGGTTGTTAAAAGAAAAGCATTTGAAAGATGGATGCAAAGGTTGCCGAATACAGGACAAGAAATGCGCCTGGGTCAAAAGGGATTGTGCATTATTAAGAAAGAAGCAGATCACGTTCTGTTTCGAGTGCAAGGATTTCCCCTGTGCAAACCTTGAAAAACTCAGCCAGCGTCATCTTCGTGATGAAAATATCAGCCTGATTGATAATCTGCAGCGAATAAAAAATATCGGTACCATTCAATGGCTCAGAGAACAGGAAGAAGCATGGAAATGTCCTCGATGCGGAGGATCGCTATGTATCACGGACAAGGAATGCTACGACTGCGGATACAAGATCGATTGAAGAAATTTCGGTTCCAGATACTAAATTAAAATGAATGGGTATACCGACGAGAACGTCGGCATTTCTGCGCCCCACCCCCGTACCCATGTGCGACAGGATTTCCTGCTTTGTCGCATTTGCTCCAATCCCCACCCCGCCGCAACCCGCGTCAATGCTGGATACAGGTTTTGGCCCGTTTATTGCGAATGAGTCTCTTGTCATCACCAGGAGGAGCTATTCCAATGAACACTGCATTCGAATCCATCTTCAGCGGCCTGTCCGACGGCAGCGTTATTCCCTATCTCGGCCCCGGCGCGCTGGATGGCGTGATCGACCCGGCCACAGGCAAGGCCATCCCGGCCGACAGTGAAAGCCTGATCCTGGCGATGAATAACGGCCAGCCGATGGCGCCCAAGCTGATGTATGAATTCCCGCGCGCGGCGATGAACGTGGAGCTGAAGCGTGGACGCTCGGCACTGAACAAATTCCTCGACGCAACCTATCGCGATACGCAATGGAGCACTTCGGCACTGCACGCATGGCTGGCACAGCAGAAACTGCCCTATATCATCGATTGCAACCGCGACACACAGATACAGAATCAATATGCCGATACGCCGCATACGCTGATCGTCGGCATTGCGCGCATGGGCGGCAATGAATTCCGTTTCCGCATCTTTCATTACAACGGCATCGCCTACACCCCCATTGAGCAGGAAGCGATGGACACGAGCCTGCCCATCCTGTTCAAACCATTGGGCACGCCTCTGCCGAAGTCCAGCTATATCGCTTCGGATGCCGATTTCGTCGATTACATCACCGAACTCATGGGCGGCTTCGCCATTCCGTCCTATATCAAACGCATGCGCCAGAACAAGCTCTACGTGCTGCTCGGCCTACGCCTGAACCGTGATACCGACCGCATGGTGTTCTCCGACGTGATCTTCGGCGCGGACAAGCCCGCCGGCTGGGCGCTGATCCCGCACCCGACCGACAAGGAGAAGCGTTATCTGGACAAGATGGGCATCGAGATCGTGAATGCGGATGTGGCGGATTTTCTCACCGCTGCGCAGAACTGGAACGGCAGCCTGGCTGCAGTATGAGCAAACATCCGGCAACCTCCCCTCACCCCAACCCTCTGGGTAAAACAACTAGCCATTCGACCAGGCTGCAAGAACCCGCAGCCAAGTCGCTGGTTATCCCGCATGCGGGCGAGGGAGCAAACGAATCGCTGCGCGATAAGAAACCCATTTTCGACGACGTGCGCCATGCGCTAGGCATGGATGCGATGGATAACATCCATCGCGAATTCATCACGCTAGTGGCCGCACTCATCGCCGCCAACAATGTGGAATTTCCCGCACTTTTCCAGGAACTGATCAACCATACCCGTGCGCATTTCGCCGCGGAAAGTGAGTTGATGCGCGCCTCAAAATATTGGGGCATGCCGGAACACGAAAGTGAACATAATCGCGTGCTGGGCGAGTTGCAACAACTCAACCTCCGCCTCAAGCGAGGACATTTACCGCTGGCGCGCGCGTATGTAAAAGAAGGTTTGCCGGAGTGGTTCGATACGCATGTGACAATGATGGATGCCGCGCTGGTGATGCATTTGAGAAAGCAACCCGCGTAAAGCAAGTCTTCCATCCATAGAATGCATCTATATCGTAATACCGAAATTCATCGGAATATGTATTGTGAATTCCAATGATGGAATGGACTGGATATCTTCACATTATTCAAAACCAGCCTCCCCAGACGATCATGGCTGCCGAAACGCCAAAGATGAGCGGGCACAGCCTGAAAGGCAAGAATGCCACTTTGAATCCGGTGAACAAAGAGACAACAGCAAGCACGATCAATGTGCCTATTGCCACTGCGTAGACAGCCCGTGAGATAACGGCTTCAGGCTGAATCGCCGTTACAACGGCAATAAACGTGGCCGTTGAGATAAGCGCCACACCTTCGACAATCCACTCCATGGTGATGATATGTTTGTTGTCAGTTGTGATGTCACCGAACCCAGCAACCACACCCTTTGTTGCAAAAAGATGCGCGATCCCCCAAAAACCAGTCAGAGCAGACGCGATATAAAGCACAATTTGGTTCATCGTTTGCCTCCAGCGAAGTTATTTCGTCGATCTTAATTATCGACTATAGCACCAAGCGTTGCCAGAAGGGCGCAACGTCAGGAACATCCCTTAGCTGGCTTTGCTAACTGAAACTTTCAGTTAGATAATTAAACATATCCTGAACGTTCAACATGAACACAAGAATATCAGTTTTATTTGCGTTATTCCTCATCGTCGTCCGTAGCGATCACACGGCGCGGAACAGTCGCAGGATCGGCAGTGATCGCACGGTAGATTTCCACGCGATCGCCGGGTTTGAGTTCTGTATCCAGCTCTGCCGTTTTCCCGAAAATACCGACTGCGCAATTATCCAGATCGACATCCGGAAATTTGCTCAGAATGCCAGATTGTTCGATAGCCTGTTGCACCGTCGCACCGTCCGGCACTTCGATACGCAACCAGGCCTGTTGCACCGGTTCAGAATAGGCGACCCCGATTTGCATAATTCACACTCCTGAAACATTCACTCCGAATCTTAAAAAAGAACGGAACATTGTTAATCTGCCGCCACCCCGGCAGCAACCGTTTCGGCACGCGCTGCATTGCGTCTGTCCAGCACGCGCTTCGCAGCCAGCAGAAAACCCACCGCCATAAACCCGCCCGGCGGCAAAATCATCAACAAGAAACCTTTGTACTGCGGCACGATGGTCGTTTCCAGAAAAGCAAACGCCGGGCCAAGCAACAGATGCGCATTGGCGAACAGCGTGCCGCTGCCCAGTATCTCGCGTACGCCGCCGATCACCACCAGTGAAAGCGTAAAACCGGTGCCCATCATCAGGCCGTCCAGCGCCGCATCGAAGACGCTGTTTTTGGAAGCGAATGCTTCGGCACGCCCAAGAATGGCACAGTTCACCACGATCAATGCGATGAACAGACCCAACACCTTGTATAACTCGTGCGCCCATGCATTGAGGCTCATGTCCACCAGCGTCACCAGCGTTGCGATCAGCACGATGTACACCGGGATGCGCACTTCAGCACTGATCAGATGACGCGCACTGGAGACAATGATGTTGGAAAGCAGCAACACTGCCGTGCTTGCCAATCCCATCCCCAGCCCGTTGGTCGCGCTGCTGGTCACCGCCAGCAACGGACACAACGCGAGCATCTGCGCGAATACGACGTTGTTGCTCCACAGGCCTTCGCGCACGATGCGCGCATATTTCTCGTTCATTTCAAAACCCTCTTCAGTCCACGAAAAACACTAAAAGCACGAAAACAAAACCCGGACGCGGCTGTTCCTGTTCGTGTCCTTTCGTGTATTTCGTGGACATTTGGTTTTTCACTCATTTTCCACCTGCAACCTCACCCAATAGCCGGGTTTTCTGTTCCTCGAAGAACTCCAGCCCTTCCTTCACCGCCCTGACCACGCCGCGCGGCGTGATGGTCGCGCCGGCGAACTGGTCGAACACACCGCCGTCCTTTTTCACCGCCCATTTGTCTACCACCGGTTCGCCCAGCCATTTGCCGGTGAACGAATGAATCCAGTCGCTCTTGGCCGGCTCGACCTTGTCGCCCAATCCGGGCGTCTCCGCGTGTTTGATAACGCGCACACCGAGAATTTTTCCTGCGCGCGATACGCCCATTACACACACGATAGCGCCCGAATAACCACGTCCGGTCACTCGATACACCACAGCTTCTACCTTGCCCGCACGCCGCGCGCGATATACCAGCACATCACCCTCCTTGCCCGGAAGCGTGACGGTATCCTTGAGCAGGTCGTTTTCATATTTACCCGGCAGCACCTGCGTCAGCGATTGTTTGAGATCGGCTTCTTCGGCCGCACGAATGTCTGCCTCGGTCACGCGTGAAGCAAATGACAAAGCAGCACTGGTCAACAAGGCAACACTGCCAAGCAGCAGGGCCTGATATAACAATTTTGCGCGTAATGCTTCAAGTTTCATCTCATGACTCTTTTTTCACAGGCAGTGCCACACCATTGCGGCCATATCCATATCTGCGCGGTTTGACGTACTGGTCGATCAGCGGCGTCGCCGCGTTCATCAGCATCACGGCGAATGCAACGCCTTCCGGATACCCGCCCCAGGTGCGAATGATCCAGGTCAGCAATCCGCAGCCCAGACCGAAAATGAATTGCCCCGTCGCCGTATTCGGCGAGGTGACCGGATCGGTGATGATGAAAAATGCGCCCAGCATCACGCCGCCGGAAAGCAAATGCACCAGCGGTCCGGCGTAATGGTTGGCATTGATCAGGTTGAACAGCAGTGCAGGCACAGCAACACCGAGCAGCATGGCGACCGGCGCATGCCAGGTGACGATGCGGCGAACAATCAGGAACACGCCGCCCAGCAACAACAGCACCGCGGCAGTCTCGCCCAGACTTCCCGCGCGGCTGCCCCACAATGCATCAAGCGGTGCGTAGTAACCGGCCAGCGCCTGATCCAGGCCGACGCCGCGCGTGAATTCAGTCTTCACGTGACCGAGCAGCGAGGCACTGGCCATACCATCCAGCGGCTGACTGAAAAAAGTTACGCGCAGGCTTTCCAGCAAACCCGGTGCGTGGGCGGAACCCAGCGGCAGCGGCGACACCCAGGATGTCATTTCCAGCGGAAACGAAATCAGCAGCATCACGCGCGCCGCCATCGCCGGGTTGAATACGTTCTGTCCCAGTCCGCCAAAAATCTGCTTGCCGACAATGACCGCGAACAGGCTGCCGAGTACTGCGATCCACCAGGGCGCGAATGGCGGCAAGGACATCGCTAGCAGCCAAGCAGTCAAAATGCCCGAGCCGTCCATCAAAGCCGGACGCACGGGGCGCTGTTGCCAGCGCAACACAAATGCTTCTCCGAGTATTGCTGCAAGCAATGACACCGCCCACAAATTGATCGCAGGCCAGCCATACAGCCAGAAGCCCAGCAGCGTGGCGGGCGTAAGTGCGAGCAGCACAGTGCCCATTATTTTGCCGATGGAAACAGGCGCGTGAGCGTGGGGGGAATGGGCGATGGTATTCATATCAACAGCCCCCTCTGTCCACGAAAGACACGAAAGGACACGAACAAAGCAAACCCGAAATGAGTTTTCGAGCTGCTATGCCCCCCATGTTTCATCTCGGGTCCCAAGGTTTTTATTTCGTGATTTTCGTGTCTTTCGTGGACAAATTGTTTTTCCGGGTTCATGCCGTCTCCTCTGCGGCTTTCGCTGCCGCTTCCTTCGCCGCACGTGCTTTAGCTTCGCGTGCTGCCTTGCGTCTGGCCTGCGCTTCGGCGCGTTCGCGCTCGATGCGCGCAATGCGTTCGCTACGTGCCTCCGCCAGTTTTTTCGTCGCTTCCTGTTTCAGCCGGATGCGTTCCTGTGCGGCAAGGTCGCCCTTTGCGTAGTTGAAGTAATGCACCAGCGGAATGTGTGCCGGACAGACATAGGAGCAGGAACCGCAGGCAATGCAATCCTTCAGCCCCAGATCGACCGCGCCTGGTAAATCGGACGCGCGGATATGTGCCGCCATTTCCAGCGGCAACAAACCGATCGGACACGCGCGCACGCAAGTCGAACAACGGATGCACGCCGAGGCGTGCACCTGTCCGATCTCTTCGGATGTCAGCGCCAGCACGCCACTGGTACCCTTCACGACAGGGACGCTGGTATTGGTGAACTGCTGCCCCATCATCGGTCCGCCCAGCACCAGACGCACAGCGGGTTGCGAGTATCCGTCTGCAAAATCGATCAGTTCCTGTACCGGTGTGCCGATCAATGCTTCTACATTGCACGGCGTCCTGATCGCGCCACCGCTGAGCGTGACGATGCGCGAGATCAATGGCTTGCCGTAACACACTGCCTGCTGCACGGCATATGCGGTCGCAACGTTATGCACCAGCACGCCGATATCCGCCGGACGCCCGCCTGCGGGGACTTCCTTGCCGGTAAGCACCTGGATGATCTGTTTTTCGGAACCCATGGGATACATGCTGGGCATGGCAACGATGGAAATCTGTTGCGCAGCTTGATTGCTGCGTTGCGCGGTGCTCGCAACCTCGCCTACCAGCGAGGTATGTCTCGGCTGCTGCGCTCCGTGCGCCTTGCCCTCAAGCTGCTCGCGACGATTTCCATTCGTGCCACTCTCGTGGATTTTCTGAGCCGCGAGGCGCATCACGGCAATGGCTTCCGGCTTGTTATCCTCTATACCAACGAGCACTTCTTTCGCCGCCACGGCTTTCGCGATCAGTGCGATGCCTTCGACGATCTGCCCGGCACGCTCGCGCATGATGCGGTCATCGCAGGTGAGATAGGGTTCGCATTCGCCGCCATTCATGATCAGCGTCTGCACGCCTCTGTTGCGGCTGAGATTGAGTTTAAGCGCCGCCGGAAAAGTCGCACCGCCCATACCGACGATCCCCGCGGCGGCAACACGCGCGGCAATCTCTTCCGACGACAGTGCGAAAGGATCGTACGACTCTTCCCTGGCGATCCATTTGTCTTCGCCGTCGCTCGCAATGGTGATGGCGGGTACCGGCAAACCGGAAGGATGAGGCGCGAAATAATCGCCGAGCGCGACGACCGTACCCGACGTCGGCGCATGGATGGCAGACGAGACCGCGCCCAGTGCAGAAGCGATGAGTTGGCCTTTCAGCACTTTGTCGCCGATATTCACCGCAGGCGAGGCAGGCGCACCGATGTGCTGCTGCAATGGCACGAACAGTTTTTTCGGCAACGGCAGGACGCGAATATGGCGCTCGGCCGACAGGTTCTTGCGGCCTTCTGGATGCACGCCGCCTCTCAATTCGAAGAGTTTGGCTACGGCATAACCTGAAGGTGAGCCTCCGCCGCAACAAGTCGCTACGCGCCGTGTTGTCATGCGGCTTCTCCTAGTACTGGTTTATGCCAATGCCAGGATTGCAAAGTCGCCGGAATAGGCTGCAATTTCACCGACTCGGTCGGGCAGACTTCCTCGCATTTGCCGCAGGCGGTGCAGGCCTCGCGGAACACCACATGAATCTGTTGCGCCGCGCCCATGATGGCATCGGTGGGACACACCTTGAAACAGCGTGTGCAGCCTATGCAGATTTCTTCCTTCACTTCGGCGATCATTGGCACACTGTCTTCAACGCCGGACAGGTCGGCTTCGATACCAAGCTTGGCCGCCAATGCCTGTATCACGGCTTTTCCGCCGGGGGGACACAACGCAAGGGCAGCGTTACCGTCAGCCAATGCCTGTGCCGCACCGGCACAACCCGGGAAACCGCACTGACCGCACTGCGAACCGGGAAGCAGTTCCTCGATTTCTGCAACCAGCGGATTGCCTTCGACCTTGAAGTAACGCGCGGCAACGCCAAGCACCAATCCGAGGATGGTGCCCAGCAAAGTTAGACTGACAAGCGCCGAAAACAGCATTCGATTCCTCCTTCAATGTCCGGCCAAACCCGCAAATCCCATGAACGCCAGCGACAACAATCCCGCTACCACAAAGCCGATGGGGGCACCGCTGAACGCTGACGGCACTTGCGCCAGCGCGAGGCGCACACGCAGTCCGGTGAACAACAGCATCACCAGCGTAAAACCGAGCGCAGAGCCGAAGCCGTACATCAGGCTGTGCATGAAACTGTTCTTTTCCTGTACGTTGAGCAATGCAACGCCCAGCACCGCACAGTTGGTCGTGATCAGGGGAAGATAGATACCCAGCACCTGATACAAACCCGGACTGGTTTTGCGAATGACCATTTCGGTGAACTGTACGGTGGAGGCGATCACCAGAATAAAAGCGAGAATGCGCAAATACTGGATGCCCAGCGGCTGCAACAGCCAGTGTTCGAGCATCCAGCTTGCCGCGGTCGCCAGCGTCAACACGAAAGTCGTCGCCATGCCCATGCCCAGCGCGCCGTCCATTTTTCTGGACACGCCCATGAACGGGCACAAGCCGAGAAATTTCACCAGCACCACGTTGTTTACCAGCGCCGTGCCGAGCAGTAGCAGTAGATATTCGCTCATTTCATTAAATCTCCTGATTCCCTAATCGCAAACCTCATGCCAATAAACACGCCCCGTGCAGAGGCGCACAGAATCAAGCATTTGGTGCATTGACGCACCAGACGGGTGCATAAATCCTTTGTCGTTGTCGGGTTGCGCAGTATGTCGATGTAGCAAACATGACAAGCAGCCTGTCCTGCAGCGCTGTAATGAAGCAGATAAAACCGCAGGCATGCTTATTGCTGAACTTCATCTGTCAACTATCCACTGGAGCATCCATGTCCAAGCAACCCACGGCACCGAACAAGCCCGCAGACACGGGAAAGGACTTGCCGACTCATTTGTTCCGCAAGGCTGTGGAACAGGCCGCACTGGCGATCTCCATCACCGATGCGCGCGCCAACATCCTGTATGCCAACGGCGCGTTCTCACGCATCACCGGCTACGGACAGGATGAAATCGTCGGGCATAACGAATCGGTGCTTTCCTACCGTGTGACCCCCAAGCTGGTGTACGAGACACTGTGGGCACAGATACAACGACAGCGTCCGTGGAACGGCCTGCTGGTGAACAAGCGAAAGGACGGCAGCCGCTATCTGGCGGACGTGACCATCACGCCGGTCGTCAATGAAGAAGGCAACACCACGCATTTTCTCGGCATGCACCGCGACGTAACCGAAGTGCACCGGCTGGAACGCCAGGTGCAGAACCAGAAGACCTTGATCGAATCGGTAGTGGATGCCGCGCAGGTCGCCATTGTGCTGCTCGACGAACAAGAGCGCGTGCTGCTCGACAACCAGGAATACAAAAAACTGATCGGCGATCTCGGCAAGGAACCGGCAATGAAATTGCTGGCCGCACTGCGCGCACAGATGGGTGATGCGTTCGCGAGTGCTTACGACAAGCACCGCAATATCTCTGCGCGCGAAGTCAGTATCGAATCGCGCAACCACGACATGCGCTGGTTCTCCTGTGCCGTATCGTGGTTCGAAGAGCACGCAGTCGGCGCGGATGCGTTCTACGAACCGGCCCGCCGCCACTATCTGCTGCTCACCATTCAGGACATCAGCGAACTCAAACGCCAGCAGGAGGCATTGCGCATCAACAGTCAGCATGCCCTGCTGTCAGAACAGGAACGCATCCAGGGCTTGCGCGAAACACTGGCGGGGGCGGTGTATCAACTGGAAGGCCCGCTCAACATGCTTAGTGCCGTCGCCAACATGATGGAACGCCGCCGCGATGCGGGCAGCGACCTGCCTGCCGCCAGCGCGCTGGAAGAAGCGATGAACAAAAGCCGCGAAGTGCTGGATACGCTGCGCGCCTGCATCCCGGATCGCAACAAGGAAACAATGCAATCGGTGGACATCAATGAAATCCTGGCCAACGTACTCAAGCTCACCACGCCTGCCCTGCTCGGCGCAAGCATCGTGGTGGACTGGATGCCGGCAAGCGGTCCGGCCGTGATCTCAGGCCACCCGGCGCAACTGTACAACCTGTTCAAACAATTGATCACCAATGCCATCGAGGCAGTAGATGAACATCGCAACAGCCAGCGCGAATTGCGCATCGCCTGCACATCGCGTACCGATCATATCGAGGTATTCGTCGAAGACAGCGGACCGGGTATCGCCGAGGATCTGCGCTACAAGGTGTTCCAGCCGTTCTTCACCACCAAAGGTACGACGCGCCAGCACCTTGGTCTCGGTCTGGCCATGGCGCAGGAGATTGTAAACAGCCATAACGGCACCATCGACATCGATCCGGATTATCGGGCGGGATGCCGCGTGCGCGTGCAACTGCCTTTTGCAACGGGAGGCGACCATGGTTGATTCTCGCGCCGAACTTGATCTGCTGCATTCCGAACTGGAAACGCTGTACCAGGTGAGCAAAGTGTTATCGCGTTCGCTCAACTTCAAGGAAACACTGGACGGCGTACTGAATGCACTGCATGAAGGCGTGGCACTGGAACGTGGCATGGTCAGCTTGATCGACGCACAGAGCGGAGAGTTGCAGGTATCGCTAGTCTACGGCATTTCGGACACCGTAACCGAGGAAGTCAGCTACCTGCCTGGCGAAGGAGTGGTCGGCACCATCCTGAAGGACGGCAACAGTATCGTGGTCGAATGCATCATGGACGAACCACGTTTCCTGTCGCGGCTCGGCATCTATAACCCGCAGGGCGCCTTTGTTGGCATACCGATCCGCATCGGACAAAAAGTGGTGGGCGTGCTCGCCGCACAGCCCGCACCCAGCATCAACCAGCAACTGGTCGAATACCAGCGTTTCCTGGAAATGGTCGCCAACCTGATCGGCCAGAGCGTACGCCTGTCGCAGGAAGTGGCGCAGGAAAAAATGGAGATCGTCGAGGAACGCGACGTACTGCGCCGCACCGTGCGCGGCAAATACGGTTTCGACAACATCATCGGCCATACCCAGC
>JBNLBY010000056.1:0-17274 GCA_050303535.1 Sideroxydans sp. | reverse complement strand
GTGCGCCTGCGAGTGGCAGATAGCCCACATTCGACAACACCATATCCGTTCCCAGATCGCGCAGCAGGCGTGCCTCATCAGCTACACGCGCATCCCAGTCTGCATGGAAAGTACGATAAGCCGCCCGGCTGTCATCTACATGCACATCCAGTGCCGAATACATCACCATCCCGATATCGCCCTGGCTGGGCAGGTAGTCGAACGGCACCCGGATGCGTGAACGCAGATACGCAAGCGGCACCGCAGAGCGCACCGTAAGGCGTATCTGCGGTATGCGTTCATGCAGCAGATTCAGGATGGGGGCTGTCTGTGCGACATGGCCAAAACCGTGGCTGGAAATGGAAACAACAAGATGGGGCATGGGCTGGGTTGTTTTCAACTACCTTGTCGGGTTCATATTGCGCAACTTTCCGTCTCGCGTATCTGTTTCAGATAATCATCCATCCGTTCATTCAGCTTCGCGGGTTGGGTGACGATGTCATGTGCCAGCTTGAACAAGGGGTAGATATTCCAATCGAATAAACGATGCTTCACCACCATCTGCAAGGTATGTACACCCTCGCCGGAAATGTCGGACCATTCGCCACGTACTAGTTGCCGGCCGAGCTCATGGTGATGCGAATCCTCGCTGGTGGCCGTCGTCAGCAGGTCGCCCAGCCCTGCATAGCTGTATGGCGTGTGCGCCTGTCCGCCGAAAGATTGCACGATACTCGACAGTTCGGAGATCGCGGCGACCATCAGGTGTCCGCGCATATTGTTGCCCAGTTTCAACTCATCCGCCACGCCGAACATGATGGCATACACATTCTTCAGAATGACAGACCAGCTTCTGCCATGCATGTCCGTTGCCTGTTTGCAGATCAGCTTCGTTCCCAGGAACAGGTCGAAGATCACTTGGAAATCCGCCGTGTCGGACAGCACCACATCGGCAAAGGCATGGCGTTCCGACCTGATTTCCTCCGAAATCATCGGGCCATAGATCACGCCATAATGATGTTTTCCTGCGAGCGCACTGTCGAATATCTGTGCTGCCGTTCTTCCCGATTCATCCAGACCTTTGGCGATTGTCAGGCACAGACAGTTTTCGGCCAGATAAGGGGCGATGTGGCTGACGATTTCATAATGCGGGTTCACCGGCAGGCAAAACAGGATCACCTGTGCCCAGGCAGTCATCTCTTCAAGTGTGGCGCTGTTCTTTTCTTCGATACTCCAGATACGCAGATCGTGCCGTCCGGACAGCAGGCACTCCATGGCATGGCCCATCTCGCCGTGCCCCAGAACCAGTACGCGTCGTTTCATATCGGCTCCCTTAATTTGGATGGACGGACAATAACCCAAAATAACGATGCCAATATATATCATCGCATTTGTCGTGGCGCCTGCCGCTATAACACAGGTTGAAACCGGTCTATTCCTTGCTATTATGCTGGTTTTTGAGAGCTGTAATAATCCGGGAGCGGGAACAATGGGTACTGAAAACAGCCAATTTGATCTTTCAGGCATTCAGCTGCGTGAAACCAGAACACAGCCGAGAGTCAGTTATTCGAGAGAAATTGGAGATGCGCAGATCGTCCACACGTTTTTTGGCAAGGCCAAGGTTCGCATCATTCGCAAAAATGACAAACGCAACCGCACAATGTGGATGGCAACATCATTAGTGGTGGTTGCAGTGGGTGTTGCCAGCCTGCTGGGCTGGTATACGGCGCAACAATCTGCAGCAGAGCAGGGTACAGAGCTGGCTGGTGCAGAAAGTGCGCCAGAACAGGCTATTGCGCCGGATTCGAAATCCGGGAACAACGAGCCCCCGGCCACTTTTCCTTCGGAGAAAAATATTACGGTCATTCCACCCCTGGGTGCAACCAATAAACCGGTTGCCAGCCAGGAAAGTAAACTGCAACAGGCAAGCGGCTCGAAAGAGGCCGGGCAAAAGAACGAGAAACCGGTTGTTGCCCAGGTAAAACCGGCTGAAACCAGACCCAGGCCGGTAAAGCCGCTGACAGTGCCTGCAACTGCCACCGGCAATACATTGAAGAATCAGACTGACAAGCCACAACCGGCTGTGGTGCCGCCAGCGAAGCAACCGGTAAAACCAACCGATAAAACATCAGCCACGACAACAGCCGTACAGCCCTCTGCAAGCAGCCCGGCTGCTGCCGCGCCCTTGGCTTCTCCAGTAGGTACGGAAGATGTGGCCAAGACGCCCGTGGACGATAAACAGTTATCTGACCCGATTGACATGCAAAGCAATTGATCGGACGGCATCTATAATCGACCGGACATGCATCAATGCGGGGTCATACAGGGTAGTGCGGGATGGATGAATCGACGAGGAAGAACATCATGGATAGAACATTAAAGCTTCGTACCTATTCTGACGACTCGAAAAAAAATGTCGCGCAAGACCAGGGCGTGAAAGATGAAAAAATCGCGCTTGAGCTGGAAAAGAAAACTGCATTACTTGAAGAAGAACGAAACAAGTCGATGGACCTGTTGAAAACGATTGTGCAACTGCGCGAAAACCTCAAGCAGGAAGCAGCCAAAACTGCCGAATTGGAGGAAAAGCTGAACGAAAGAATTACAGAGATGGAAGGTCGGCTCGCCAGTAAAACTGCCCGGCTTGAAGAAGAGAGAAAGTTGTCGCTTGAATATATGAGAACCATTGAGCAACTCAGGGAAAGTATCAAACAGGATCAGACAAAATCAGCCGGGATGGCTAACAAGTTTGATGAGCTGGAAGCAAAAACTAAAGCATTGAACGAAATCAGCGAAAAAGTAAAAGAATTGACCAGTGTGCTTGGGATGATTCCGGGTTCTGGTGCTGCTGAAAAAAAAGGCGGCAAGGATATGTAATGCCGATTTGCCTGCCATTGCTGCAAGCGTGCTGATCGTTCGCTGTCCTCCATAATATCCTGCATATATGTAATGTTTTATTTTCAACGCCGCCACTTGTAAGCACCTTTTGCAGCGACGTTGGTAAAATAAGACACTATGAGCGACTGCCCGCTAACTGGCAGAACAATAACCTGCACTACAGATAACCCAAAATAACCAATTACTGACATGGACAGAACATTAAAACTTCGCAGCTACCCCGATTCGGCAAAGCACGATGCCGCAAAGGACAATACAACCAAAGAACGTGATGTCGAGCTGGAACTGGAGAAGAAAACAGCTCATCTGGAAGAGGAACGGAACAAATCGCTGGATCTGGTAAAAACCATCGTTCAATTGCGCGAGAGTCTCAAGCAGGAGCAGGAAAGAACAGCTGCGCTGGAAGCACGAGTGATCAAGCTTGATTCAGTGGAGGAGAATCAACTTGTCAAAAAGAATGCCGAGCTTGAAGAAGAGAAGAAAAAATCGCTTGAATACATAAAGACCATCGAACAACTCAGGGAAAATCGCAAACAGGAAGTGGAGAAATCCGCCCAGATGCTGAACCGGATAGCTGAGTTGGAAGCTAAAGTAAACAAGATGGATACAGTGGAAGGAAGCCAGCTCGTAAGGAAAAATACACAGCTTGAAGAAGAAAAGAAGAAATCGGTTGAATATGCAAAACTGGTTGACCAGCTCAGGGAGAAGCTCAGGCAGGACCAGGGGATACCGGACGATCTGGTCGAATATATAGTTGAACTGGAGAAGAAAATAAAAGAGCTGTCTGTCGTTGCCAACAAAATCTCAGGTCTGGCCGTGGAAAAAAAGCTGGACAGCAAGACCTGATTTGCTTGAAGAACGGTATTGCTGCCCAGTGGAGAAAATTGCTTGATTGCGGAGTCGGCAAACAGGAGGCCCCCGGGCAAACCGGGGTATTCGAATCTAGTTCGGTGGATCGTCGACGCCGGTGTAATCCGCCGAACCCTGCCATTTGACCCAGTCGATCTGCCCGTTGAACAGGTTATTGGCGCGATTGTTGACATTGACGCCGATCGAGATCGGGCCGTTAAACGAATCGATCGCATCGCCTGTGTATAGCAGGCGTGTCGAATCCAGGTACGATTGCGCGTTGTTGGTTGCATTGCGGTAGCCAGCCCAGTTCTCGCCGGTTCCCAGTCCATCTGTTCCCTCATCGTCAATGAAGATATCGGCTTGCACGTAGGGCTGGTTGGTCAGGCCGCCCGCTTTGTCGCTGTTCCACACTGCCTTGATGCGGTCCCAGTGGTCCGACATGATCGGGAAGTTGGTGTAATCGGTCAGCACGGGCTTCCACACAAGTCCGCCATGTGCATCCAGCGGTTTCACCCACAGTGCGATCGAGGCGACACCCGCCGGCGGGGTGAATGCCGGGAAGGTCGCGCTGTCGCCGCGCCACACTGACATCTGGTAGTTGTAGCCGTTATCGTGTGCGAGGATGCGCGAGATATAGATCGCGCTGCCGATGCCGGTGGGCTTGATCCGGGCTTCGACGGTCTGGGTTCGTGAAGCCAGCAGACAGGACTGGTTGTAATCGAACGTGATGTAATTGCCGACGCCATCGCCGTGCAGGGTACCGTCGCCAGGTAACGCGCCTGTAGGATTATTCACAGTCCCGACCATGACGCCCTGCGAATCCAGTACGTAAGAACTTGCCGCTGGTTCGTTCAAATCGAAAACGACCTGTCCGCTCGGACATCCGAGGTCGCCAAAAGCAACGACAATGTCATTTGTCTCGGCTGCATGGCCATAACTGTCGACGCCCGTCGTCTGCACGACATCGACGCCGATATCGTTACTCGAATCCAGCGCGCTGCTCAGTATCAGGGTTGCGATATTCGAGCCCGCGACATGCTCCACCCCGATGATGGTGCGTCCGTTGTCCAGGTCGGTATAGGTGAAGTCGGCGGCCTGCAGGGCGCCACCGCCCGAGTACATGCCCTTGGAGAAAGTGACGGTCACGCGTGCACTGCCGATCGTGCCGGTCACATTGACAATGCGCGGCGCCGTTGCCGCATCGATAGTCTGGAAGTAGCTCACCGGTTGCGTGATGTTCCACACCTTGGCTTCATCGATCATGCCGATGAAGCCGCTGCGTGCGCCTGTACCCCACATGATGCCGCCGACCGAGAAGGCCGAAGCGCACCATGTGCCGTTGTAGCAGATGCTCTGGTTCGCGGGACTGTGCGCACTGTACGGGAAGATGAAGGTCTCGCCCGTGTCTGGTTGCATCAGCGGTCCGGTGGGATTGCTGGCGGTCAAGTCCACACCGTTGACGTAGATGCGAATCCTGCCGGTGTGTCCATCGAGCGGATCGCGATCCGGCCCGGCGGTGTCGAACGTGGCCGCCACGTGCGTCCATTTGTTCAGCGGCACGTTGATCGAACTATAGGCGCCGCGCACGCCGTTGGCTGTACCATCGACGTTTATGTAGAACACGACCGCCAGGCTTCCGTTGATCTTTTGCAGCGAAAGCCGGTAGCCGCCCTCGTTATAGTGGACGTGCTTGGTGAAGATGATGTATTCGTTGTTTGCGTCGTCGGTGGGATTCACCCAGGCTTCCAGCGTCGTGTTGTACTTCATCTCGGTGTACTTCCAGGTCCCGTGCTGACCTTCATCCGTGGACCAGAAGCTGTTGCGCGTACCCAGTTCGATCGGCTGGTCACCGTTGAGCACGATAGCTCTTCCACTGTGTCCCGTCGCAAATGTGCCCGTGGTGTCGAACCATCTTCCGTGCATGCGCCAGGTTCCCGAGTCGTTCAGGTTGTTCTCGAAACGCATGTCGGCGACCAGTGTCGAGTCGAAACTGCGTATGGCGCCGCTGCCGGAACTGTTCCCCATCTGGTGCAGCGTATTCGTGCCGGTCCAGTACATGCGGTCTTCACCGTTGGAAACGTGGCAGCTTGCATTGCCGCAGGACATGCCAGCGTGCCAGTCGCTGTAGTAGTAGTGGCAGTTGTTGCACATGGTGTTCCAGATCCAGGTACCGGTGCCGTTGTTGGGATTGGTGCGAATCATGGAACTGTTGTTGGAACCATGTGCCTCGTGGCAATCGACGCACTGCAGTACGAAGTTGGCTCCGCCGATACGTTCTTCCTGATTATAGGGTCCACGTGTCCATATCTGTTCGCCCTTGCCGCGCGTCATGACCGGCCAGCACTCGGCCTCTGTTCCGATGCAATCGTCGCCGTTCCAGCCGGTTGCTTTCCCGGCCGTATACCAGTCCGGTATCGTTCCGCCGCCGTTCGGAATATTGGCTGCGCCACGGCCATGCGGGTCGCTTGCCCAGTTGATGCCGCCACGCCCGGTCGGAGTTGCCGCCGACGGCGTCGGCATGGCGCCGACATTATGACAATCCAGGCACATCGTGTTGTAGTCGGGCAACTGCGCGCCGAGCAGCGAATCACTGTTAGGCGTGCGATAAGTACCGGAGCCCGCATAATCGCTGGCTTTCTCCCCGGCATTGTCGCCCCACAGCGTACTGCCCATGGCCCGCGGATTGTCGGTGGGGCTGCGCGTGAAATCCGGACGCGTCACCGGCGACTGGCCGGCGGCAGCGTCGGTGTGTTTGCCGGTGACCACATGCGGGTTGTGGCAAGTCGTGCATTGCAGCGAGAAGTCATAGTTGCCGCCCTTGAATGTCGTTTCCATGTTGTGCACAAAACTCATGCCGAAAGCAGTCTGGATACTTGTCGCCAGTCCGGCACCGGAGAGCGCGTCGTTGACCACCTTGCCGTCGGTATGACAGTTGAAACACAGTTGATTGACCGTCGAACCGGCCGTCAGCGTGAGCAGTTTTTCATTGTCGGATGCATGGCCGTTGGCGTGGCAACCGCCGGTCACGCCGTCGCCGAGACAGGTCAACGGATTGCCGCCGTTGTCTGCATATCCGCGCGTCTTATGGGCGGCATTTGCCCATTCGCTGCCGGGCAAGTCTTTGACATTGGGTACGGTTACGCCGTCACTGAACGGTTGCAAACCCCCACCCAGTGTGGCACCGTCAGCGTCGTGGCATGACAGGCAGAACGGTTCCAGTGCTGCCGGGTTGGCCGGATCATAGCGGTACACCACGCCGGGCTGATCCTGATCCTGCAGGATAACAGTTCGGCGTGAGTGCTCTCCGAGGAAGTGGCAGGTACGGCAATCGCTGACCTGGATGTTCCCCTTGACGTGGTGCGAACTCTTGAGGAAATCCCCGTTCGCATCGAATATCTGGCGACGCCGGAACGTACCGTCACCGTTGTCGCCGCGCGGCACATTGTGGCAATAGGAACAATCGCCAGCGCCGAGCGGCAGGAAGCCTTCCTTGTGCGTATGGCATTCGGTACAGATCATGTCGCGATTGTGGTCGTGATTCACGGTCGCGTTGTTCCTGTGGTACAGCGTATTCTGGTGGCAGCTTTGGCAAACGCCGTTCCACTGGGGATTCGATTCTGCGAAAGAGAAATGGTCGGGCCGGACCTGGAATACGGCGGGCTCGAGAGCACCGGGCACATACTTGGCGATATTGGAACGGATCAGGCTCAGGTTAGTTGCCGTCACACCGCCCGCATGAGTATCAGTCGAAATTCTCGCGTTGGAACCGTGAGGATCATGGCAAGAACCGCAGTCAATGATGCGAGTACCGTTTTCTACACGATGCAGAGCCACATCGCTCTTGGCAGAAGCCATACCCGTTGGGTTGTGGCAACTCAGGCATAATGTAGCCTGATCTTCACCGCGCCAGATCGTCGAACTTCCGTTGGTGTCAGCGTGGCAATATACGCAGTAATTATTGTTAGCATCGAGAAAGCTCCAGATGTGAATGCTTGGCGCTGCCTCAGCACTGGCACAGAAAAACGTAAATACCAGCGCGAACCACGTGAGATTTATTTTCAATACCGGATTTTTATTTTTTCTTGTCATGGAGCGTCATCCATTTCCGCTTCAGTTCAGATCGCGCAGCATGTCGATGCGATGATTTCCGTTATTGGTCACCATGACCTGATTGTTTTCCGTGATCGTGATATCGAGCGGCACGAATAACTGGCCTTCGGCCTTGCCTCTGCTGCTGTAGGAATCGAGATAAGCGCCCGATGTGGCGTTCAGTACCTGGACAAGACTGAGGGCGCTGTCGAGCACATGCAGATGGCCGGTCGCATCGACTGCAAGGCTCTGCAGCTGGACGAATTTGCCTTGCCAGTTGGCGTCGCCCTTTGTGAGCCTCGTGCCATATGCGCGCTGCAATGTGCCGGACAGGCTGAATACCTGTATTTTGGAATTCATCTGGTCGGCGACGTATATTTCGCCTGCTCCGCCGCGATAAGCCACCGTGACGGCCACCGGAAATGACAGCACGCCGTCGCCAATCGTGCGCAGCAAATGTCCATCCGTAGCGTAGACCTTGATATTGTTTGCCAGACTGTCGGCAACATAGAGATTTCCCTCGCGGTCGAGCGCGAGGGAATTGGGCATCTGGATCGTTCCCGTACCGTATTCGCGCAGCATGTTTCCGGAGGTGTCGTAAACTTCGACGTTGTCGCGACCGTCGTTGCCAACGTAGATGTTTCCTGCCGCGTCCACGGCAACACCGAGCGGACGTGCCAATCCTTTCAGCTCACCGTCGACGAGCAGGTTCTTGATGATGAAAACGGAATCCGATTTTGAGTCGGATACGAACAGGCGGTCTCCCGCACCCGCCGCGATTCGTATTGGAGAATAGAGCGTATTTTTGGGTGCCAGCGCGCCGGACAATACATAGACTGGTATTGCCTGCGAGGCTGCTGTATTGCCCCCGTTCCCGTGGTTTGTGCCGCCCGATCCGTCCCCTCCGCCGCAGCCCCCAAGCGCGACAACGAGCAGCGTTATCATGCACGCGCTGTCCCATCGCGCGCCATAATCATTTCGCCTCATGATTTTCTCCCTGAGGGATCCAGATCCGTTTTGCTGTCTTCGGATCTGTTATCCCAATTACTTAAACCCCCGTCAGTAATTGTTTATCAGTGCCGTTGTCTGTTCGGTCATCACCGAAAGGCGCTTATCCCGCGCCGGCCTTTTTATGATTTTATTCGTTCCTCCAGATAGCCCATCACTCACTGATGTACCGAAGGCGAATTCAGGATAGGAAATCCCTTCGTACATGTCAAACTTTCATGCTTAATACCCACTGTTCTACCATGGTCGAAATGATCGCCGTCCGAATCGAATGAATTGAAAAAAAACGGGATATGGCGCCTCAAGGCTTGGTCTTGAAGCGGCCCGTTGAGGTGAGGATATTGCTGATCATCGTTTTTCCGGTTGAATACAGTTCGGAGAAACGACCGGTTCTTTCTGCACTGGCGGCGCGCAAAATGTTTGCCGCTGCATGGTGCTCCTCCAGCCACTTGCAAATGGGCAGGAATTCCTGTCTTTCAGCTTGCGTCAATGCCTCGTCCATTTCGAATACGCCCATGCCACTGCCTACTGCCTCGATGTAGTTGTCCGAATCGCTGATCCTGGTGAGGAAAGGCAGCTTCAGGGCGGTGAGAAACCGTTCCAGTGGTTCATAGCTCGAAGAATACCGGCGCACCCGGTTGGCAATCACCGCGATCTTGGCATTGGAGATGCGCGCGCCGCCGATCAGGAACAGGTCTTTGATAAAGTCGGCCGTGGCGTGGATATCAATAGGAGAAGGGGAAACCGGGATCAGGATGAAGCCTGACCTTCGCACCAGTTCCTTTAGTTGTAAACCCTTGATGCCGGCAGGGGCATCGATAATCAACGTTTCGGTATTTTCGGGTACCCACTTTTTATGGCTGTGCAACGCCATAGCCCCACTTGCAGGAGCGGCACTGGCGCCGTGGATGGTTACAAAACTGGGGGAACGTTGGCGCAACCATTGCAGGGCGGATCCCTGCGGGTCGCAGTCCAGAATTGCGGTGCGAATGTTCCGATTGGCGAAATAGCTGGCGAGATTGGTCGTCAGGGTGGTTTTTCCCGAGCCGCCTTTTGAATTGATCACTAAAATCGTATGCATAGCACTTCTCCTCCTTGGATCCTGCCTGCGTGTAACCTGGCTGGTGTGCAATACTTAACTTATTATTTTGCAACCATAACACAAACCAATTTACCGTATGGCAGGGCTTGTGGAATGGAGTTCCGGAAGTTTGTTTGTACTAACTGCCGCAGGCCAGAAACCAGCCGGCAATGTTGCTTCAGGCGAAGTGAGAAATGAGCGCGTTCGGGGAACGCAGGGCAGGAGGACATTAGCCGAATGGCAGCAACTGTTCGTGAGAAACTGCCATTTGGCTACAGTAACCGGGATTTGCCTAGAAACCGAACCGGAGCCCCAGATATGCATTGGCCGGGCTCAAGTCATATCGATTCCCATTCGGAAGCTCATACCTGTAACCGCTCAGGTAATCGACTCCGCCTGTGAGGCCGACAGATTGCGAGAACTGATAGTTGATGCCAACCCCGAAAGACAAACCGAGAATCGTCTCTGTTACATCGTAGCCCGGGTTGCTGAATTTCGCCCGGAATGGCGCCAGCCCGCCTTTGAGCAATAAGCTCGTATTCGCCGAGAGCGGAGTGGAATGAACAAGGTTAACCGGCACGATCAGGATCGATTCGGAGACACTGCCCTTGGAAACCTTCACAGATAATGCAGCAACTTCTATTGCATACCGGTCATTGAACATGAAACCAAGAACGGGTTTAACTTGCGTTCCTGCAGAGATTTTTTCTTCTGTTGCCCCGGTTTTCCAGGTTGCCCCATACGGCTTTGCCGCATCCAGGCCGATATAAAAGGAACTGCCCTGTGCTGCGGTAGTGACGAATGCAAACAACAGGAAAACAATTTTCTTGGTAACGCTTGTCATCAAATAACTCCCCGATTTAATTGATAAGTCCGTCTATCAAGTGCGCAGTTATTTTTTGTTCAAAAAATGCACCCAAAAGACGAGCCGGGATTATGGTGCATAACAAATATGAGCCCAACCCTTTTGGCTGTGCTGGAATATATGTGCGTTGCAGACGAGGAGAAATTAATTATTCTGCAGAAGTCTGGCTGGCGAGAAATGACGTTACAGCTTCGCCCAGTTCCTGTGGTGCTTCTTCCGAAACGAAATGTCCCACAGTTGGCAGCCGCACAGTGTCCGAATTCGGCAGGGCGGCCTGCCATTGCAGCAATTCCTTCTCGCGGAAAGCGACATCCTTCATGCCCCACACGAACAGGGCTGGCTTGTCTTTCAGCACGCCGATCCTGTTCCATATTTCGCCCAGCCACGGCGTGGAACCGACGATCTGCTTCGGGAAGACATAACAGCCCTTGCGCGATTCCGCCGTGGGCAGTGCGTTGCGGTAATGATCATGCGCGATCCTGCTTAACTTGCGCTTGTCGCCGAATGCCATGCGCATGAAGGTATTTGCGAAGAAATTGAAATGCCGTATCAGGAAGCGGCCCACCGGGCCGCCCATCATTGCGCTGAACGAAGTGAAATGGAAATCGTCCGCCGCCGGCCATGCCCACGTGTTCAGCACGATCAGGCGCTTCACATTCTCCGGATGTGTCACCGCATAATGCATACCGATGGGGCCACCCCAGTCGTTCACAACCAGCGTGATGTCCTTCACGCCGAGATGCTCGATGAGTGCTGTTACGTTCTTCGCATGGTCCTCCGGCAGGTAGCTCCAGTCGAAAGGCTTGTCCGAAAGTCCGAAGCCGATGTAATCGGGGGCGACACAGCGGTAATGTGGGCTGAGCTGCTTGATGAGATTGCGGTACAGGAACGACCAGGCCGGGTTGCCGTGCAGCATGACGATAACATCGCCATTTCCTTCATCCACGTAATGCATCCTGCCTGTTGCCGTCTGGAAAAAACGGGAAGTGAAAGGATATTCGTTGCGGTCGATCCAGCCAGGGTGGGACATACAGCCTCCTGCAGAAATTACGCGGATTATTTCATACGGCGTAAGGTTGTGCATGCCGTAAGCAGCATGAGTGCGCAAAAAAATGCGTAATATCATTTTGTTGCAAGGCGTATGATTCCACTTGGAAAATCGACAGGACACAGTGATGGCCAAGGCTAAGGAACCCAACGCTTCGCATCAGGACTATCTGCATTTTCTCGAGAGCATGGACAGAATCAACCGGGCCATGCAGGGGACATACGACCTGAGCGAAATGATGAGTCTCGTGCTTGACGAGGTGCTCGCCATTTTCGATTGCGACCGGGCATTCCTTCTCTACCCATGTGATCCCAACACCGAATCGTGGACCGTGCCGATGGAACGTACCCGCCCGGCATATCCGGGTGTCCATGCTTTGGGTATCGACATGCCCATGGATTCCGAAGTTGCCGGAACATTCCGTTTGTTGCTGGACACCGACACTGTCCTGAAATTTGGCCCCGGCACGAATCGGCCGTTACCTCGCGAGGTTGCGGAGCAGTTCGGATTCAAATCCTTCATGGCGATTGCCCTTCATCCCAAGTGCGGTAAAGCCTGGGAATTTGGCATCCACCAATGCTCCCATGACCGGGTATGGACGGCCAAGGAGGAACGCCTGCTGCTCGAAGTCGGTCATCGCCTGGCCGACGGCCTGACCAGCTTGCTGATCATGCAGCAACTCCAGGAGAGCGAGGCCAAATACCGCCGTTTCGTGGAAACCTCCAATGATGGCATCTGTGCTCTGGATGAGCATGGCCGGGTTACATTCGCGAACCGGAAAATGTTCGAAATGCTCGGTTACGCTGGCGACGAACTGCTCGGCAAGCCGATCACCGGTTTCATGTTCGAGGCGGATATCGCCGACCATGAGCAACATCAAACAGCCCACCGCCAGGGGGAAGTGGAAAGCTACGAACGCCGTTTTCGCAACAAGAATGGGAATGCTGTCTGGACCCTGATTTCAGCCAGCCCCATTTTTGACGACAAAAACGTATACCGTGGCTCTTTTGTCGCACTTACCGACATCACCGAACGAAAACAGGCCGAGGAGAAGGTGCATCAGTCAGAGCAACGACTGCGACTGCACACTGAACTGTCCCCCCTGGGATTCCTGGAATGGGATGAAAATTTCTGCGCGATTGAGTGGAACGCCGCCTGCGAAAAGATTTTTGGCTATACCCGAGAAGAGGCCATTGGCCGGCATGCAAAAGATCTGATATTGCCCGCAGAGGTTCGTGATCTGGTTGACGGGATTTACCATGACTTGATGAATCAGACCGGTGGTCAGCACAGCATAAACGAGAATATCACCAAGGATGGCCGCACGATCACCGTCGAGTGGTTCAATACAACTTTGATAAATGAAGACGGCAAGGCTATCGGCGTCGCCTCAGTCTGTAGAGATATTACCGAACAAAAACAGGCTGAGGAACGTCTGGCGCTGTTGGGCTTTGCCCTGAATAATGTACATGATGCGGCTTTTTTGATCGACCAACATGCCCGTTTCCATTTCGTCAATGAGGAGTCCTGCCGTGTTCTCGGCTACTCGCGCGAAGAGCTGCTAGCCATGGGCGTTGAGGATGTGGATCCGGACTTTCCGGCCGAGCGATGGCCGGCGCATTGGCAGCATCTCATAGAGGAAAAGTCGCTGACCTTCGAAGGGCGCCACAGGACGAAGGAAGGGCGGATTTTTCCCGTCGAGATCAGCGCCAACTTCATCGATTACGCCGGTCAGCAATACAATCTTGCACTGGTGCGGGATATCACCGAACGCAAACAGTCAGAACAGACACTGAGTGAAAAGCAGGAACTCCTGCTTGAGGCCCAGCGTATTGCCCACTTGGGCAGTTGGCGTCTGGATCTGGCGACCAACCAAGTTACCTGGTCGGAAGAACTGTACAAAATGTATGGTTACGATCCGGCGTTGCCACCCCCGCTTTATACCGAGTCGGCAAAACTTTTTACTGCGGAGAGCTGGGAGCGTTTGAGTAACGCTATCGCTCGAGCTGTTGAAACCGGCATTCCATATAAACTCGAATTGGAGATGATATCCAAGGCAGGTAATAACAGATGGATGCTGGCACGCGGGGAAATGGGGCGGGATGAACAAGGCAAGCCTGCCTGGTTGCGGGGGGTGGTGCAGGACATTACCGAGCGCAAGCAGGCGGAAAAGAAACTTCTTGAAAGCGAACAACTGTTCAGGGCGCTCGTAGAAAACTCCCCCGACTTTATCGCCCGCTACGACCTGGAATATCGGCGAATCTATGTGAATCCGGCCATCCAGGCCCTTTTCAAAGTCCCGCTGGAAAGCGTGCTCGGTCATACGCCTGCGGATCAGTCCCCGATCAAGACGCCTCAGGTATATATCGATCATTTACGGAAGGCGATCGAAACGGCTTCCGAATGTGTTGTGGAGACGCCTTTCCGCACAGCCCAGGGCGAGATGCACTGGGGCCAGATCCGGTTCGTGCCCGAATTCGACGCCGATGGCAAAGTAAGTTCCGTGCTCACCATCGGACGCGACATCCACGAAATCAAGGAGAGTGAGCAACGGCTGAGTCGTTTCATTTCCAATCTCCCGGCTTTCTTTTACACCTTCCGGCGCACAGAGGATGGTCGCTACTGCTTTCCCTATGCCAGCCCCGGCATCAAGGCGATATACGGCCTCGAGCCCGAAGATGTGCGGGAAGACATGGCCTTGATGCACAGCATGGCCCACCCGGATGATCGCCCGCACATCGAAGCCGACATCGCCAGGGCCTTCGAAACGCTGGAACCGTTCAGAGTGGAATTCCGCGTTTGCCGTCCGAATGTGCCGGAACGCTGGATCGAGGCTCGTTCGGTAGCACATAAGGAAGTGGACGGCAGCTTGCTCTGGTACGGCATCATGCTCGACATCACGCAGCGCAAACGGGCGCAGGAGGAACTGCGGAAAAGCCTGGTGGAAACCATACGCGCGATCGCGATCACGGCGGAAAAACGCGATCCCTATACTGGTGGACACCAGAATCGTGTTTCCAGGTTGTGCGAGACCATAGGCCGTGAGCTGGGCCTGGATGCCGAACAACTCGAAGGTTTGCGTCTCGGCGCCATGATTCACAATATCGGCAATATCTATGTGCCGACCGAGATACTGAACCGCCCGGGCAAGCTGCAGGAAATGGAGTTCGCAATCATCAAAAGCCATGCCCAGATCGGCTACGAAATCGTCAAGGACGTGAAATTCCCCTGGCCTGTGGCAAAAATGATTTTGCAGCATCACGAACGTCTGGACGGTATGGGCTATCCGAACGGACTGAAGGGAGAGGAAATCCTGCTGGAAGCGCGGATCATCGCGGTGGCCGATTTGGTCGTAGCCATGACTTCGCATCGTCCCTATCGCCCATCGCTGGGGGTGGAAGTGGCGATGGCCGAAATCGAGTCGCAACGCGGAACAAAATATGATCCGGCCGTGGTCGATGCCTGTCTGAAACTGTATCGCGAAGGCAGGCTGGAAACGCTGCTCGCCGCTTAGTGTTTTCCGAAGCGGTTCCTCTATATCTTGTGCCCATCCATCAGCCGGGCAAACACCTCATCGGCAAGACCGGTCGGCGCGATATAGTCGATGCGCGCATTTGGCTGGTCGTAGATTTCCATCAGCGGCGTTTGCCTGTGCTTTTTCTCGGCAATGTAAGCCGTAAGTTTGGGATAGACCTTGAACACGCCCAGCATGATGGAGGGCATCCCTTTATAGGGGAAGCTGGTGGCTACGCTCATCGTTGCAGGCAGCTCCTCGACGCGATAATACTTGCGTAGCCGGGTCTGCGTTTCAGGCGTCACGTTTTCCACGATACAGCCGACGATACTGCGCCACTTCTCCGTGGCTACCTCGCGCGGGTTGTCGTAATAGAGGCCGAAGCCCTTGGTCGAGCTGATGGCGTAGTTATCCTTGAGGTCGTTGTAGAGCGCATCCATCACCGGGCCGACCGCCTTGTAGTCGCCGACGTGTTTCGTATAGACGAGCAAGTATGGCCCGCGTTTTTCCTCGCTGATGACCACCGAGGCAAACATTCCGTAGTAGGCAAGCACGCCCAGCAAGGTCAGCGCCAGGGCGAACAGGATGGTCAGGGTGGTGGTGAGATGGTTCATGCGATCTCCTCAGGGTGTATTGAGCAGCGATCCGGAATTCCGGGAAGCATTATATTTGCTAATCGTGAAGCCTGGCCCCTTATCGCCAATTAATCAAACAGCCGGTTTTGATTACCGAAACCGCTTCGCCGTACCAAAGAGGCGGTGCTAATCTGTCTTCCGCCGCAAGATGCTGGAGAAAACGATGAGTGACACCAACGAAGAAACAAAAGCCCCCGTTCAGGCACGCCTGCTCAAGGCCGCGCTGGAATGCTTCCTTGCCGACGAATACCACAAGGTCACCACGCGCATGATCGCTGAGCGGGCGAACACCAACATCTCCATGATCAGCTACTACTTCGGCAACAAGGAAGGCCTCTACGAAGAAATGATCCGGGACACGATGAACCCCATCCTGGATATGCTCGACAGCCCCGCAATGAACGACGTCAGTGGGTTTGCCGAATACCTGCGCCTCTATTACGACACCATGCGCAAACATCCAGAATTCCCCAAACTCATCCTCAAGGTACTTGCCCTTAATCAGGGGCCGGGCCGCCGCTTCATCCTGCAACTGCTGGAACGTGGGCGGACGGGCGGTACAAGAAAACTGGAAGAACTCAAGGCTGTGGGCAAGGTGGACAAGACGCTCAATCCCGATGTGGCACGCATGACTTTTGTCAGCCTCTCCATGATGCCCATGCTGCTCAAGGATATCTTTGAAGAAGAAATGGGCGGGCAGATGGATGAAGCTTTTCTTGACGAATTAGCCGCATTCAACGGAAAACTGCTGGTGGCAGGAATGGCTGCCACACAGAAAGGAGTATGAGATGACCCTGCAAAAGAACACCGGCGCCGTGCGCCGTTTTGCCAAACTTGCCCGATTCGGCACGTGGCTGCAAAACATTCCCAACAAGATCGTACCGCCGCCGTTTCGCCTCATGCAGATCAGCGCCTCCTACTGGCAATCGCGCGCGCTGTATGTCGCGGCGCGGCTGGATATCGCTACCCTGCTGGGCGACAGCGAACTGACGGCAGAAGAGATCGCCACCCGCCTGCACAGCCAGCCCGATGCTATGTACCGCCTGCTGCGCATGCTCGCTGCCATGGGCGTATTCGAAGAGACCGCGCCGCAGGTGTTCCGCAACAACAAGCTTTCCAACTGCCTGCGCGAAGGTTATCCGCAGAGCGTGCGCGCCATGATACTCATGCACAACTCGCCCGAGATCAGCCGCCCCGCCGCGTCGAACCGGCTGAGCCGGGCGGGGTCGAGCCGCCCGAAACTGGTGCCTGTAGGGCTGACCAGCAGGCCACCATCCGCCGTGCGGGCCGAGATGTTGCCGGTGCTGCCCC
>JBNLBY010000055.1:0-18098 GCA_050303535.1 Sideroxydans sp. | reverse complement strand
GAGGCTCTCAATACCTGCAGCAAGTTTGTCAGGACAGTCGGGATCAAAATACAGCACTGACTCTCCAGCAAATTCAGGCATTGGCATCCTGTCCGAGCATAAAATGGCACTCCCGGCAGCCATTGCCTCAAGCACCACCATGCCAAAAGTGTCGAAAGTGGAAAGCAGGATGAAAATATCCGCCGCCCGATAGTAGCGTTCCAGTCCATCCACTTGCGTCCCAGCAAATACCACAGCTTCGGCGATACCCAGTGAACGTGCCATCTTGCTGTATTTGACCTCATCTCCCCTGCCCACCACGAGCAGCCGAATGTTCGCCTCAGGTCGCGCAATTCTGGCCTTGGCCAGCGCTGCGATAATGGTATCCAGGCCTTTGACTTCGAAATTCATGCCGACAAACAGAAGAAGAATGTCCGCTTCACCGATTCCGTATCGCCCACGAATCTCTGCACGGCATATAGCACGATCCGGTATTAAAAAACGCGCCACATTTACGCCAGGATGCACTATCTGCCATTTTCCTGGCAATTCCGCATATTCCTGACGGAATGCTTCCATGGCAAGGCTGGAAACAGGAAGAAAAATGGTCTTTACCCTTTCCCGCATGATTCTGTTTTCTATATATATTACCGCCCGGTCATAAAGGCTGGGACGTCTTTTACGCACATTTCTGACCCAACCGGCGTGCGGAACACCGTGCGCTGAATATATGTCAGCATTCAGTATCCAGTGATGGGAGTGCACCAGGTCGAAATTCATGCGGCCGATTTTCCATTTTACGTACCAGGCAAAAACCAGTGGTCCCAAAAAACGCGGGAAAATAATTTTCGGTACTTTATGGAATGCTATCCGGTCTGAGCCTGCAACCCAACGGTTCGCAAAGACATGTATCTCGAGATCTTCGTTTCGAGCGAGGCGCTCGGTTACTTCACTGGCGAACCGCTCTCCTCCTCCGACCAAACCATACTTGGGTACGACAACAGCGATCTTCCGAGGCATTCTGCTATCCGATTCAGTGAGTTGTGATGTATGCCAAAAGTTCTCATCGGCACTTTGCCCATATTCCCCTAGCTATAGTCATATCCTTGTTCTACCATTCGTGCAGGAAGGAATCGTTAGCCGCGATATTTTATCACGTCTCCCAAGTGATAATTACACACCAAAGCCAAACACTTAACTCGGAAAGCTCTGCCCGCATGTTTTCTATCATCATCCCAACCTGGAACAATCTCCCCCTTTTGCAACTATGTATTCGCAGCATCAGGGATAATTCCGCTTATACCCACCAGATCATCGTGCACGTCAACGATGGCAGTGAGGGTACTCTGGAGTGGGTACGCGAACAGGGGATCACGCACACAGCCTCACCACAAAACATCGGTATCTGCCTGGCGGTAAATGAGGCGGCCATGCATGCCACTCAGGATTATATCCTGTACCTTAATGACGATATGTATTGCTGCCCGGGCTGGGATAAAGCCCTGGCCGATCGTCTTAAACAGCTGGACACCGATTTGTTCATGTTTTCAGGCACCATGATCGAGCCACGTGACACCAGCAATCCCTGCACCATCGTGCATGATTTCGGCAGCGATACTGACAATTTCGATGAGGCAGGACTTCTTGCCACAGTACCGCAATTACGCAAGCCGGACTGGTATGGTGCTACCTGGCCGCCAACACTGGTCAGCAGACGCTGGTGGTTCAAAGTCGGCGGTTACAGCAGTGAATTCTCTCCCGGCATGAGCAGTGACAATGATTTCTCGATGAAAATGTGGCAAGCGGGTTGTCGCATCTTTCTCGGCATTGGGAATTCGCTGGTTTATCACTTCCAGTGCAAATCTACCGGCAAAATAGTAAAAAATAATGGGGGCAAACAGTTCCTGCACAAGTGGGGAATACGGCAATCAGTGTTTGACCACTATTACCTTCGGCGCGGGCAACCTGTCCAGGGTTTACATCTGGATGAACCCGAGGATACGCACGAATTTCGCTGGCAATTACTACGTAGTCGCTTGAAACGTGCACTGGGTTAGTGATGTTCCATAACTCCGGGAATATGCACAATATCCAGCGATAGCTACCGTACTTTAACTTTGTAGTCGAGATACAATGTATCATTCGCAAAAAGAATATACGACCGTATAAATGAACCACGAAGCTGAGAGATCATTTGCTGAATCAGAATTTGCAAGTATTGGCGACTGCCCAATATGCCGTTCTACCAATCTTGAGACCGTCGGAACCAAAGCCACAATTCATCCTCGTTCCCGCTTTAGTGTTCAGATAAAGCGATGCATCGACTGCCATCATTGGTGTACAGACCCGATGCCTAAAGCAGAGCTTCTAGGCGCCCTTTACGCCGAATCGAGCCTTTCCGTTTTGGGGGAAAATTGGGCTTCAGAAGTTGAAGCCAATAATCGCAACGAGACTATCGCATCTGACTCCAACTGGATTGTCAAAAACCTTTCGAAGGTTAAACCAGGCAATTTTCTTGAGGTCGGCCCTGGGGAAGGACGCCTGCTAAGAAAGATGGGACAACTCGGCTGGAATCCGTTCGGTGTTGATTTGGGCAACTACGCAGGGGGATTTCAGGTCTTTTCCTCAATTAACCAACTCCCCGAATCAATTCAATATGATGCAATTGTTTTCCAAGATGTGTTGGAACATGTTTCGGATCCACTGCATGAGTTATCGCAATACGCAGAGCGAATAAAAGCGGGAGCAATTCTTCTTATGACCGTTCCATGGAGTGAAAGCAAAAAAGCAAAATTCGGCAAAACACGCTGGGACATGGTTCGCCCCTTGGGACATCTCCACTATTTTTCGAAGCAATCAGCGAAAATGCTTCTGGAATCAATAGGTTTTGAAGTCCTCGCGATGGAAACGGTCAACACGGACGGGTCGTTATTTTTTCAGGCGAAGTCTTTGTTTCGATCTGCCCTGAAAGTCTTGTTCAGAACACTTCGTCCGTCGAAATGGAAAGATTTGCGCAGTAGCATAAACAATGTGGTAATGCTGGCAGTTTGCTTTCCAGACAATGCCGGTGATCAGCTATACATCCGAGCAAGGAAGATATAACAGCCAACGGCCGTAGTTCAGCATGCCAAGGACGAAAGGTTGTTAGCTAGCGGTAATTCGGGCATTCAGAACTGCCAGCTTCTGGTACTTAAGAAAAGTCGTGCGCGCATTCATGCGCGCGATATTCAGCCCGGCACTTCCATCCAGCACACCCAGCCGCAACAGGTAAGTCCGAACGAATGCCCAGCCCCCGCGCAGCACTGCCCCACCCATGCTGGATCGTTTGCCGGATTGGAACATCTGCTGTGCCGCAGCTGTAGAATAGCGCTCTACCTTGCGCTCAACATCTTCCGCTGTGAGATAGCTGTAATGCAACAGCGGGTTCTTCAATTTTCCGGCTTTTCCGGCCAGCAACACGTTCTCGTGCACCAGACTTTCCGAAAACTTTCCTGCACCACGCTTGAATAAGCGCAAGACATAATCCGGATACCAGCCGGAATGGTGCACGAATTTCCCGCAAAATTGCGACAGGCGCGGACAGTAGTAACCATCTGCTTTCCCTGTCCTCATGGCTTGCTCGAGCTCAGTACGCAACTCAGGCGTAACACGTTCATCCGCATCGATCGAGAACACCCAATCCCTGCTCGCATAATCGAGGGCACGATTTTTCTGCGGACCGAAACCGGGCCAATCGGCATGCACATGAACATGGGCCCCAAGCTCTCTTGCGAAACTGCATGTTTCATCCGTGCTGCCCGAATCCACAACAATGATTTCGTCCGCCCATGCCACTGACTGCAGACATTCGCGGATGTTGTTAGCTTCGTTTTTTACAATCAGAATGACAGACAGCGAAGACACAATTAATGCCCGTTCGAGGTAGGTGTGTATTCCGGCACCCACTGGCGCATCTCTTTACGCACAGCCTCATCTGCAATAACCGCGTCCGTCGACACCCACTTCTGCAATGATTCCAGGTCGGCGGCGCCCACTGATCGCGCTTGCGAAATACGCAACTTGGGATGTGGCGTAGGCAATGTATGTTCATTGTCGGCCAGCAATTCTTCGAATAACTTCTCCCCGGGACGCAGACCGGTAAACTCGATCTTGATGTCGTCCTCGCCAAAACCGGAAAGCCGGATCAGATCCTTTGCCAGGTCAACAATTTTTACTGGTTCTCCCATGTCCAGCACAAAGATCTCGCCGCCACGACCCATACAGCCGGCCTGCATCACCAACTGTGCAGCCTCAGGGATGGACATGAAGAAGCGTGTAATCTCGGGATGCGTCACGGTAACCGGACCGCCCCTGGCGATCTGCTCGCGAAACTTGGGAATTACACTGCCGTTGCTGCCCAGCACATTGCCGAAGCGTACGATGACAAAACGCGTTCCTTCAGGTTGTTGCATGCCCTGACACACGATCTCCGCCATACGCTTGGTAGCGCCCATCACGTTGGTCGGGTTAACTGCCTTGTCGGTGGAGATAAGCACAAACTTGTCTGCGTTGTGTTTTTGCGCACAATTTGCGACCCGCCAAGTGCCAAATACATTGTTACGCACCGCCTGCCAGGTGTTATGGCGTTCCATCAACGGCACATGCTTATAAGCCGCGGCATGAAAAACCACACTGGGCTTATATTCTCCGAATACTTGATTCAAGTGCACATCATCGCGCACATCACCGGCCAGATAAACAATATCGAGTTGCGGATATGCTTTATCCAGCTCCTGTTCGATATTGTAAAGCGCACATTCGCCAATTTCATACAGCACCAATTGCCTGGGAGAAAATATTGCGATCTGACGGCACAATTCTGAACCAATCGATCCCCCGGCCCCGGTCACCAGTACCACTTTACCTGTCAGTTGTTCGTGCAATCCGGCATTGTCCAGTTTTACTGGATCGCGCCCAAGCAGATCGTCCAGCTCTACAGCGCGCAATTGCGAGATAGCCACTCGACCGCTCAGCAAATCGTTAAAGACCGGCACGGTCAGCGCCTTGATTCCGCTCTGGTTTGCCAGATCAATGGCATGTTTACGCACCTGATGGGTTGCTGACGGCATGGCGATGATAACTTGGGAAACACCAAATCGCTGTGCCCAGTGCGGCAGACTATCCAGTTTTCCCAACACCTTGATGTCGTTAAGAACGCGTCCCTGTTTCCTCTTATCATCATCGAGGAATCCGACCAGATGCCATTCGCGACTGCGCGCAAGTTCTTTGGACAAACTGACACCAGCCCCCCCTGCGCCCATAACCAATACTGGCTCGCCCTGTATTTTGACATTGGCAAACAATTGCTGATCTTTCCACAATCTATAAAGTAGACGGTCACCACCCATCAGCAGCAGTAACAGGATAGGATCAAGGATCAGTACAGAGCGCGGCACGACGGCATCGACGCGGAACATCCATAGAACAAGCGGGATCAACATGGCAGCAAACAATACCGCCATGAAAATACGACGCATATCCGCCACGCTGGCGTAGCGCCAGATACCTCGATACAGCCCCACGTTCCAGAAAATCACAGATTGCAGTGGCGCAACCCATAACAAAGTACGCCACATTTCGCTTTTAAAATTCTGGGGCAAATCAAAATTGAATCGCAAATAATACGCGCCTGCCCAAACCAAAGTCGCCACAAACAGATCGTGCAACACAGCCATTAAAGTATAGCGACTGATTCTATGCATGTTGCCCTCGTTCGAATTTTTTCCATAACGCATCAAGCGGCAACATCAAAGCTCCATAGATGCATATGCACACAAGGATCGTCTGCCAATAAAACATCTGGTTCAAGGAAAACAGCGCAAATATGCCACTCACCAGCATTAGCAAATATTCGATAAGCGCCAACTTGCGATGCCCCCAGCCCAGCAATATCGCACGCTGATAGTAATGTTCACGGTGTGCTTCGGTGATCTTTACTCCGCGCAATGCGCGTTTCACCAGCGTCACACTCGCATCCGCAATGAAAGGTGAGAAAACAAGTGGAGGGAACCATGCAGTCCAGCACCCTTGTTGCCAGCCCCATAGCCCCATTGCAGCTGCAAGAAAACCAAGCGGGATAGAACCCGCGTCACCCATGAAAACCTTGGCAGGGGGGAAATTGAAACAGAGAAATCCGAATGCCGCAGCACTGATGGAAAAATTCAACAACGCCAGCGTCTCATTTTGAGAAAGCAGCGCCGCTAAGCCATAGAAAAAGAATCCGAAAAGCGCCATGCCACCTGCCAAACCGTCCGAACCATCCATAAAATTATAGAGATTAGTCATCCATACCGTAAGCAGAAAAACCACCAGCACAACTAGGCCACCTTGACTGGCAAACATGCCGGAACCCCCAACCAGAAGCGCTGCTGCCACAAGATGCACCAGCAAGCGTACGCGCACCGGCAATCCGCGCATGTCGTCCAGTAACGAAACAAGAAACAACCCGATCAACGGCACCACCAGCCACCACACCAGGGAAGCAAACATCAAGACCCAGCCGGCCAACAATCCCGCCACCAGCCCGACACCTCCAATACGCGGAATAGGCGCAGAATGCAGTGATCGTTCGTTGGGGATATCCTGAATCTTTTTACCAAACTTGCTGGAATGAATCATCGCAATCACCAGTAAAGAGACTACAGCAGCAGCGATGGGGGAGTAATAGCTCATAAATGTTCATTTCGATACCACTCGGCGGTCGCTTGCAGCCCTTGCTGCAAGCTATACGGCGGTATCCAGTTAAGTTCGCGGCGGATTTTACCACTATCGACTTGTAGCGAACCCAGCAGACGCTCAACCTGAGCTGACTTGCCACTTAGCATCCCTGCCAGTTTCAGCAAGCCTGCAGGAAAAAAAAACAATCGCGAAGGACAACCCATTGCTTCTCCCAACTGGCGCAGCAACCCGGAGGTGGAAATATCCTCACCATCGCTGACCAGATAGGTTTTCCCAACAGCACCCGGATGGGTAGCGCAAACGATCAACGCATCAACCAAATTCCCGACATACACCAGGCTGCGCAGATTTCGTATGGAAGCCAACGGCAATGGAACCCCCCTGGCGAGCACCTTTAACAATTGTACGAAATTCCCCTTCACTCCAGGACCATAAACCAAAGGTGGACGGATAATAACTATTTCCAGACCTGTTTCTGCAGCAACACGCTGCAAAGCCTGCTCAGCCTCGAACTTGGATACACCATAGGGATCCTGCGGACTAGGGGCATCAGCTTCGGAATATTTCTTGCCTTTGCGGGTCGCCTCCCCGTTCACCTTGATTGAACTGACGTACACCAGACGTTTCACCCCGAATGCTGCTGCGGAACGCGCCAGGTTTTCCGTCCCGGCAACGTTTACTCGGCGAAATTCATCCAGCGGATTGGATGCATTGTCATGCATGACATGGACTCGAGCAGCGAGGTGAATGACGGTTGTCATGCCATGCAAGGCTTCTCCCCAATCGGTATCTGTTTCGAAAGTCGGCACCCTGACAATTTCACAACCGGCAATTGCAAGCTTTGCCTGATCACGTACTGCCGCACGAACGACATATCCTTTCTTTGCCAAGGCAACACATAGCAAACTCCCGACAAAGCCATTTGCTCCCGTTACCAACATGCGGTTATTGTTCAAATCTGCTTGGACCAAACCGTACGGTTGACATAATCGACGTAGCTCATCACAACCCTCAGCAATTGCCTGGACACAGCACCGGCTTCGTAATCCTGGACCGGCTGCATGACTCGCCTGGTTTTGTCGTGCTGGGAAAGAATGACACGCACCGCATCCAGTACGCGCTCTTTTTTCAGTCCGCTCATAATGAGTGTGCCTACATCCATGCCCTCAGGACGTTCGTGCGCATTACGGATAGTGATGGCAGGAAGGTTGAGCAAAGAACTTTCTTCGGTGATCGTACCGCTGTCGGATACAACGCACAGCGCCTTCATTTGCAATTTGTTGTAATCGCAGAAGCCGAACGGCTTGAGAAACTGTATGTGCGGGTTGAGTTCACCCAACTTCATTGTGTCCAGTCGTTTTTTTGTGCGTGGGTGTGTGGAAACGATCACTGGGACATTATATTGTTCAGCCAGCGCATTCAACGTCTCGACCATATCCAGCATATTCTGTGGGGTATCGACATTCTCTTCACGGTGCGCACTTACGATAAAGAACTTGTTTGCCGTCAGGCCCATGCGTTGCAGCACATCCGATTTCTGAATTTTCGGCATGTAATAATCGAGCACTTCTCTCATGTGCGAACCGGTTTTGATGATTGTTTCAGGACGGATACCCTCTGCAATCAAGTAGCGGCGTGCATGTTCGGTCAGCACCAGATTGATATCACTCAAGTGATCCAGCACCTTACGATTCAGTTCTTCCGGCACACGTTGATCAAAACAACGATTCCCTGCTTCCATGTGAAACACCGGGATTTTGCGCCGCTTTGCCGCGATGACCGCCAGACAAGAATTAGTATCGCCATATAACATGACTGCATCGGGGTTTTCCTTTTCCATGATCGCATCGGATTTTTCTATCACGCGCGCGATGGTTTGTGCTGCATTCTCCCCCACGGCCTCAAGGAAATGATTCGGCTTGCGAATGCCCAGGTCTTCGAAGAACAACTGGTTCAGCTCATAGTCGTAGTTCTGTCCTGTATGTACCAGAACATGTTGTGTATGCTGGTCAAACTCGGCGATCACCCGGCTCATTTTGATCAGTTCAGGACGTGTCCCGACGATGGTCATGACTTTAAGCATTTAGTTCTTCCTTGATGAAATCCAGTTTCAATAACAATTTCTTTACTTGCTCAACATTCAGGCGTTCTGTGTTATGCGAGGTGTAGTCTTCCAGATGCGAGATCTTTTCTTCGCCTTCGCTGAAGTACTTTGCATAATTCAAGTCACGGTTATCCGCAGGAATACGGTAATAACCGCCCATGTCCTGGGCATGCGCCATCTCTTCGCGAGATATCAGCGATTCGTACAATTTCTCGCCGTGGCGTGTACCTATTTCGCGTATCTGATTATCTTTATTGAATAACTCCTTCAGTGCCTGCGCCAGATCAGCCACGGTCGACGCAGGCGCCTTCTGGACGTAGATGTCGCCCTGCTTGCCGTGCTCGTAGGCATAGAGCACCAGATCCACCGAATCTTCAAGCGACATCAGAAAGCGCGTCATGTTCGGATCGGTCACGGTGAGCGGTTTGCCCTCTTTAAGCTGCGATACAAACAACGGAATGACCGAGCCGCGCGAAGCCATGACGTTGCCGTAGCGAGTGGCACAGAACACAGTCTCACCCTCGCCCTGCACGCGCGATTTGGCGACCATCAGTTTTTCCGCCATCGCTTTGGAGATGCCCATCGCATTGATGGGATATACCGCCTTGTCAGTGCTCAGCACCACCACACGCTTGACGCCGTTGACAGTGGCAGCATTCAGCACATTCTCTGTGCCGACAACATTGGTACGCACAGCCTCCATCGGATAGAACTCACACGAGGGAACCTGCTTCAACGCGGCCGCATGGAATACATAATCCACACCCCGCATCGCCTGATACACACTGTCATAATCGCGCACGTCCCCGATGTAGAATTTGAGTTTGCTGTTGTTCAAAGCAATACGCATGTCTTCCTGTTTTTTTTCATCGCGGCTGAATATACGTATCTCACGTACTTCAGTCGATAAAAAACGATTAAGCACGGTATTCCCGAAAGAACCGGTGCCGCCGGTGATCATCAGTACTTTGCCTTTGAACATAATTCGACCCAGATTTATTTATATGTGTGCATCAATTTGATCAACTCAGGCCACGCGGGCGCGATGTAACCCGTTGCTGACTGAAAACGCGATGCGTCAAGTGAACGGTCTATCACCAACTTGGCATCTGGCACAATTTCGATGGATTTGCCGTATTCATCAGCAATCATCTTCAGCAAATCAAACTTGTTGATCGGTTTTGCAGCCACGTGATACAAGCCCGACAGCTTTTTATGCGGAATTACCACATCACGCACAATTTGTGCAAAAACCACCGTCGGCAACCCTGAAAAAACAGCGTGAGTATAACCTTTACACTGTCCTTCTTGCGACAGGAACCAATCCAGCAGTCCATATCGGCTTTGCAACTCATGTCCAATAGTTGAAGTTCGCAAAGTAATGGCGTGCTGGTAGTCCACCTCCCCCATGGCCTTGGATTTGCCATACACATCCCGTGCATCTGCAAAGTCATCCTCGGTATAACTTCCTTTTTCGCCCGAGAATACGCAATCTGTACTGACATGTATAAGACGCGCTCCCATCAGTTTGCACAGCCTTGCTAGACGATGAGGCATTAACGAGTTAATCGGAATAGCGGCCAATGGGTCATCCGCTTCCGGTTTATGCTTGGTCAGGCCGGCACAATTAACAACGACATCGGGCCGTACTTGATCCAGAATCTGGACCAGCAAATCTTGCTGTTCAACATCAATCCCCGCAATCAGGTGTCTGCCAACAGACTTGGAGAAAAACCGCCTCGCACTGTTATTGCGAATACTGCCGAAAACTTCCCAGTCTTGATTCTCACTCAGAATACGCAGGACCGTACTGCCTATCATGCCGCTCGCGCCGATCACCAATACCTTCACTGAAAGTCCTTTCTACCATGCGACATGGCCTGAAAATGCCCGATCAACTCATCAACGAGGCGATCATGGTCAAAATGCTGTCGATAATAACGGCGGCCATTTTCGCCCATTTTTTCTCGTTCGGCAGCAGATAAACGATACAGACTTAAAACGGTGTCGGCCAAACTTCCGGCATCTCCCGCAGGGGTGGCAAACCCCGCCCCTGCCTCCACAACCAGGCGCGCACCTTCTCCATTCAGGCATGCAATGACCGGCCTGCCTGCCGCCAGATAAGCCTGCACCTTGTTGGGAACGGTCGCCGCGAAAATCGGCTGGTCAGCCAGCGTCACCAACAGTGCCGATGCTTTCTGCATGAAACCGGGCATCGTCTCCACGGGGTATCTCCCAGGTAAATGAATATTGGTCAACTTGCGCCGCTGAACCTCATTCAGCATCCATTCTCGATAACTGCCATCGCCCAGAACCACAAAGCAAATGTCCGCATACTCCCGAAGCAAGGATGCGGCCTCAACGATCACGCCTACTGCCTGGGCTGCGCCGATGTTTCCTGCAAACATTACCGAAAACCCTTCGCCAAGCCCGGCAACCGGGGGCGGTTCATCGGTAATGGGCAACGCAAAGGTGTCGTCCACCGAGTTGGGGTAATAAACAACAGGGGTTCCGGATGCCAGCGCCCGAACTGGCTCCTCAAATGCCCTCGACTGCACCAGAAGCATATCAGTATGGCGATAAATAAAGCGCACCACCTGTTCGACCAGTTTGAGTACCACCTTATTTTGCACATGTCCGGTCGCCGACAAGCTCTCCGGCCACAGGTCCTGCACCCATAACACCACGGAGCATCTTTTCAGCCAACCAAGAAAAATCGCCGGGATGGCTTGTAGTACAGGAGAGGGTGCATAGATAAAGATTACCTCGAATCTCTTGCCGCGCAACATCCAGGGCGCAAACAACAATCCGGATAATATGAACGATAAATAGTTCATCGCCAGGCGAACTCCGCCCTTTGCCCTTGCCAGCAGAGGTAGGCGATTAATGTTCATGTGCAGGTATGTCTCTTGCTGGCACCCCCATGCACGGTATCCCGTGAATATTTCCCCGCGGGGGTAGTTTGGTTTGCCTGTCAGCACCTCTACCTCGACCCCTTTATCCGACAACGACTTGGCCACATCGTTGATACGGAAGCTTTCCGGCCAGAAATATTGACTGACGATCAGAACACGCAAGTTATTCTGCCTTCTCGAGGATGGATGTCATGAACTGCGCGGCATCCATTAGCGGCAATGGCTGTTCCTCCACTCCCAGGAATCTTTTCACTGCCCTTGCAATAGAAATTGCAGATTCAGGGTTAAATGACTGTTCCGGATCCAGTACATCACGCACATAATCCAGCTCCGATGCCAGTACTGGCAACCCGGCCTGTCTGGCTTCAATCAACGGCAAACCGAATGACTCAAAAGTTGATGGGTAAATCAATGCATCCACTTGCCCATATAACTGCATGACCTGCCCGTGTGACAAACTCCCCACATTCTCCACTTTCAGCCGATACTGCCTGACCTTTTGTTCCGTCCAGGCGCACAGCTTAGCAAAGTGAATATTGTCCAGTGTCAGTTTCAATGAAGGAAACACCTCTTCTTTCGCCAACAAGCACCATGCCTCAATCAACTGCAGATGGTTCTTATGCGGCTCGCCGGAGGCGACATACAAGAATTCAAAGTTTTTTCCCGTTTGCATTTCCGGTGACCGTATCTTTCGCGTGTAACCCTTATGATTTGCCACAAATGGCAATACTCGCACCGGGATCCCGGTTTGAGCCTCCAGCAGGCTTTTCATCGTAGGCGTTTGTACAACAAACTCATCAACGTGCTTTGCATTGGCAGATAACCAAACCCGCTCCATACCAAGTCTCAACCTGGTCTTAAACGGAAAACCGCGTAATTTTACATTATCGACCAAATATCGATTCTGAACGAACACCACCACACGCCCGCACAACTTGAACAATGGCGGCAGATTGCCAAAGCACAATACGACATCATCTGATGCGACATTCCTTGCCAGCCATCTTTCTGCCATAAATCGATGCAAGAGAGTTGCTTTAACGCGCCTGATTTGAACATCTTGAGTTGCATCTTCAGTCAATGGCATACGACTATCCAAAGACAATATCGACTGCATGCCACCTGGCAGGGATTTGAATATCGCCGCCAATAGCGAACGCCCACCCCCCTGGTGGACATTTGTGGCATGGATAAATAATTTACGTTTCATGCTTTACGTTTTTAATTCTTGAAATCAGCTCCGGATAAATTTTGCGAAGCCTTACCAATTCAGCACCCTTCATAATCCGGAACAAACTCCCGTCCGGAATATTATCAGACCCAAACAACCGCATGAATTTCTTTCCGAATTGCGAATCAGCATGGGCAACCAAAAGATAATCATACTCCTTCAACTCTCTTGCGAAATCGCTTATTGATTTCTTGCACGTCCACACGTCGCCTTCAGCATATGGATCCCCGACCGACCAGCAGCCCCTGTTGCTTTCCCTGGGAATTATCCCGTAATTGAATATTGTATTCTCCGTACCGTTACTATCCTGCCAAACGAAGTAAATACGGGAATTTGAAGCCGTATTGTTTTTAATTACTTCCCAGTATTTCACTAATTTTTCGACGTGTTGGTCTTGTCGCCCACCTACCGTATTAGCAATATCACGCCGCTCCGCCTTCAGGTTCGGGAGCATTACAAGCAGACAAACTGTAATCAAGGCAATGGTTGTAACCCTGTTCTGTTTCTCCTTGAAGTATTGAGACAGTGATACTCCAAAAAGAATAATGAGCATACCGACTAGATACGTATTGACGTACCGGTCGAATGAGGCGAGACGTGGACCTTCATAGGCACCAAAAAGGAACATATACAACACAAGCAGAATGAACAGATATGTGAAAAATCCAGTAAAAATTACTGCAAAAGGAGCAAATCCGACCCATGACCTATATTCTTTCTCCATATGCCATATTAACCAGACAAAAGACAGGCATATGACCAACCAGTAGTATCCCCTGTTAATTTTTGACTCTGAACGAGGAAGAAATACACGATGAATAAAATTGTTTATCGTTGTTTTTTGTCTTTCTGTCGCTAATGCGGGAATAAACGCCTTAGCAACCTCTCTGACTGATATTGCCGAATTGAATGTTTTCTGAACTCCCGTGTTCATGACGTGTTCGCCCCAGCTTATATATGTAAGAAGTGATGTTGTGATCAAGAGCAACGCAGCCAAAATCAATTTACTTTTTTCTTTGCCGCCTATTGAAGCGAATAAAAGATCACATATAACAACACTTCCTATTACAAATGAGAACAGAATCCCAATCTGCTTTATCAAAGGTAAAACCATAACCAGTGGAATCAGGCGAATAACTGCGATGAGCCTGCCGTTTTGGCTATCTGCCAGATATCCAAGCACCGCAATACCAAACACTACCCCGACAATCAGATCAACAGACAGCGTATGCAATCCCGACCCAAAAAAGTAGATCAAGGTATAAATAAAAATACTTATGCCAAAGGATACATATCTGTTAACAGGCCTTGAGATTTTGGAAAATATTTGTGTTAAGGCAGCGAAAATAAAAACACCATGCGCAAACATCGCGTTATTTTCCCTGAACCCGGAAAACTGGAAGAACAAGTAATCAAACAGCGCCATGCCGGGAGGGTAGTCTTGGAACCAGACCGGATCGGCTGGAATTATTAACCTGTCGTTGCCTGCTATTACTTTTGATATTCTTCCCCAATGAGAAAAATCATCTACAAACTCAAAATTTGAATAATATTCCGAGCGCGTAAAAATCCAGAGACCAATAATTGACATCAAAAAAAACCATACGCCGGGCGACATGCTCCGAGCAATGGCTTCTTTTTTCCATTGTGAAAAGACATTTGCCAGAAAAAACAGCACGCCAATTCCCAGCAATATTTGCGTCGTAATTTGCAAACACCCTAAGAGACCAGCGCCATATAGTAGGCAAACCAGGCTTGTGCAGACGAAGAGAAGAGATGACTCAAGCGGCCATTTAGTTAAACGATCTATATGGAGGCCGTACCCCAATATTGCTATTAATGCGACGGCAATTCCCATCAACGCCCCTCATTCATTCTTTTGCTTGTCTGTTGGCCGATTCGGTCTGCATTTGTCATGATCAAAGGCGTATGATTTCTCTGAGAGCGCAGGCAAATATACCCCATCCACTACACAGACTCCTTCCAGCCCCGCAGCATAGACAAGCGAGTTTCCTGCAATTATTCTCCCCGTGATATCTCTTCAGGTTTGATAAAGTTGCCCTGAAAAATTGCCTGAAAAAATAACGGTTAGCGGCTTACACAAAAATTACTTTTGTATGCCGACCTCATTGCCGGTTAAATTTTCTCAACAGCAATAAAGAAAAAATCTCGAATTGGGAAAGAGATATGCATTTTCCCCATAGTTTTACTTTTCGCTATGGGGCCAATAATGGTTCTCGCCAATTGTGCCAATTGACTATCAGGCCATAGTTTGTCTATCAAATTGTGCAGATAACTTATGCTCCATGATTTATTAACTTGATGAATACCTAAAACCTTAAACCCCTTTTGTTCAAGCATGGCACTCAATGTTTTTGGTGAAAAATGGAAAAAATGCTGATACATAAGCATTGGGTAACGTTTCCCCATAAGTTTTGCAAATAAACTTTCGATGTTGTGAGTGGTAATAAAGAATTTCCCGCCCACTTTTAGCCAGGGATTTATTTTTTCAAAATCGGTCTGGGGGGTACTTAGGTGCTCAACAACATCCCACATTGTGACAATATCGAACGCATTGTTTTCAAAGTTCCCTTCGGCTATTACGCCATTTTGCACATTTAACCCGCTATCTTGTGCGAACTTTGCTGCCTCTTTTGAGGGCTCCAAACCAAATAAATTTGAAGAATATCTTTTCATTAAATTCAGGTAGATTCCCGTATTGGCACCAATGTCCAGCAATTTGGCATTGTTAAGTTCGGCATACTTTTCAGCAAATGAAATCAATGTATTAAATTGCACATACTTCTCGTCAAGTGCAAGCTGACCAATGGCTTCATTAAGGTATTTTTCATTTTTAATCAGCGCGAGTACTTGCTCCGAAGTCAGGTCGACCTTTTGCCTGACTAAGCCGCATTTTGCACACTGAAAAATATCACCGTAATAGGCGTATTGAGCAAAATTCTCAAAATCAAGTGATTTTATATTGCCCGGAAACTTCAGGTTAAAGTTCGAGCATCCGCAAAGTTCACACTTATCTTTAGTTTTCATTTATGCCTTAACGGGCGGATTCAAGTTCGAAGTACAACAGCTAATGATTTTTGTGTGTAACGTATTCCTGCACCGAAGAACACCTCCTGCCGGGCTTTGCAACCAGGCATCTTTTCTGTGGCGATAATTATGTCCTGAATTTTACCCGCGATTTGAAACCAAGGACTTTAACCGCGTAGAAATTTATGACAAAAAGGATAATATCAAAAAATATTTTATAACCAATAACGCTGTTAAGTTTTTGCATGTAATTGTTAAAAATATAAACCAAGAACATATTCATTAAAAAAAGAACAATAAAAGTTAAAAATTGATTTAACCTGTTTCGCAATGAGCCTTGTGTCCCTAAAAAATAAAAACTTATCAAACCTACCGCTTTACCGAGCAAGTAACAGTAAAAAATACTGATTGAAAATGCGTGCAAAATAAAATAGGTCGCATAATCCAGCAGGATTATCGGGACAAAAATTGCCAAGTAATTAATCATTTTTCCGCTACTAATTGACTGCTCGATAGTGGCCGGCGTTTATGTCAAATATTCATGAGCCGATTTTTTTAAATGGATAACGTGTTCAAGCTGTTTAACTGTTGCCTTGTATTGAGCGTTGATCTTGTTCTGCGGGATTTTTTCATCAGCCTGCTCCAGATAACCATCAGGAATGATCTTCGAATAATCGAAATCCCCAGGAACAGATTCAATATTGAAATCAGATGGTTTTATATCGCCATACTTACTAAGCGCATTCACCCAGATAAAGAGCCAAAAAATGAAATACTGAAAACCAATGCCGTGTCGTAACTTCATCCACAAAGCCAGCCCAATTGATTTGAATAAATAAAATAGCCTGGATGGTTTCAGTAATGGCATGAGCCGGGCCAAATGGAACGCCAGCAGAGAAGGGGAACGGATCGCTTTTTCGAGAAACACCCCTATGTCGGTATACCCTGGGCGAGTAATGTTTACCAGGTTTTCTGCGGTTGAGAGAATTCGGTAGAAATTCCGGATACGTGAATATTGGTATCCGCCCTCCATAAACTTCTTGGAGAAAGTAATATACCCATCTATTAGTTTTTCCTTTTCCATCAGATATTTTATGTTGGTAACGTATTTATGCCCTCCCAGAAGGGCATCATGTTGAAAATTACGCAGACGGCCTGACAAGCGCATCCGTCTGAATAACGGAGTACCGGGAAGTGCGGTTAACAAGGATGCATCGCCGGAAAGCAAGCCTGCTTCGGTAATCCCGTCCAAGGTGGTGCTGAATGACCCATCAGTATCGCTATCAAACCCAAAAATCAGTCCCGCCACAATTACAAAACCAAAAGATTGGATTTTTATTATTGTGTTTACCAGATCATACTTGGTATTTTGCATTTTTGCGGTTTCCAGCAATGTATTTGCATCAAAGCTCTCAATGCCGATAAAAAGATTATCAAAACCTGCAACCCTCATTTTCTTCAGCAAATCTTCATGATTGCCAACATTGATGGTAAGCCATGTATAAAAACTTGGACTGAAGTCATGCTTCGCGTTGTAATTGATAATTGCATCAACCAGTCGATTGGCCCACTCGTAATCACCAATAAAGTTATCGCATGCAAATTGAATGTTTCTCAGGCCGAGTTGTCTGTAGAGGTCAAGCTCTGCAATGATTACCTCAACATTGCGGTTGTGACTTGTATTGTTGTCTTGAAGTACGCGAATGTCGCAAAATTCGCAAAGAAAAGGACAGCCTCTTGAAACTTCAATGACCGCCCCATAATAATTTTTATAAGAAGCCCTTATCAATGATTCATCCATCGGGCGAGATTTGCTGAGATCAAACCGGTTGGTTTCTTTGATCACGCGTGGAAGTTTCTCACCATTTTTGAGGGCGTCAAGTATTTGCCCAACAAGCAATTCGCCATCACCAATGCATATATGATCAAACACCGCCAGCCGATCTAACTCACCTGCCTGATCGAATGACCAGGCAATAGGACCGCCGATATAAAGAGGGGAGGACGGATATTTTTTTTTCAAAAAAGCCGCAACCTCATCCAGAGAAAACAAGTCCTGATTAATGCCACTCAAGAAATACGCATCAGCGCCTTCAACGATATC
>JBNLBY010000054.1:0-18115 GCA_050303535.1 Sideroxydans sp. | reverse complement strand
CCGACGGTAGCGCACCGTTCAAGACCATGCCGCGCATCATCGGTGGCCGCTACGGTCTCTCATCGAAAGAGTTCACGCCCGGTATGGTCAAGGCAGTGTTCGACGAGTTGCAGAACAAGAAACCGAAAAACAATTTCACCATCGGCATCCACGACGACGTCAGCCATACCAGCCTGGAGTGGGATGCAAACTTCCGTACCGATGCGTCGAAGAAAGCAGTGAGCGCCCTGTTCTACGGTCTGGGTTCCGACGGCACGGTCAGCGCCAACAAGAATTCGATCAAGATCATCGGCGAGGGCACCGAACTGCACGCCCAAGGCTACTTCGTCTACGACTCGAAAAAATCCGGCGCCATTACCGTTTCCCATTTGCGTTTCGGCCCCGAACCGATTCACTCCACTTACCTCATCGGCGACAACGAGGCACATTTTGTCGGCTGCCACCAGAGCGTTTTCCTCGAACGTTACGACATGCTGGACAAAGCGGCGGAAAACGGCGTGTTCCTGCTCAACACCACTGCATCGGCTGAAACGGCCTGGAGCATCCTGCCGCACCGGATGCAGCAGCAGATCATCGACAAGAAACTGCGCTTCTACGTCATCGATGCCTATAAGGTTGCCGAAGAGAGCGGCATGGGGAAACGCATCAACACCATCATGCAAACCTGTTTCTTCGCCATCTCCGACATCCTGCCGCAGAACGAAGCGCTGCACGCGATCAAGGATGCAGTGGAAAAAACCTACGGCAAGAAAGGCAAGAAGCTGGTGGACATGAACTTCAAGGCTATCGATGCCTCGGTAGCCAACCTGCATCAGGTTGCAGTACCGGCCAAGGCCGACAGCACCTTCGAACGGCCACCAGTGGTACCTGCCAATGCGCCGGAGTTTGTACAAAAAGTCACTGCCGAGATCATCGCCGGGCGCGGCGACAACCTGCCGGTCAGCGTATTCCCCGCCGACGGCACTTATCCCAGCGCCACCACCCAGTGGGAGAAACGCGATATCGCGCTGGAAATCCCCGAATGGGATGAAGAACTCTGCATCCACTGCGGCAAGTGTCCCTTCGTCTGCCCGCATAGCGTCATTCGCAGCAAAATCTTTGACCCGGCGCTGGCAAAGAATGCACCGAAAACTTTCAAACACGTGCCGGTAAAAGGCAAGGAATTCCCCGAGGGCTGGCACATCAGTTACCAGGTGGCGCCGGAGGACTGCACGGGTTGCAGCCTTTGCGTCGACATCTGTCCGGTGAAAGACAAGGAGAACCCCGGACGCCGCGCGCTCAACATGGTGCCGCAACCGCCGCTACGCGAACAAGAACGGGAAAACTGGGAATTTTTCCTCAGCCTGCCTGAATACGACCGGCGCAAACTGCGCACCAGCGTGATCAAGGAAGCGATGATCGCCCAGCCGCTGTTCGAGTTTTCCGGCGCCTGTTCCGGCTGCGGTGAAACGCCATACCTTAAACTTGCCAGCCAGCTCTTCGGCGACCGCATGGTGGTGGCCAACGCCACGGGTTGCTCGTCGATTTACGGCGGTAACCTGCCCACCACGCCGTGGGCAAAAAATCCCGAAGGCCGCGGCCCGGCCTGGAACAACTCCCTGTTCGAGGACAACGCGGAGTTCGGCCTCGGCATGCGCGTCTCCATCGACAAGCAAACGGAACTAGCCAGGGAACAGTTGCAAAAACTGGCGAGCGAACTCGGTAAGGAGATGGTCGAGGCATTGCTCAACGCCGACCAGAGCAGCGAAACCGGCATCCACGATCAGCGCGAACGGGTGGCGCAACTGCTGACCAAACTGAAGAAGATCAAAAAACCCGAAGCGCGGCTGCTGGAAAGTATCGCCGACAATCTGGTGAAGAAGAGTGTGTGGATCGTCGGCGGTGATGGCTGGGCTTACGACATCGGTTTCGGCGGTCTCGATCACGTGCTCGCGTCCGGACGCAACGTCAACATCCTGGTGCTCGATACCGAGGTCTACTCCAACACCGGCGGCCAGACCTCCAAGGCAACCCCGCGCGGTGCGGTGGCCAAGTTCTCTGCCGGCGGCAAATCGACTGCGAAAAAAGACCTGGCGATGATCGCCATGAGTTACAAAAATGTTTATGTTGCCCAGGTGGCCTATGCGGGCAAGGATATCCAGACCCTGAAAGCATTCCTCGAAGCGGAATCCTACGAAGGCACATCGATCATCATCGCCTATTCACCGTGCATTGCCTGGGGCAACGACATGCTGCATAACCATGAGATGCAGGACCTGGCACTGCGCTGCGGTCACTGGCCATTGTTGCGCTATGACCCGCGCCGCATCGACCAGGGCGAAAATCCGCTGCAACTCGATTCGAAAAAACCTTCCATCGGTTATCGCGATTTTGTGTCCAGCGAGACGCGCTTCAACATGTTGTGGCGCAGTCATCCCGATGATGCCGAGAAGTTCCTGCACGATGCCCAGGTGGAAGCGCTGACGCGCTATCACCACTACGAACAACTGGCGGCAATGAGTTATAAAAAGCCCGATACCGGGGATAAGGAGTAATCGCCATGGATCTGTCTACCCGTTATCTTGGCCTGGAACTGGCCAGCCCTTTTGTTCCTTCCGCCTCGCCGCTGAGCCGCAGCCTCGACACGGCACGCAGGCTGGAAGATGCAGGCGCCCCGGCGCTGGTGATGTACTCCCTGTTCGAGGAAGAATTGCGCGGCGAGCAAAACCAGTTTCTTTCCGATCAGGAACTGGGCTATAGCGAAGCCGACAGCTTCCTGCCGGTTCATGGCGATTCAGGCGACGCACTGGACAGCTACCTGGAACAGATCCGGCAACTCAAAAACAGTCTTTCCATTCCGGTGATCGCCAGTCTCAATGGTGTCTCACTCGATGGCTGGGTAAAACACGGCAAACAGTTGCAGGAGGCGGGTGCCGATGCCCTGGAACTGAACGTCTATCGCATCGCTGCCGAACAAAGCGTGAACGGTGAAAAAATGGAGCTTAGCTATCTCACGCTGTTCAAACAACTGCGCGCCCAGGTTAGTCTGCCGATTACCGTCAAGTTGTCACCCTTCTTCAGTGCGTTCGGAAATTTCGTCAAGCAACTCGAAGATGCCGGAGCGAATGGCGTCTCCCTGTTCAACCGTTTCTACCAGCCGGACATCGATATCGACACTTTGCGTGTCGCCCCGACTCTGCATCTTTCCAAACCGCACGATTCGCTGCTGGCGATGCGCTGGCTGGGCATTCTGTACGGCCGTACCAAACTTTCCCTTGCCGCGACCGGCGGCATCCATACTGCAGAGGATGCGATCAAGATGCTGCTCGCCGGCGCCGACATCACCCACCTCTGCAGCGCGCTGTTGTTGCATGGCCCAAAACACCTGACACGCATTCGCAAGGGCGTAGAGAAGTGGCTGGATGACAGTCCCTACGACAGCGTTGAACAGATCAAGGGCGTACTCTCCCACAGCCAGATCCGCGACCCGGCCGCTTACGAGCGGGCAAGCTATGTAAGCATTCTGGGAGGCTACAGCGTCAACCCATCTACATGGGATTGAACAAACTGCGCTACTGCATTTCCGGTTCGCTAATGTAAAGATACCCGGCTGTCCTTACGTGGAATTTCCCACTTGCGCCATATGGGTATTACGCTTATTCTTTCTTCCAGTATTTGTTTTCCCAATAGGTTCTCTACAGCATTGGCTGATACATACATGCAGGCATCAGCTTTGGTAAATACATGACATTAATGCGTTGAAGATCAACTGCAAACTTTGCAGGAGGCTACAGACATGACTAATGAAACAAAAATTTCCCAAAAGGATAGACAACCTGTTTTCAGATTCATCTTAATCTACTCATTACTTTTACTATTATCTATTACATACGAGCATGCACTATGGAAGACGGTCGCATTAATTATTGGCTCCATTTATGTCTATATTGCAGCCTACTATTTCCATGACAATATTTTCCTGCCCTACAAATCCGAGATTGCTAATGTTGCAAAAACTGTATCTACTAAAGAATCTGAAACCTTTGATCCATACAACAAGCGCAACAATGTGTTTTTCTGGATGTTGCGCTGGATGCTACCAGCGCTGTCTATCCAGCTTTTTATTTTCGCAGGGTTTTTCTTTATCTCCGATTCCAACAAGTTCAATGGAAGCGGTTTTACGCATCCGTATCATTATGGAGAAATATATAAACACTGGCTCAAGGACTACTCTGCATTGCCTATCTCGTCGGTTGAAATTCTTGCAAACCGGCCTATAGGCAAAAACGGGAATGTATTGCCCCCGGATTCGATCAATCCGCTGAGCTATATCTATGTATTCAAAACAGAAGGACTCAAAAAAGCTTTCGCAAAAAACTGCGAAAAACTTATTTTAAACAGCGAACAGCAAAAGAATTCTAGTTCCGGTAATGCCGAAAACAATCAAGTTGACAGCCAAACAGATAAAGATAGAAAGCAATGCGACAACTATATTGACTCAACAATCAAAAACGAACCTGAGAAATCTCAGAATTTATTCCTGAAACCGATCTTGAAAGCCACCATAGAAACAGAGATATTCAAGATTCCCTTCATAATTGCTTTTACCTTCAGCTTTATCGGCACCTTGATCTATACAGTAAAAGAAATCGCTTTTAGACTTTACACCAAGGATCTGTACCCCAATTCACTGGTTAATTTTTTAATTCGCTTTCTTACCGCACCTGCTGTTAGCATGGTGATAGCATATTTCTGGATGGATGATTGGCCGAGCATTGTCGCTCCGCTGACGTTCTTTATCATAGGTTTTTTTCCACAGATCGCGATGCAATATATCCAGCGTACGGCTGAAAAATACATCGGGACTGGCGAAAATGGGATGAAAAAGCACGAAACGTTGACCCAGTTGCAGGGTATGACGGAATATCTTACTTATCGATTTAAGGAGATAGGTATAGGTGATGCGCAAAATCTGGCCTATGTTGATCTCCCTCATCTTGGTAACAATATCGGCTATGGCCGGCGTTTACTGGTAGATATGGTTGCCCAAGCTTTGCTTTATGTTCATTTTAGCGAGTCGTTTCACAAGCTTAATAATCTGGGTATTCGGAATATCATTTCATTTCGCTCGATCATTGAGGAATCAGGCGATCCTTCTCAATACATGACAACCTTGGCAACAAACTCGGGGATTACTGTGGAACAAATCAAGGGTGTGTACAATTTGATATCTAGCGGTGTACTTAAAGACAGAGTTGATACTCTTGAAAGCATTGCCCATTCCGACGAGTCGGATCAAATGTTACATCTTTCTAAAAAATAATTGTGTCCGGGCGTTTTGCATATAAACGGTTTACCGAAAAGACACTCTTCGCATTATACGTTTGATTACTGCATTTCCGGTTCGCGGATAAAAGATACCCGGCCGTCTTTATAAGGGGCGGTGCCAATAATTTTCCGCAGGTTCTTCAACGTGCGGAGCGGTTGATCGGTAATCATGGAGTTGATCAGCCATGCGGGTATATCCCCACCCGGATCGCTGTGCAGCAGGTAGCTTATCTCCACTTCACCGCCGGGCAGGGGTGTCAATGTCCACAGCGAGTCCACTATCTTCACGCGCACCAGTCCTTTCTTTTCCGGCAGATAGTCCGGCGTGGCATGGGAACGAATCTGCACGACATAAGTTACGGGGTCCTGCGAGGCCTCTGTCAGAACGACGGCATCCCGGTCCGACACCGGCCACGGGGCTTTACTCAAGGTGTAATTGTAGGATTGGGTGGCGCTGACCCGTTTCAGGGTTTTGCTCTGGTCCACCGAGTCGATCCACTTGTACTGGTTGTCGGTATCCAGGATCAGCGCAACCAGCGGTGAGAGTTTTGATTCCACGGTGACCGTCGCCAGGGATTGCGCAATGGGAGAGTCCGCAATTTTGCGCGTCTTCACCTGAATGCCATTCCGCTCCTTGACCACTGTCCAGGCCGCGGCCCGGTCAGCGAAAAGCAACAACAGGATGGGAATCAGGAGGGGTAGGATCTTCCTTTCCATTGCCGGACACCGCCTTTGATGAGAAAAAATGAATGGAAACACAGGACGCCATGAAGGATGAGTCCCAACGGCACAGTCAAACTGTACACCACAGGTATTCTAAACGCCCTGATTGCCATCAAAAAGAAAACCAGCAGGATCAGCAAAGTCGGCAGTGCAACACTGACCGTAATCTGGTTGTAAATATCCGGTGCGGACTGGTAACTCAGCAGCGCAGTTGCCGGCAGCACGATGGCGCCCGCCGCGATGGTCACCGTATAAATAGTATTGATGAGCATCCGGCCAATGGAAGTGGACTGGGTGATGTCCGCCGCGTTGCGGGAAAAACCGCCCCAGATCTCTTTCAGGTTGCGGTACATGCGCGTCTCAAGCAGGTGTTCACCGAAGGCGCAAAAGAAATTCAAATGATGTTTCTTCGCCTCTCTGGCAAACGCAAGATCGTCATTCAGCTCCTTCCTGATCAACCGGTGCCCATCGATAGACTGGTAGGCCTCGCTGCGGAACAACAGGAACTGACCATTGGCAATGGCGTACGGATCCTGTGGGTCGTTGATTCTGCCAAGGTCAACAAAGGAAGCGAAACCGAGAAACACCCCCGGCAGCCACAACCGCTCTTGCACGGACTTGATGATCTGATGCGGAATGATGGTGAGCACATCCAGCCTGTTCTGTTGCGCAAAGTGGATGGCGGAAGAAACCAGGTCCGGTTTCACGCAACTGTCGGCATCCAGAAAAATCAGCCATTCCCCGCTCGCCTGATTCGCGCCTTGCCAGCAAGCATGGGATTTCCCTGTCCAGCCCTCCGCCAGCAGCTGACCATGAACCTGTTCGATGTTGGGATGCCGGGCAATAAACCCGTCGACGATCTCGCCCGTGCGATCGCTGGAACGGTCATTGACGACAATGATCTGCAGTTTATCGGCGGGATAATTCAGTTCTGCCAATCCGGCCAGGCAAACACCGATATTAATCTCCTCGTTTCTGGCGGGTACAATGATGGAAACGGCGGGAACGGTATCGGAAGCGGACAATCCCCGGGCGGGAATCTCCTTCCGCAAAAAGTAGACCTTGCCGGTCGCAATAAGAAATAGAATCGAAGCGGCCACCCAGAAGGTGTTGATGAGCAGGAGCAATAGGCTGGAATTCATGATCTGCTGGTAAAAATATAATTTCTACAGCGATAGTAACTTGGTAACCGACTATGGATCTGATTTATTTTACACCTTTCTCCATCAGCGTCCTGAACGTCGCATTAATGCTGTCTGTGCTGCTGGCATTCGTCTGGAGAATTCCGGACAAATCCTATGCAACGAAGCAACTGCTGCGCTTCCTGATCGGTGTCGACATCGTCTTCCTGTCATTCGTCTATATCTTTTCATCGCTGAGTCTGGACGGCGCAAGAATGGCATGGTGGCTGCTGCACTCCGTCGTGGTGCTTGCCGTTTTTCTGATCCAGTTTTCCTACAGCTTTCCCGTTTTCATCTTTACCGGCGAGGCGAAAAAGGCGCTCCATATCTCCGGCGTCATCTCCCTGCTGACCTATGCTTTTTATCTGTATCACACCACCTTCATCCCGCCGCAATTCGATGCCAATGCCAGCATGTTCGTTTTCCCCGGCGCCTATGAAGTCGGCATCGTAATGTCGGCCTGGATCATCTGGTCAATGGTGGTGTTCTACAGAACGGCACAGACACTCCGCAACCGAATCGATTCCGGCGCGGAACCGAATGCACTGGCGACGAAACAGCAGATCAGGGCAATCAAAAAAATCATCCTGATCCTGCTATCGCCCATCGTGCTGGTCCTGGTGATCATCCTGGCTTATCTGAATCTGGCATCCTGGGAAGTGGCCAGCCATCTTCTGGGAACGGGCGTCATGATCTTCCTGTACCTGTTCGCCGTGGTCTACCTGAACAACGCGCTGGAACCCTCCTCGCTGCAGATCAAAATGGTCGGCCTGTTCCTTGGCGCCATCCTGGTCGTGCTTGGTTTTTCTTCAGCCATCACCGCCAATCTTTATGAGAAATCATTTCTTGACCAGAAAGGACTGGAAGCAGCACGCAGTGTCGAACTGTTGGGCGGCGGCAGGTCTTCGTCATTGCCAAAGGACGTGGCGTATGTGAAACGGGACGGACAGGTGATCTTCTCCGGCAACAAAGAGAAGACGCTGCCCGAAGCGGCAGCAGCGGATTGGCGCGGCGATTGGGATTTCCTGAAAAACCCGCAAAACGATCCGCAAAATTTCTATATTGAAAAAACGCTAACGAACGGCGCACATATATATAGTGTGGGTTACCGCTATCTGCTGTACCGGGCGCATATGCATGCGCTGAGCAGTTCATTGGCCTGGATCATGGTCAGCGCGGCGTTGTTCGTGGTGCTGGTCTTCCCGCTGTTTTTCCGCCTGAGTCTGTTCATACCGCTGCGCCGTCTGCTCTCCGGCGTGGGTCAACTGGAACAGGGCGACCTGGATATCAACCTCCCCACCTCGGTGAAAGACGAGATCGGCACCCTGACCCGCGCTTTTAACCAAATGGCGGCATCCATACGCGAATCCCGGGACAAACTGCGCAGCGCTTACGAACACCAGATCGACCTTACAGAAGCCTACAGCCGTTTTGTCCCCAAGCAGATACTCAGCACCTTGCACAAAAAGAGCATTCTGGAACTGGGACTCGGGGACAACATCCAGAAAGAGATGACCATCATGTTCTCCGACATGCGCTCCTTCACCACCATATCGGAATCACTCACCCCGGAAGAAGTATTCAGGTATATCAACACCTATCTTGAAAAAGTTGGGCCCATCGTGCGCAAGCACAACGGCTATATCGATAAATTCATCGGTGATGCCATCATGGCGCTGTTCCCTGCGGACGCGGAATCGGCCATATCCGCCGCCATAGAAATGCAGCGGGAAGTGGATAAACTGAATCAGAAACTGGCCGAGAACGGACAACTGCAGATCAAGATCGGCATCGGCATCCATACCGGGCAGATGATGCTGGGCACCATCGGCGAGACCGAACGCATGGAAGGCACCGTGATCTCGGATGTGGTCAATGTGGCATCCCGCATCGAGGGACTAACCAAAATATACGAAACGCCGATCCTGATCTCATCTTCCACCCGCATGAAACTGAAAGAAGCGCAGGCATTCAACCTGCGCACGCTGGACCGCGTGCGGGTAAAAGGAAAACAGCAGTGGGTGGATATCGTAGAAGTGCTGGACGGAGAAAGCGGGGAGCGACTTCACAATAAACTGGAAACCAGACAGGCCTTTGAAGAAGCGGTAAGCGCCTTCCAGAACCAGCGATTCGAAGAAGCCCTGCAACGCTTCTCGGAATTAAGCAACCACCAGGAAAATGATCGGGCGGTGACCATCTACCGGGAACGATGCGAACAGTTCATCGAGATGGGCATACCGGAAAACTGGGATGGGGCGGTGAAGCTGTAAATCAACGTTGCGCCACGTTGTTATGTACTGACCTGCCAAACTACGACCAAAGTACAAGAACAAATTCCATTGTCCAATAGCGCTGAAGGGTCTTTACTGCTACGCTTGAGATCAGCAGCAGGTAGGTATGCGGGTTGTGGCCAAGGTTGGAAAAGTATTCCGAACCCAACCCCTTTAATTCGCGACCTCAATAATAATTTTTAACTCACATTGGGCGATAAAAAATTGGAGATACTGATATGGCGAAAGCTCATATAACCTTACCGAATGGGACAAAAGTAGAAATTGAAGGAACACCTAATGAAGTGAAAGACCTTCTAAAATTTTACGAAGAAGGTAATAAGACATCAGCAACAAGCCGCAAAAAACAATCCAATACAAATAAAAAGAAAAAACAAAAATCTGATGAAGCAATAGAGCGATTTGATATTTCAGAAATTGTTAACTTAGTGAAATCTTGTGATGAAGCAGAGGATATTGAAACCCAAATACTGGACAGAATAAGTCAAGTAGATCGTACTTTGTTGCCGTTATATATCGTTCATGAATATCTTGATAATGAATATCCACTTACATCTGGCGACATATCAAGAGTCACTACCGACTTAGGCATACCATTGGCCACTGCTAATGTTTCACGTACGTTATCGGGTACGGCATCAAAATATGTAATAGGCGACAAGGTAAGAAAGAAAGGCCAGCCAGTAAGATATAAATTATCTAGAAGGGGTGTGCAATATATCAATGGCGTAATTCAAGGTTCCTCCAGTGGCAACTAGAACCGATTTTGCACAAAAAATTGCAGGGTTACCGCTCTCACACTTAGAAAGAGCTATCGCTTTCTTATGGTACTACCGTCAAACACAAGAATATGAAGAGCGTACTGCATCAGAATTAGCAAATGACTTGCATGATGAAGGCTTTCCACAACCAAATATCTCTCGGCTCAATGAATCCTTAGCAAGGAGTCACCTTACAATAAAAGGCCGCAGAAAAAAAACTTTCCAGATAGATTTAAGAAGGCTCAATCAGCTTGACGAAAAATATGGTGAATATTTCAAGATAACAAAAGTAGACGTATCAGATGCAGTACTGCCCAATGAGTGGGTTAGTGGCACAAGGCCATATCTTGAAAGATTGGTACATCAAATTAATGGCAGTTATGATGCAGGCTTCTATGATTGCTGTGCCGTACTTTGCCGTAGGTTAATGGAATCGTTGTTGGTGGAAATTTATATATCTCAAAAGAGACACCACGAAATACAAAATAACGGCGTGTTTTTTCATTTAGAGAGAATCATTAATTATGCTAGTTTAGATAGCAAACTTGTTCTTGGGAGAAATACACCAAAATCAATGACAGAAATAAAACAGCTAGGTGACACAGCTGCTCATGATAGAACATACATTGCACATGAAACTGATATAAGTGACATAAAACCAAAATTAAGAAGGGTGATTCAAGAGCTCTTATCATTGGCAGGCATAAGTTAGGCTCAAACCTAATGACACCGAAGTCGAATAGTAATCAAAAGTAATCAAAAGGGTCAGCATCGAAATAGTTTTCGATGCGGTGAAAATGAAATCGACTCCGGTCTTTTTCCGGCATTGATTGATCTTGTGACGACGTGCGCTTACAGCCAGGGAGAACTTCTATGATGATCAATGCATCGCACCCCGTGCTCGGCCGAAGGCTGACGATGTTCCTGCTGTCGAAAGTGTTGAGAAAGAAGCTGACGGCGCGCTTCCTCGATCAGTTTCTCGACTTCGAGCTGTCGTACGACGACAACAACTGGTCGCGCATGGACCGGCACTTCGCTCAGGACGCAGTTTACGAGGTGCGCAACATATCGTTTGCCTGCCACCTCCAGGGCCGCGATGCCATTATGAAGGGATTCCACCGGTCACTCGACGGGTTCGACCGGCACCTCGGCAAACGTTCCATCTACCTGAAGAGCCTGCCGCAGGAGAAGGGTGATACGCTCGACTTCGACTGGTGCGCCCTCTACCGGAAGCAGGGCTGCCCGCCCCTCGCGCTGAGGGGGCATTCGACGGCGCAGTACCGGGGTGACGTTATCGTGCACCTCGTGGATGAGTACCCTGATGGCATGGAAGAAGAAGTTGCTCGCTGGAGCCGCGAGAACGGCGCCAGCCTCGACGCTTCCTATGTCGAAATAGCCTAGCCCGGGAATATGTGCAGTTGCCAAGGCCAAAGTCCCCGCTTTATCTGGCGAGAGTTTTACTTTGTGTGAAATAGGAAGGTAAGTATTGGGGAAACCATGGTTCTCCCCGATTGTTCATATTAGCGAAATAAAAAACTTGGAGAAAACCACTCATGAAGCTCCCAGCCATAACATCATTTATAAGCTCGCTATTTGGCAAGATATGGTCACGTGTAAAAGCCCAGGATTCAGGGAGTCGTAGCCGCTATATCGTTATGCTGCTGGTAACCATAGTCGTGGCTATTGGCATCACCCTGAATCGGGAAAAATCGGAAGGATCGATAAATACCGATGAAAAGATAATGGCGCAAGAGCGTGTTGAGTGGGCGCCGCATATTGAACAATTTACCCAGGATTGGGTTTCAGCTGACACGGTTCCGCTCATTCGTTTCACACATCCTGTGATTGCAGAAGCAATGGTGGGCAAGCCGGTAGACGATATTATTGAGATTGAACCATCACATTCAATCGAGACTGTGTTTGTTTCCACCTCAGAACTGGAAATTCGCCATGCCGATAAATTCCCGTCCGGAGAATTGTTTGAAGTAAGTTTGTTGCCCGGACATCTTGAGGGAATTCCAAAAGGCCTTCCCGACTTTCGTTTCAAAATAAAAACCATCCAGCAGTCCATGAACATAAATGATATCGGGTTGACCTCTGACCCGAAGCTGGAAGACCACATGGTCCTGACGGGAACATTGACAACTGCCGATAAAACAGAAAATGCCGATATTGAAAAAATCATCTCCGCAAAACAGGATGATGCAACATTACCGATCACCTGGAGCCATGAAGGAAACAATCGGCATGTCTACACCATCATAGGAGCGAAGCGCAAACCGTTGCCCTCCCAAATAACGTTTGCCTGGAGTGGCGAACCAATCGGGCTTGAAGATAACCAGGGTGAACGCACCATCGACGTTCCGCCGATAGGCGAGTTCTCAATGACTTCCGTGCGCGCCGTGACTGAGCCGGACACCATGATCGAAGTTAATTTCTCGGACGATATTGACAGGCGCCAAAATATGGCAGGACTGGTCAGTCTGAACAATAACGATGCGCGTATTCAGATCGAAGGTTCCATCATGCGCGTTTATGGTCGTGACAAATTGCATGGAGACCAGCAACTGCACATCGAGGCGGCAGTCAGAAGCGCCAGGAAAATCCCGCTCAAGAACCCGATCAATGAGAAGGTGATGTTTGTTGAGGAGCTGCCGGGTGTCCGTTTTGCAGAGAAAGGCCATGTATTGCCCAATGCGCAGCACATTTCCATACCAATAGAAGCGGTGGCGGTTAATGCAGTGCAGCTGACGGCTTATGAGGTGTTCCCAAACAATATCGGACAGTTTCTGCAAGACAACAACATGGCAACCAATGAGCCCTATACGCTCGATAGGGTGGGAAGCAAGCTATGGACAAAAAAGATCCTGCTGCCTAAAACAGCCAAAAGTGGCTGGCAACGCTACTTGCTTGATGTCAACGATCTGATGACTCACAAGCGGGGAAGCTTCGTTCAACTGGAACTGGCGATTACCCGGGAATTTTCCACTTATCCTTGTGAGGACTCAGCAGGTACTGAGAAATCGGACAAGGACAATAATCGCTATAGTAATGAGGCCTATACCCAGCGGAAAAATCCGTGTAGCAAATATTATTACTCGGGCAGTTATTACAGCAGACAGAACCCTGTAGATGCCAAGCAGCTTTTTGTTGCGTCAAATATCGGCATCATGGCAAAGCAGGGTGAAGGCAATGACATCATGGTGCTGACGACCGACCTGAAGGATGCGACACCACTCGCCGGCGCCAAAGTAACCGCGTTCAATTACCAGCAGCAGCCGATTGGCAATGGTTCTACCAATTCGGACGGGATGGTATCCGCACATCTGGAGGGTGTGCCATTTTATCTGCAGGTCACGAAAGGCAGTGACATCAATTACCTCAAGGTGGCAGCCGGGGATGCTCTGGCAACGCACATGTTTAATACCGGCGGCGCGAAATCCCCCAAAGGGCTAAAAGGTTTCTTTTATGGTGAGCGCGATATCTGGCGTCCGGGCGACGATATTTTCCTGACTTTCATCTTGATGGATCGGGATAAGTCCTTGCCGGCAGATTATCCGCTTACACTGGATTTATACGATCCGCGAAATGGCAAGGTCAGCACGGTTTCCGCGCCGAAGCCAACAGGATCGTTCTATTCCTTCAAACTGACCACAGCGGAAAGCGCGCCCACGGGTAACTGGCGTGCTGTTGTCCGTGCGGGCGGCAATTCCTTTGAGCACGTGCTGCGCATTGAAAGCATTGTGCCCAATCACCTGAAAATGGATCTGGCCATTCCGGAAGAAGGCCTTCGTCTTGATGGAAAGGATCTGAAAACGTCATTGCAGGCACAGTGGCTTACAGGCGCAACTGCTGCATCATTAAAAGCGAAAGTGCAGGTTAAACTGGCGAGCGCAAAAACTTCTTTTGCCGCCTATGACGGCTATTATTTTGATGACGTCAGCCGTTCGTTTTCACAGGATCCGGTAACGATCTTCGAGGACAACCTGGATGAAAATGGTAAAGCAGTCATAGAAGCTGCACTCGATATTGATGAACCTCCCCCGGGTATGTTGAATGCGACGTTTACAGAACGTGTGTTTGAAAAAGGCGGGCAGGCCAGCACCCAGTATAAAAGCGCATCCATTTATCCCTTTACCACCTGGATAGGCATGCGCACCCCGGCAGGCAATAAATCCTATTACGGCTCCCTGGACAAAAATTCGGATCATGTTTTCGATCTTGTTTCCGTGGATAGTAACGGGAAGCCGCTGGCCAACCATGCCATCGAATTGACTGTATATAAACTGGAATGGCGCTGGTGGTGGGATCAAAGAGAAGAAAACCGTGCCAGTTATATCAGTAACAATATCCATGCGTTAAAGAATACGGTTTCACTGACTACGAATGCAAAGGGACATGCCAAATGGAGTTTTAATGGTAAAAACTATGACTGGGGCAGGCACCTGATCCGTGCCTGCGATGCCGCTGAAAAAGGCAAGACTCAGCATTGCGTGAGCCGGGATGTGTACCTTGGTTACGGTCACAACAATGGCAGCAACCAGGCCGGAGATGCAGCCGTCACTATGATGTTGAGCGGTGATAAAGAACGTTACAAGGTTGGTGATACGGCTGTCGTTCACCTCCCTGCCGGCGCGGACCGGCGCGTCTTTGTGAGTATCGAGAACGGTAGCAGTATCATAAAAAGTTACTGGCAGGATGTTGGCGGATCGGAGAGCACATTGTCCGTGCCGGTAACAACCGAGATGACGCCTAATGCCTATGTCTTTGTCAGCACCTATCAAGCGCATCAACAGCACAATAACGATTTGCCGATGCGCATTTATGGAATCCTGCCTATTCTGGTCGATGACCCTGATACGCATATCACCCCGGTGATTTCTGCGCCTTCCAAAGTACGCCCGCAAAGCAAATTGACCGTGAAGGTGTCCGAACAAAAAGGCAATGCCATGACGTATACGCTTGCAGTCGTGGATGAAGGCTTGCTGGGTGTCAGTGACTACAAAACACCCGACCCGCACAATTATTTCTACAAGCGCGAAGCATTGGGGGTAAAAACATGGGACCTGTTTGACTGGGTCGTGGGCGCATACAGCACGGATCTTTCACGCTTGCTGGCGGTGGGAGGATCAGATGCAGCCAAAAAAGAAGCTGGCAATAATCGCGAACAACGCTTCCCGCCCATTGTGAAATTCATCGGTCCATTCACTCTGGATGCCAAAGCTACGGCGGAACATGCCATAGACTTGCCGCCCTACATGGGTGCTGTGCGAGTGATGGTTGTTGCCGGAAATGAGCGCGCATTCGGTAAGGTAGAATCTACGGTAAGGGTGACCCAGCCGCTGGTGATACACCCGACTTTGCCTCGCGTATTGGGTCCTGGCGAAGAATTCAATTTGCCTGTTGATGTATTTGTTTCAGAAGCGCCTTTTGGAAAGGCCGATATTTCAATCAAGGCGGATGACTTTTTCACAGTGATCAAGGGTGAAGAAAAATTGAGCTTCACCAAACCGGGCGAACAAATGGCTTTCCTGCGTCTCAAAGTAAAGGATCGCACAGGTCTGGCAAAAATTACCGTCAAAGGAAAATTAGGTTCCGAACGGGCACAGGAGATAGTAAGCATTCCGGTGCGCAGCGCCAACCTGCCGAGCACAGTCACGGAGGTCAAATTACTCAACCCGAAGGAGGAGTGGACCTCCTCGCTGGTGCAGCATGGTATGGCAGGGACAAATACGACAATACTGAATGTCAGCAGTGTGCCTGAACTGAAAATGGAAGAACGTCTGCAGTATCTGATCCATTATCCCTATGGTTGCATCGAGCAGACAACTTCATCGGTCTTCCCACAGATTTATTTGCCGGCGTTGATGGATTTGTCGACGACACAAAAGCGCGAGATCGATACAAACGTAAAAGCCGCGATAGAACGCCTGAAGACATTCCAGACGATCAGCGGCGGTTTTTCCTATTGGCCTTATCAAAGAGAAGTCAGCCCATGGGGCAGCAATTATGCCGGGCATTTCCTGGTGGCAGCGAAACAACTGGGTTACAACGTTCCGGATAGCCTTTACAAAAACTGGTTGAATTATCAGCGCAAACAAAGTAAATCGCTCAACGATGGTCATTATGCAGACGACAGTTACCGTCTGTTTACCCTGGCTTTGGCAGGCAAACCGGATATGGGCGCCATGAATCGCTTGCGCGAAAGACTGGCTCGCAGCCCCAGGGCCGGATATGTAATGGAACGCTGGATGCTGGCGCTGGCCTATCAGCAAGCGGGCCAGAAAGCAGTGGCGCAGGAATTACTGGCACAGGCTGGACATACTGTCCTGAAATCCGATAACTGGCACTGGACTTATGGATCGAACCTGCGTGATGAGTCAATACTGCTGATGTTGTACTACCGCCTGGATATGACAGATGAGTCATGGAATCAGGCAACGGAAATTGCCTCCGAATTGTCGCGTGGAAACTGGTATAGCACTCAAACAACAGCATGGGGCTTGATGTCACTGGCCAGCACCTTTGGCTCAAAAGCCCAAAAGACAGACTTTGCCATCCGTGAAAACGGCAAGAAGTGGGAGGATGTGAAGTCTACAAAAGCCATGCTCAAACGCGATCTGGATAATTACCAGCCGGGCAAGCTATCCGTTCGCAACACATCGGATCATCCTTTGTATGTTTCCGTGGCTAACCGTGGCGTGCCCGCCAATACTGTCGAGGTCGCAGAAAGCAAGGGGCTTACGATCAATGTTCGATTCGAAGATACGGACGGCTATGCGCTCGATGAAAAATCCCTGCCGATGGGGCAGGATTTTGTCGCGGAAGTGACCGTCAAGAATATCAGTGGTCACGAGTTGAATAATATCGCCCTGACGGAAGTGGTACCGAGTGGCTGGCAGATCCGGAACTCGCGACTTGAGGGAACTGCCGACAATACGAAAATCGAATATCTCGATATCCGTGACGACAGGCAAAGCAGTTTCTTTTCGCTCAGCCAACAGCCCAATTATTACAGCCGCTATTACTGGTGGCGGAATAATTACCGGATCGATGACACGATCACAGTCAAGATGTTGCTGAATGCGTCATTCGCGGGCCGCTTCTATTTGCCGGGATGGCGTGTCGAACCAATGTACGACGGCAAGATATTTGCGTCCTCTGCGGGAACATGGGTTGAAGTCCGTCCGCAGTGAATCCTGGTATAACGTTAAAACGCTTGAAAAAATTCCGGTGGCCAGTCATGGCCGCCGGGATTTTTTTTATGGGCGCCATTGTTTATGTATTGTTGCCCTTTCCAGATGGCCTGATCAGTCCACCGCTGGCTAAAGCCGCATTTTCACGCAATGGCAGCCTGCTGGATGTTCGTATCGCAACAGACGAACAATGGCGGTTTTCTGCACCGAAGGTGTTGCCGGAAAAATATATAGTGTCCGTTATTCAATTTGAAGACAGGCATTTTTATGAACACCCTGGATTCAACCCGCTGTCGATACTTCGTGCAATCAAGGACAACTACCATGCGGGGCATGTTGTCAGCGGTGCAAGTACGATCACCATGCAGCTCGCACGAATGGCGCTGAAACGTCCTCATCGCAGTTACTGGAACAAGTTCAAGGAAATATGCCTGGCAGTCAAGCTGGAGCTGAGGTTAAGCAAGGATGAGATCCTGAAGCTGTATGCAACCCATGCACCGATGGGCAGGAATATCGTCGGCCTGCAGGCAGCAAGCTGGCATTATTTCGGCCGTGCGCCGGATGAACTCAGCTGGGCGGAAGCAGCATTACTCGCTGTGCTCCCCAATCGCCCCTCCATGCTGTATCTGGAAAAGAACCGCAAGGCCTTGCAGAAA
>JBNLBY010000053.1:0-18544 GCA_050303535.1 Sideroxydans sp. | reverse complement strand
GATCAGTTACTGGCGTCGGTGCTACAGCGCGGCATGGATAGCGGAGAATTCCGCCGCGTCGATATCGAATCGGCTGTTGATGTGATCACGGCGCCTATCCTGATGCGGGAGATATGGAAGCGTTCAATGGCTCCGTTTTCCTACTGTGGCGCTACAGATACCGAAGTTTATTTAGGCACGTATATCGACTTGTTATTGAACGGCCTGCTGGTTAAGGAGTGATCATAATGAACAGAGTGATATTGATTCTGACGCTGCCTTTTTTGCTGGCAGCTTGTGGCAAAACGTCCGAGCCTCCTGCGGTGGTCGAGCGTCCGGCGGCGACAACCGTGATCGGCGCGGAGGCGAGCAATAGTGGCAACGTCTACAGCGGCGAAGTTCGCGCCCGCTATGAAACGGTGTTGGGTTTCCGCATCGGTGGCAAGATCACCGAGCGCCTTGTTGATGCGGGCACTGTGGTTCGCAAGGGGCAGGTGTTGGCGCGGCTGGACGCAGCGGATACCGGTCTGAAGGAAAGCGCGGCTGCGGCGCAATACCGCCTGGCCGAAGATGATGTGAAGCGCTTCCGTGAATTGCGCGAGAAGGGCTTTGTCAGCCAGGCCGCGCTGGATGCCAAGGAGACGGCGCTGATGGCGGCGGCGGCCGAAGCCGGATTGGCGCGCAACCAGGCAGCCTATACCACGCTGGTGTCGGATCGCGACGGCGTGGTGGCCGTAGCCTATGCTGAAGTCGGTCAGGTGGTGAGCGCCGGTCAGCCCGTGGTGCGCGTGGCGCAGCAAGGAGAACGCGAAGTTGTCATTTCGGTACCCGAATCCCGTTATGCCGGGCTCAAGGTCGGCATGAAAGGGCAGGTCGAACTGGCTGCGGCAGGTGGCGACAAGCCGCTGGTGCTGACAGGCCATATCAGGGAAATTTCTCCGGCAGCAGACCCGGCCAGCCGCACCTATCCGGCGCGGGTTGCCTTTGATTCGAGTGCTGCCCAGGTAGCACTGGGCATGACGGCACATGTCAGGCTGATTCCATCCGCCGGTGCGGGCGCCAAAGATTCGGGTTTCCTGGTTCCTCTTACTGCGATCTTCCAGCAGGGGGATCAGGCCGCGGTATGGATTGTGGCGGCGGATCGCAGCGTATCGCTGCGACCGGTGGTGATTGCTGCCTATCGTGATGAGGGTGCGTTGATCAGTAGCGGTGTAGTTCCCGGTGAACGTATCGTGAGCGCAGGCGTGCACAAGCTCTCGACAGGCGAAAAGATCCAGATCACCGAAAGCGGGAACGTGCCATGAAGATGCCTAATTTATCCGAATGGGCACTGCGTCATGAACAGATGGTGGTGTTCCTGATCCTGGTGCTGTCCGTGGCTGGTGTGTTGTCCTTCTTCGATCTGGGGCGGGCGGAAGACCCGGCCTTCACCTTCAAGGATATGGTGGTCAGTACCTACTGGCCCGGCGCGACGGCGGAAGAGGTCGAGCGCGAACTGACCGAGCGCATCGAGAAAAAATTGCAGGAAACGCCCTGGCTGGACGTACTGCGTTCCGTTTCCAAACCGGGCGAGTCCCTGATCTTTGTCACACTCAAGGATTACACGCCCAAGGATGAAGTGCCGGAAGCCTGGCGCAAGGTTCGTAACGAATTGAACGATATCAAGCACACTCTGCCGGAAGGTGTGCACGGGCCATTTCCGAATGACGAGTTCGGCGATGTGCAGGTAAGCATCTTCGCGCTGACCGGGGATGGCTATGACCTTGCCGCCTTGCGTCATTACGCGGACAAGGTGGCACTTGAACTGCGCCGGGTTGCGGACGTGAAGCGCGTCGAGCTCATCGGTGTGCAACAGGAGAAGATTTACATCGATGCTATGCCCAGCCGCATGGCAACGTTGGGAATCTCGCCCATCCAGATCGTGGAAGCGCTGCAGAAGCAGAATGCCGTGACACCGGGCGGATTCGTCGAAGTCGGCGGCAACCGCATCTATATGCGCGTGACCGGCGGTTACGACAGCGTGGAGCGGGTGCGCAATACCGATCTGCGCGTGAACGGGCAGCATTTTCATCTGGGAGATATCGCCAGGGTGAGCCGCGGCCTGGCCGACCCGCTGGGTCCCCAGATGCGCTACGGCGGGCAACCGGCCATCGGCATCGGTGTCGTCATGAACACGGGCGGGGATGTCATCAAATTGGGCAAGAACCTGGCGCGCGAGATGAAGCGTATCACCGGGGAGTTGCCGGTCGGTGTCGATGCGCATGTAGTTTCCAACCAGCCGGAGGTGGTCAAGGATTCCATTCACCTGTTCCAGCGTTCCCTGCTGGAGGCCATCGTCATCGTGCTGGCGGTCTCGTTCCTGAGCCTGGGTATGCGTACCGGGGCAGTGGTGGCGCTTTCCATTCCGCTGGTACTGGTGATCACCTTTTTCGCCATGAAGACGTTCGGCATCGACCTGCAGCGCGTCTCACTGGGCGCCCTGATCATCGCGCTTGGTTTGCTGGTGGACGACGCCATCATCGCAGTGGAGATGATGGTGGTAAAGATGGAGCAGGGATGGGACCGGTTCAAGGCGGCGACCTACGCCTATACTTCGACGGCCTTTCCCATGTTGACCGGCACCCTGATCACGGCGGCCGCTTTCACGCCGGTGGGCTTTTCCAAATCGGCGGCGAGCGAATACACCGTTTCCATTTTCCAAGTGGTGACGATCGCGCTGCTGGTGTCCTGGATCGTGGCGGTGGTGTTCACCCCCTATATTGGATACAAGCTGCTCGATCCGAAGGCGCTCATCGCCAAGGCGCAGAAGCACGGTGAGGATATCTATGACACGCCGTTCTACCGCCGCTTCCGCGAAGTGCTGGACTGGACACTGCGCAACCGCTGGAAGGTCATCGTCGCGACACTGGCAGTGTTTGTGATTTCCATGATCCTGTTCGGCCGGTTTGTGCAGCACCAGTTCTTCCCGCCGGCCAGCCGTCTGGAAGTGCTGGTGGACGTGCGTTTGCCCCAGGGCGCTGCGCTCAAGGAAACGACGCGTGAAGTGCAACATATCGAGCAGATCATCAAGGACGATCCGGCAATAGACCATTTCAGTTCCTACATCGGCAATGGCGCCCCGCGCTTCATCCTGACGCTGCATCAGGAACTGTCTGACGATAGCTTCGGGCAGTTCGTCGTGGTGACGAAAGACATGCAATCGCGGGAGGATTTCATCCAGCGAATGCAGGCACGTTTTACCGCTCCCGATTTTTCTGCCATCCGCGTTCGCTTGTCCAGGCTGGAGAATGGTCCGCCTGTGGGCTACCCGGTGCAGTTCCGCGTGATGGGCGATGACCTGACCAAATTGCGCGAGGTGGCGGGCAAGGTGGCCGGCCTCATGCGTACAGATCCGGGATTGGACAACATCAACTTCGACTGGAACGAGAAGGTGAAGAGCATTCGCGTCGAGGTGGATCAGTACAGGGCACGTCAGCTTGGATTGTCGAGCGAAGAGATTGCGCAGGTGATGCAGGTGACACTGAATGGCGTGGCGCTGACCCAGTATCGCGAGGCGGATCAGTTGATCGATGTGGTCTGGCGTGGTGGCTTCGGCGGCGAATCCCGTTCGCTGGACCACTTGTCCGACATCGAGATCCCACTGGCAAGCGGTGGTCATGTGCCCCTGGCCCAGGTGACGAAACTGGTGCCCGTGCTGGAGGAAGGCGTGATCTGGCGCCGCAATCGATTGCCAACCATGGTGGTGCAGGCGGATGCGAAGGCCGGTGCCATGCCCGAAACAATTTCCAAGCATCTGAATGTCCAGCTGGATGAACTGCGTGCGACGCTACCGGCCGGGTACCGTATCGAAATGGGTGGCTCCGTAGAGGAATCGGCCAAGGGGTCCACCGCCATCATGGCCGTCGTGCCGCTGATGCTGGTGGGCGTGCTGACATTGCTCATGATGCAGTTGCAGAGTATCAGCCGTACCGTGATGGTGTTGCTCACCGCCCCGCTCGGGATGATAGGGGTGACTCTGGCGCTATTGCTGTTCCAGGCGCCGTTTGGCTTTGTTGCCTCGCTGGGGGTGATCGCGCTGTCCGGCATGATCATGCGCAATTCGGTGATCCTGGTCGACCAGATCCGGCAGGACGAGGAAGCCGGGAAATCGCAATGGGAAGCCATCGTCGGTTCCACGGTGCGCCGTTTCCGTCCCATCGTGCTGACCGCTTCTGCCGCCATCCTGGCGATGATTCCATTGTCGCGCCAGGTGTTCTGGGGGCCGATGGCCGTGTGCATCATGGGTGGTCTGGTGGTGGCGACGCTGCTGACCTGCCTGTTCCTGCCCGCGCTGTATGCCGCCTGGTACCGGGTGCGCGAGGAAAATGTGTAATGCAGCATTTATTTTTTTACTGACCGCGCGGCAGTCGAACTGCGATCCTATTTATGCAACTCAGTTTTACAAGGAGATACCTTTATGCCCCAAACTTCCTACTCACATGGACAGTCGATCCTCGAAGCACTGCGCTGGCGTTACGCCACCAAGGAATTTGACAGTGCTCGGAAGATTTCGGACGAAGACCTGGAAACAATCCTCGAGTCAATCCGCCTGGCTCCGACCTCGCGGGGGCTCCAGCCATTTCAGGTGGTGCTGGTGACCGATTCCGCGACCAAAGGTGCAATTCGCAAAGTCGCTTTTGACCAGGCGCAGGTGGAAAGCGCTTCACATCTCCTTGTATTTTGCGCACGGCCGGACATCAAGGACCGCGCAGAGAAATTCTTTACCAACGCCCGGCAGAACGGGGCTCCAGAGGAAATCATCGCGCAGATGCGCAAGAACGTCAGGCTTGGCAATCTCGCCAATACGCTGACGTTTTCCCGTAAGTCCTGGGCAACCCATCAGGCTTACATCGCTTTGGGGTATGCCACCATGACCGCCGCGCAACTGGGAATCGATTGTTGTCCCATGGAAGGGTTCTTTCCATCCAAAGTTGCCAGGATACTGGAGCTTCCAAAAGGCCTGTCCCCGGTTGTTTTGCTGGCCATTGGCTATCGGTCCCCCACAGACAACGTGCGTCCGAAATACCGGCTATCAACAGCGGAACTGATTGTCCGGGCGTGATTCGCTTTGGAGGTCCTGTGCAGAAATCCTGCGCATGCACTGTTCGGACGTTTCGGGGCACGGGTTTCAGGGTTGGGTCATGTCTTTTGCCTTGCTCAGGCTTTGCAGATGGCAGCCGCATGAAGCAAAAGGCGGCTTGACTTGATATTTCTCGCGGCAGCCGTGCTGCCGGCTTGTCCGTTCCTGCCCGTGCCGTATGCGGCGTAGTACAGGGTGCGTGAGGACGCCCTCGCGTGACATGGCGGGAGGGCAGCCGATATGGTTTAATCGCGTACTATGACTGCCTCCTTTAAAACCATCGCTCTGATCGGCAAATACAAGTCGCCGGAGATCGCCGTGCCATTGCTCAAACTGGCTGACTTTCTGGCGGACATGGGGCTGGCCGTGGTGGTGGATAGTCTTACCAACGAACATCTCATGCATCATTCTTACGGTGTACTGGCACTGGAAGAGATGGGAGGTAAAGTCGATCTGGCGATCGTCCTGGGCGGTGACGGTACGTTGCTGAATGTCGCATGCATATTGGCGCCACTTGATATTCCGCTGGTCGGCGTCAATCAGGGGCGTCTCGGTTTCCTGACTGATATATCCATCGATACCATGCAACGCACCATATCCGGCATGTTGCGCGGCGGCTATGTGACCGAGAAACGTATGCTGTTGAGCGCGTCGATATCGCGTGACGGAAAGCGGATTTTCGATTCGCTGGCGTTCAACGATGTGGTCATCCATCGCGGTAATAACAGCAGTATGCTTGAGTTCGAGGTGCGTATCGATGAGGAATATCTGTATAACCAGCGTGCGGACGGGCTGATCGTGTCTACGCCGACGGGCTCAACGGCTTATGCGCTGTCTTCGGGTGGTCCCATCCTGCATCCTTCGCTTGAGGCTATTGCGTTGGTACCGGTTTCGCCGCACACCTTGAGTAATCGTCCTATTGTGCTCAAGAGTGGATCGAAACTGGAGATATTGATGCACCGTTCGGAAGAGGCGCGGGTACGTTTCGACGGATATACCTATTTCGATCTGCACGGCGACGACAAGGTGACGGTCTCCAAGTATTCCAAACCGGTCAGTCTGTTGCATCCCGAAGGGCATAGCTACTACCACACCCTGCGCGAAAAACTGCTCTGGAACAAGAAACTGTAAATGCTCAAGAATCTTATCATTCGCGATTTCGTTATCGTCGATACCCTTGAACTCGGCTTTGCATCCGGTTTTACGGCCCTGACCGGCGAAACCGGCGCAGGTAAATCCATCCTGATTGATGCATTGTCACTGGCGCTCGGCGAACGCGGCGACGCGAGTCTGGTGCGTACCGGGTGCGAGAAGGCCGAGATTGGTGCGGAGTTTGATATTTCCGGCATGCCGCTTCTGCAAGCCTGGCTGCGCGAGCAGGCACTGGAAGGCGACGATGGTGTGTGTCTGTTGCGCCGTACGGTGGATGCCAGCGGACGTTCCCGCGGTTTCATCAATGGCCGCAGCGCAACATTGCAACAGTTGCGTGATGCGGGAGAATATCTGATCGACATTCATGGCCAGCATGCGCATCAATCGCTGATACGCCCCGATGCGCAACGCAATCTGCTGGATGATCATGCGGGGCTGGGCAAATTGACGGAAGAAGTTGCCAATGCATTCAAAAACTGGCAGACGCTGCACCAGCGCCGTCTGCAAATGGAACAGAATGCCGAGGCAGTGGCCGCTGAACGCGAACTGCTGTCTTTTCAGCGCCGCGAACTTGAGACGCTGAATTTTGCCGCAGCCGAGTGGGAAGCGTTGCAAGCTGACCATGCGCGTCTGTCGCATGCGGCCAGCTTGCTGGAGACGGCACAGTTCGGCGTTGATGTGCTGTCCGATTCCGATACCGCCTGTCTGGCCCAGCTCAATGCGCTGACGGCGCGCATGCGTACTGGACTGGAATTCGATACCGGGTTGCAGGATACGCTGACCATGCTGGAGAGCGCGCAGAACGAATTGCAGGAAGCAGTGTACGCACTGCGCCATTACCAGCAAAAACTGGATACCGATCCGCAACAACTGCGCCAGCAGGAGCAACGCATGGCAGACGTGGTGGAAGCTGCGCGAAAAAATCGAGTGCCACCGGAACAACTGCCGGAAGTGCTGGCAGGTATTGTTGCCCGTCTGGACGAATTAGGCAGCACTGCCGATCTGGCGGAACTGGCAAAACAGGATGAAGCTGCGCGCGGTGTCTATCTGGATGCGGCCCGGAAATTGAGCGAGGAGCGTATTACGGCCGCAGAAACCCTATCCGCCGAAATTACAGCCGCCATGCAGACGCTGGCGATGCAGGGCGGGCAGTTTTCTGTTGCCTTGTTGCCATTGAACGAAGGCAATGCGCACGGACTGGAAGTGGTGGAATTCCAGGTGGCTGTTAATAAGGGGACGCCCCTGCGCAGTCTGGCCAAGGTCGCTTCCGGTGGCGAATTATCGCGCATCAGCCTGGCGGTCCAGGTTGCCGCCAGCCGCGCCGCTTCGGTGCCGACGCTGATCTTCGACGAGGTGGATAGCGGTATTGGCGGGCGGGTGGCAGAGATCGTTGGCAGTCTGCTCAGGCAATTGGGAAAGCACCATCAGGTCATGTGCGTTACCCACCTGCCGCAAGTGGCGGCTCAGGCGAATGCGCAATGGCAAGTGAGCAAGGCGTCACAGGCAGGCAAGACGCTGAGTTGCGTCAATGTATTGGGTGAAACTGAGCGAATTGAAGAAATTGCACGCATGCTGGGCGGGGTAACGATCACCGAAACCACGCGCAAGCATGCGGCTGAGCTGCTCGGCATCACCGCTTGAGGTATCATGCCGTCTGTTTTATGAAAATCTAATCCAAATGCGTATCCAACTCCTTCTTGTTTTAGTATTACTTGCCTCATGCTCCCTGCCCACTTTTACGCCCTACAAGGTCGAAATACGGCAGGGCAATCTCATCACGCAGGATATGCGTGACAAGCTCAAACCTGGCATGACGAAATCGCGGGTCAAGGCAGTGCTTGGGGCGCCGCTTGTCGCCGATCCTTTTCATGCCAACCGCTGGGATTATGTCTACAGGCTGGAACACCAGGGCAAGATCGTCGAGAACCAGCGTCTCACCCTGTATTTCAAAAAGGGCAGATTGTCCCGCATTGACGATGCGACTCCGCTGAAAGCCCCGGGCCCGGATGTCAAGGAGTAACGCAATGACAAAAACTAAAATCGCCATTGCCGGCAGCGGCGGACGCATGGGCAAGGTGTTGCTGGAATGCGTGGCACAGGCAGACGATCTGGTGTTGCATGCCGCGCTGGAACACACCGATAGTCCGCTGCTGTGCAATGTGGTTGCCGAGGGGGTGAAAATCACTGCAGATATGGATGCCGCGCTCAAAGGTGCCGATGTGCTGATCGATTTTACTCATCCCGAGGGAACGCTGCGTCACCTGGACGTTTGCCGCAAGCTCGGTGTGAATATGGTGGTCGGCACTACCGGACTGAACGCGCAGCAGAAAGCCAGTCTCGGCGCGGCTGCGCAGGATATCGGTATCGTGTTCGCGCCCAACATGAGTGTGGGCGTGAACCTGGTGTTCAAACTGCTGGAAACTGCTTCACGTGTGCTGAGCGAGGGCTACGACATCGAGATCATTGAAGCGCACCATCGCCACAAAGTGGATTCCCCTTCCGGTACCGCGCTGGGTATGGGGGAAGTTGTCGCGCGTACACTGGAGCGCGACCTGGAAAAATGTGCAGTGTATGGGCGTGAAGGTCAAACCGGCGAACGCGATCCTTCCACGATAGGATTTGCCACCGTGCGCGGGGGCGATATTGTTGGCGACCACACCGTTTTGTATGCGGGCACCGGTGAGCGCATCGAGATTACGCACAAGGCCAGCAGCCGTAGCACTTTTGCGCTTGGCGCGTTGCGTGCCGCACGCTTCCTCATGGCCAACAAGGCCGGGTTGTACGATATGCAGGACGTATTAGGATTGAAGTAGCAACTCACGCCGGTCTATAAAATCATGGCTTATTCGGCTATTCTCAAAGCATCCCTGTTTCTGCTCATGGTTTTTGGCATCGAGCATCTATGCCGAAACAGGAACATTCCTTCCGTTCTCGTGCTGGTAGTAAGCGGTCTGATCGCAAGGCCTGTGCTTGATGCTTTGGATATCCAGCTTGCCTGGTCTGGTGTGCTGGTTCCCATTGTGGGTACGATCGGTTTGGTACTTATTGTGCTAGAAGGGGCGCTTGATATCGAATTCAGACGCGAACGCACAAGCCTCATTGCCGGTACATTGTCACTCGCTGTTTTAGGCTTTGCCGTCAGTGTGTTCGTTTTTGCTTTTGCCCTCCGGATGCTGCTTGATTTCACGACAGTGCAGGCTGTACTAGTGGCAACCCCGTTTGCCGTGATCAGCAGCGCAGTGGCTATTCCCAGCAGCAGTTTTTTGCCACCCGCCAGGCGCGATTTCGTGGTCTACGAAAGCTCGATGTCCGACATCATCGGCGTGCTGGTTTTCTTTTCTCTGCTCAATTCGGACGGTAGCGTCTCTGGCGCGCTGCTTTCGTTGCTGGGGGGTGGTTTCTTTTCGCTGCTGCTGTCTTTACTTTGTGCCATTGCACTGATGCTCGTATTGCTGCGCCTGGAGGGGCATATACGTTTCATCCCCTTGCTGGCAGGGTTGTTCGCCCTGTATGCCGTTGGCAAGTTGTTGCATTTGTCGCCATTGATCATGGTGTTGTTTTTCGGGCTGCTGTTGAACAAACCCGGGCTGGTTACCGGTTTCAAGCCGTTCCGGAACTGGGTCGATGAGAAATACCCGGATACCCTGTCCGAATTCAAATCGCTGGTGGTGGAACTGACTTTTGTTGTGCGCGGTTTTTTCTTTGTGCTGCTGGGATACTGGGCCGACATATCCGATCTTGTTTCCCCCTGGTCCTGGCTTGCTGCAATAGTGGCACTGGTCGTCATCTATGGTAGCCGTTCAGCACTACTGCGATTGTTGCCGCTTCCGGTTGCCACCGAACAACTGGTGTGGATTGCGCCCCGCGGTTTGATCACGGTACTGCTGTTTTTGAAGGTGCAGGAATCTTTCGAACTGCCGGGTTATCTCAGCGGGGCGACCATTCTGGTGGTGCTGGGTTCGTCTGCGTTGATTTTGGCAACGCGAAGGGCTGATAAACAGGCCGTACCGGAAACGGAACAAATTCCCCCAGAACCACCGGAAACAGAACAAACCCCGCCGGAAACGATCACACCAGAAAAGTAAAGGTTGCCGTCGTCGGCAGCATAAACCATACGGTTTACGGCCGGGAGTTGAGCCTGCTCCCGTTTGATGAAGGGTCGCTAATCCGCTATAATAAGCGCCGAATCAAAAGCGGGATGGACGCAACGTCCTTCCCGCTTATTTGTGTCCAGTTTACAGGGAGCCCCCGGTGTCGCAAACAAGTCCTGCCATTCTAGTTTTAGCCGATGGGACGGTGTTTCGCGGAATTGCTATTGGTGCACAAGGTAGTAGTGTCGGCGAGGTGGTGTTCAATACCGCCATGACCGGGTATCAGGAAATTCTTTCCGATCCATCCTATTGCCGCCAGATCGTTACGCTGACCTATCCACACATAGGCAACGTCGGCTGCAACCCCGAAGATATGGAATCGCGCCAGGTGTTTGCCAGCGGTTTGATCATTCGCGATCTGTCCATGACCGCGAGCAATTTTCGTAGCACGCAATCCCTGCCGGATTTCCTCAAAGCCAACAAAGTGGTGGCCATCGCCGGGATCGATACACGCAAGCTGACGCGTATTTTGCGTAGCCAGGGGGCGCAAAACGGTTGTATCGCTACCGGCGATGATGTCGAAGCGGCATTGAAGGCCGCGCGCGGTTTTGCCGGATTGGCGGGCATGGATCTGGCGCAAGTGGTCACTTGCGATAAACCTTACGATTGGGCGCAAACAGAATGGAAGCTTGGTAGCGGCTTTGGTGAATTGGATGCCTCAATCCTCAATCCTCAATCCCCAGTCCTGCATGTCGTGGCTTACGACTTTGGCGTGAAGCGCAATATCCTGCGCATGCTGGCGGGGCGCGGTTGCAGGATAACGGTGGTTCCCGCAAAGACACCAGCGGCGGACGTGTTGGCAATGAAACCGGACGGCGTGTTCCTGTCGAATGGCCCCGGCGATCCTGAACCTTGTGGATACGCGATTATCGCTGCGCAGAAATTCCTTGAGGTCGGTATACCCTTGTTCGGTATTTGTCTGGGACATCAGATTCTGGGTCTGGCCGCGGGCGCAAGGACGGTAAAGATGAAGTTCGGTCATCACGGTGCGAATCATCCGGTTCAGGACATGCAGACCAAACGCGTGATGATTACCAGCCAGAACCATGGCTTTGCAGTTGATGCGGCGACGCTGCCGGAAAATGCGCGCGTCACGCATGTTTCGCTGTTCGATGGCACGTTGCAGGGTTTTGAACTGACCGACAAACCTGCGTTCTGTTTCCAGGGCCACCCCGAGGCGAGTCCCGGTCCGCATGATGTTGCCCCGTTGTTCGATCGCTTTGTGGCGATGATGGAGAAGAAGTAAATGCCAAAGCGTACTGATATCAAATCCATTCTGATCATCGGCGCAGGTCCCATCGTCATCGGACAGGCGTGCGAATTCGATTATTCCGGAGCGCAGGCGTGCAAGGCGCTCAAGGAGGAGGGTTACCGCGTCATTCTGGTGAACTCGAATCCGGCAACCATCATGACCGATCCGGAGATGGCCGATGCCACTTACATCGAGCCAATTACCTGGCAGATGGTGGAGAAGATCATCGCCAAAGAAAAACCGGACGCCATTCTGCCAACCATGGGCGGTCAGACTGCGCTGAACTGCGCACTGGATCTGGCCAAGCAAGGCATACTGGAAAAATATGATGTCGAAATGATCGGAGCGTCGCGCGACGCCATCGACAAGGCGGAAGACCGCGAGAAATTCAAGGATGCGATGACCAGAATCGGCCTGTCGTCGGCGCGTTCTGCCATTGCACACTCCATGGAAGAGGCATTGCAGGTGCAACTGGCACTGGGTTTTCCCGCCATTATCCGCCCTTCATTTACCATGGGTGGAAGCGGCGGCGGTATCGCCTACAACCGCGAAGAGTTCGTGGCGATTTGCGAGCGCGGCCTGGAAGCCTCGCCGACCAGTGAACTGCTGATCGAGGAATCGCTGCTCGGCTGGAAAGAATACGAGATGGAAGTTGTGCGTGACCACAACGACAATTGCATCATCATCTGTTCCATCGAAAACCTCGACCCGATGGGCGTACATACCGGCGATTCCATTACCGTCGCACCGGCACAGACGCTGACCGACAAGGAATACCAGATCATGCGTGATGCCTCGCTGGCGGTCCTGCGCGAGATCGGCGTGGATACGGGCGGTTCCAATGTCCAGTTCGCTATCAACCCGGATGATGGGCGCATGGTGATAATCGAGATGAATCCGCGCGTTTCACGTTCTTCGGCGCTGGCCTCCAAGGCCACTGGCTTTCCTATTGCAAAGGTGGCAGCCAAGCTTGCGGTGGGCTATACGCTGGATGAACTTGAGAATGAGGTTACCGGTGGTGCCGACCCGGACACGTCAGCGTCGGAGGCGCCTGTCAGCGGGGAGGGTCGGCCAGCCGCTGCTCCCGCGAACGGCCGCTCCGCGGTAACGTGTCGCAGCGGCACCCCGGCTTCATTCGAGCCGACTATCGATTATGTGGTCACAAAAATTCCCAGATTTGCATTCGAGAAATTTCCGCAGGCCAACGACCGTTTGACCACGCAGATGAAATCGGTGGGTGAAGTGATGGCGATCGGCCGCACCTTCCAGGAGTCGTTCCAGAAAGCCTTGCGTGGTCTGGAGGTTGGTGTGAACGGGTTGGACAGTAAATTTACTGATCGTGAGGATATTATTTCCGAACTCGGCAATCCGGGGCCGGATCGTATCTGGGCGGTGGGCGACGCTTTCCGCCTTGGCATGAGTGTGGAAGAAGTGTTCAACGTCAGCAAGATCGATCCATGGTTCCTGGTGCAAATAGCCGACCTGATCCGTCAGGAGCAGGAATTGAATGGCCGCACGCTGGAAAGCCTGAGTGCGGACGATTTACGCGTCCTGAAACGTTGCGGTTTTGCCGATGAGCGCATCGCTGCCCTGCTGGGTATTCAGGGATCGTCGGTGCAGGCCTACCGCCATGCCCTGGGAGTGCGCCCGGTGTTCAAGCGTGTTGACACCTGTGCTGCCGAATTCGCCACCAACACTGCCTATATGTATTCCACTTACGAGGAAGAGTGCGAGGCGCAGCCGAGTAACAGGAAAAAAATCATGGTGCTGGGTGGCGGGCCGAACCGCATCGGGCAGGGTATCGAATTCGACTATTGCTGCGTACATGCTGCACTGGCGATGCGCGAGGACGGCTTCGAAACCATCATGGTCAATTGCAATCCGGAGACCGTCTCAACCGATTACGATACGTCGGATCGTCTCTACTTCGAACCCCTCACGCTGGAAGATGTGCTGGAAGTGGTGGCCGTGGAAAAACCTGAAGGTGTGATCGTGCAATATGGTGGCCAGACGCCGTTGAAGCTTTCGAACGGTCTGGCGAAGAATGGCGTGCCCATCATTGGTACTTCGGTGGATATGATTGATTGCGCGGAAGATCGTGCACGTTTCCAGGCCATGCTGCGCAAGCTGGAATTGAAGCAGCCGCCCAACCGCACGGCAAGCAATGTGGCGGACGGTATTGCCGGCGCAGAAGAGATCGGCTATCCGCTGGTGATGCGGCCATCCAATGTGCTGGGCGGACGTGCCATGGAGATCATTCATGCACAGCCCGATCTTGAGCGCTATATGCGCGATGCCGAGGAGATGTCCAAGATTTATCCCGAGCGCATGCCCATTCTGCTCGACCGCTTTCTCAATGATGCGATTGAGGTGGATGTGGATGCGGTATCCGACGGCACTGAGGTCATCATCGGAGGCATCATGGAGCACATCGAACAGGCGGGCGTGCATTCCGGTGACTCAGCCTGCTCTTTGCCGCCGCATTCACTATCTTCCAAAATGCAGAATGAATTGCGACGTCAAACTGTTGCGATGGCCAAAGAACTCAATGTGGTCGGCCTGATGAACGTGCAGTTTGCCATTCAGGGTGAGACGGTTTATGTACTGGAAGTGAATCCGCGCGCATCGCGCACCGTGCCCTATGTATCCAAGGCAACCGGGGTGCCGCTGGCCAAGATTGCTGCACGTTGCATGGCCGGCCAGACATTGGCTCAGCAAGGGGTGAAAAAAGAGATTATTCCACCCTATTTTTCAGTGAAAGAAGCAGTGTTTCCGTTCATCAAGTTCCCTGGCGTCGACACCATCCTGGGGCCGGAGATGAAATCCACAGGCGAGGTCATGGGTGTAGGCGATACTTTTGCCGAAGCTTTCGTTAAATCGCAAATGGCCGCCAGCGTGAAATTGCCCAAAGGCGGCAAAGCCTTTATCAGCGTACGCGAAGAAGACAAGGCCGGTGCGGTAGAGGTTGCGCGCGCCTTGAATCAACTGGGATTCACGCTACTTGCAACGCGTGGCACTGCCTCGGCTATTGTGAAAGCCGGTATAGAGGTAAAAACCGTGAATAAAGTGGCCGAAGGCCGCCCGCATATCGTCGATATGATCAAGAATGGAGATGTCGCTCTCATTGTCAATACGGTCGACAGCCGTCCTTCCGTGATGCGCGATTCGTATTCCATTCGTCATGCGGCGCTGCAAGGCCGGATAACGTATTACACTACGCTTGCTGGTGCACGAGCAGCCTGCCTGGGTATGCAGCACCTGATTGAGTTGCAAGTCTATGATGTGCAGTTTCTGCATCGTCGCTTTAAGAAATAATAAAGAAGGGGATCAGCATGAGTAAGGTTCCATTGACCGTGAACGGCGCAGAGTTATTGCGCAAAGAATTGCACCATCTGAAGACGGTGGAAAGGCCTTCGGTCATCAATGCCATTGCCGAAGCGCGTGCGCAGGGCGATCTGTCGGAAAACGCTGAATACGAGGCAGCCAAAGAGCGCCAGTCTTTTGTCGAAGGACGTATTGTCGAACTGGAATTCAAACTGGGTAGCGCGCAGATTATCGATCCGAAAACATTGAACGCAGACGGACGCTGCGTATTCGGGTCGACAGTGATTCTGGAAGATGCGAACAATGGCGATGTTGTGACGTACCAGATCGTCGGCGATGATGAGGCCGATATCAAACAACGCAAGATTTCGATCAGTTCACCGATTGCGCGCGCGCTGATCGGCAAAGTTGAGGGGGATATCGCGGAAGTGCAGGCTCCCGGCGGGATACGGGAGTATGAGGTTGTCCAAGTGCAATATATCTAACAGCGGGGAAGAGGGAAGGGGTAAAGGAGAAGGGTAAATCCTGGCTTTACTCTTTCCCTGTTCCAGCCAAGCGCAGCTTGGCCTACGAGCGGGCGGCGAGTTGTTTCTTGGTGAGCGGTTTGCCCCGGCGGCGTTTGGGAGCTTTGATAATGGGTATTTCCAGCGGGCGGTATACGACCAGGATTTTGCCGATATGCTGTACGGCACCCGCGTTTAGCAGTTCGCAGATTTCCTGCAACATTGTTTCACGTACTTTACGGTCATCACTCATGACGCGGATTTTCAGCAGGTCATGGCTTTTCAGGCTGCGCTCGATTTCGTTCAGAACGGCAGGTGTCAATCCGGCATTGCCGATAATGACGATGGGTTTGAGTGTATGAGCACGTCCCTTGAGTGCGAGGCGCTGGTTGACGGAGAGAGATAACATGATGACCTTCCTGATTCGACGGGCGGATTCTAGACGATGAAGGCTTCCAAAACCAGCAAACAATGGATGAAAGCGCATGTGAACGATCCGTTTGTGCAGCGTGCGCAGAAGGAAGGGTATCGCTCGCGCGCTGCTTTCAAATTACTGGAGATCGACGAACGTGATCACCTGATCAAGCCCGGTATGGTGGTGGTGGATCTGGGGGCGACACCTGGCGGCTGGTGTCAGGTGGTGGCAGGTAAATTGGGCCCGCAAGGGCGCATTATTGCTTTGGACCTGCTTCCGCTTCATCCATTGCCGCGTGTGGAGTTCATTCAGGGTGACTTCCGCGAAGACAGTGTGTTGGCACAACTTGAAGAAAAACTGGCAGGGCGCCGGATCGACCTTGTAATTTCGGATATGGCCCCCAATATAAGTGGCGTTGGTTCGTCAGATCAGGCACGTTCCATGCATCTGGCTGAACTGGCACTGGATTTTGCTGTCACGCATTTGACTCCGGGCGGTTCATTCCTGGTCAAAGTGTTCCAGGGCGCTGGTTTTGAGGATTTTCTGAAACTGGCACGCAACCATTTCGCTAAAGTGGTTACGCGCAAGCCGAAAGCCTCGCGGGATCGCAGTAGTGAACAGTATCTGGTGGGGTTGTCCAAGCTTGAGTAATCGCTGCGGACAGTGTCTAATGTAACTTCGATTTATCGCTCATAAAGGGGCATGTTGTGAATAATTTATTCAAGAGTGTCGGGATCTGGTTGGTTGTGGCAATGGTGCTGATGACCGTGTTTAACCAATTCAATGCACGCCAGCTTTCGACTGTGCAGGTAAAACTGGATTATTCGCAATTTCTCGATGAAGTGAGATCGGGCCACATTGAGAAAGTAACCATCGAAGGGCGTACGTTAAAGGCGACTACCACTGAAGGCAAACGCATCACCAGTTATGCCCCCAGCGACCTGTGGATGGTCTCAGATTTGCTGAAACACGGCGTGGAAATTGAAGCCAAGCCTGAGGAAGAGCAATCCTTCCTGATGAATATTTTTGTATCCTGGTTCCCCATGTTGTTGTTGATCGGCGTATGGATATTCTTCATGCGACAAATGCAGGGCGGCAAGAGCGGTGGCGCCTTTTCCTTTGGCAAGAGCAAGGCACGTATGCTGGATGACGCCAAGGAACGCGTGACTTTTGCCGACGTGGCAGGTTGTGACGAAGCCAAGGAAGACGTTTCCGAGCTGGTCGATTTTCTGCGCGACCCTTCCAAGTTCCAGAACCTCGGCGGGCGCATCCCGCGCGGCGTGCTGATGGTGGGCAGTCCCGGTACCGGCAAGACGCTATTGGCCAAAGCTATCGCGGGCGAAGCCAAGGTGCCATTCTTCTCCATTTCCGGTTCCGATTTTGTCGAGATGTTCGTTGGCGTTGGTGCTGCGCGTGTGCGCGATATGTTTGAGCAGGCCAAGAAACAATCACCGTGCATCGTCTTTATCGATGAAATCGATGCGGTCGGTCGCCAGCGCGGGGCAGGCCTGGGTGGCGGCAACGACGAGCGCGAACAAACATTGAATGCCTTGCTAGTGGAAATGGATGGTTTTGAAGGGGCGAGCGGTGTGATCGTGATCGCCGCGACCAACCGTCCCGATGTGCTGGATCCGGCGCTGCTGCGTCCGGGGCGTTTCGACCGTCAGGTGGTGGTGCCGTTGCCGGACATTCGCGGCCGCGAGCAGATCCTCATGGTGCATATGCGTAAAGTCCCGGTGGCTTCGGATGTGAAAGCCGATATTCTGGCGCGCGGCACACCCGGCATGTCCGGTGCCGATCTGGCCAATCTGGTAAATGAGGCGGCATTGTTTGCGGCCCGGCGCAGCAAGCGCTTTGTCGAAATGGACGATTTTGAATCGGCCAAGGACAAAATCATGATGGGTACCGAGCGCAAGTCCATGATTATGCCGGAGGAAGAGCGCCGTAATACGGCGTATCACGAGTCCGGCCATGCGCTGGTGGCAAAGCTGCTGCCCAAAACTGACCCTGTGCATAAAGTCACTATCATTCCGCGTGGCCGTGCACTGGGTTTGACCATGCAGTTGCCGTCGGAAGATCGCTACAGTATGGACAAGGATCGTATTCTGTCCACCATCGCTGTACTGTTCGGCGGCCGTATCGCGGAAGAGATATTCATGAATCAGATGACCACGGGTGCTTCCAACGACTTCGAGCGAGCCACCGACATGGCACGCAAGATGGTCACACAATGGGGGATGTCCGAGGCGCTCGGTACGATGGTGTACGCTGAAAACGACGGTGAAGTATTCCTCGGGCGTTCGGTAACGACGCACAAAAACATTTCCGAAGCGACCATGCAGCAGGTGGATGCCGAAATCCGCCGTATCATCGACCAGCAATATGCATTGGCACGCAGTCTGATCGAAGCGAACCGCGAAAAGATCGAGGCCATGACCAAGGCGCTACTGGAATGGGAAACCATTGATGCAGACCAGATCAACGACATCATGGCTGGCAATCCGCCGCGTCCGCCTAAACCGGCGCCGAGCAATAAAGCTCCAGAGCCGCCCAAGGATGAGGCTCCGACCGCACCAGTGACCGATCAGCCGGCTGAAGGCGTTTAATTCGACATACGGGGGCGTGGCCCCCGTTTTCTTATGCTCCATT